>CBFHAJ010000164.1:0-7723 GCA_965653495.1 uncultured bacterium | reverse complement strand
GTTGCGCTCGTCGCGCCGCTCGGCATGCCGCTGGCGGCTCCGGCACGCGGCCAGGCGCCCCTCACAGCCAGCGACTCCGCCATCCTCGCCTCTCAGCCGCTCAAGCGCCTGACGCTCGCTCCGTCGCTGTTGCGGCGGTTGAGCCTGCTGGCGGCCGGACTCGACCGCGAGGTGGTGCTGTGCCTTCAGGGGACGGTGGTGGGCGACACAGCGCAGCTCGTGGACTTCGTGATGCCGGACCTGGTGACGTCGACCGCCGACCGGGTGCAGCCCCTGCCCTGCGTCGGGGCTACGCTCGCGGTCTGGCACAACCATCCCTGGACGGGCCCAGACTCGAGCTTCGGCGTGAAGACTCCGGAGGATCTCTGCTCGCTCAGCCAACCCGACCTGCGGACGGTGGTGGGAGACTCGGTGCCGTTCGCTGTGGTGAGCGTGGGGCGGACCCCCCGGCCGATCGTGTGCTGGTGGCGGCGCGTGCAGGCGGTGATCAACCGGCACGTGAAGTTCCTGCCGCGGTTCCCCCGCCAATGGGTCGAGCTGCCGAGTCTCGCGAGCGACTCCGCGGCTAAGCCGCCGGCCGCGTCGGTTCCTTAAGCGCCCTCGTCGGGTGGCTGAATGATGATGCTGCCGCCAGGGTGGTCGCCCGGGCGGCCGCTGTGCCGCGCGGACCGGGCGCGCCGGGCCTCACTGCACGGCGTTCACCATGTCGAAGATGGGCAGGTACATGGCGACGACCATACCGCCCACGATCACACCGAGCACGACGATCATGATGGGCTCCATGAGCGACAGCAGGGCGCTCACGGCGGCGTCGACCTCGTCGTCGTAGAAGTCCGCGATCTTGGAGAGCATCTCGTCCATGCCGCCGGTCTGCTCACCCACCGAGATCATGGAAATGACCATGGGCGGGAACACCTTCGACTTGGCGAGCGGCGCGGCGATGGTCTCGCCACCGGCGATCGAGGCGCGCGAGTCCATTACGGCGTTATGGATCACCATGTTGCCGGCGGTGCGCGCCGTGATCTCGAGACCGTCGAGGATCGACACGCCGGAGGAGATGAGGGTGCCGAGCGTGCGCGTGAAGCGGGAGACGGCGGCCTTGCGGAGCACGTCGCCCAGGACCGGCATCTTGAGCAGCAGGGAGTCGATCTGCAGCCGCCCGGGCGCGGTCTTGTAATAGCGGTTGAGCATGAACAGACCGCCCCCGATGACCGCGATAATGACCCACCAGTAGTTCTTCAGCATGCTGCTGGCGCCGATCACGATGCGGGTGGGGAGCGGCAACTGCAGGTTGACCGACGCGAACATGTTCTGGAACGTCGGGATCACGAAGATGAGCAGCACCGACACGGCGATGACCGCGACCGAGAGAATCACCCCGGGGTAGATCATCGCGCCCTTCACCTTGCGCACGATCGCGTCATTTTTCTCGAGGAACTCCGCGAGCCGCACGAGGATGGTGTCGAGAATACCGCCCGCCTCCCCGGCCGCCACCATGTTGACGTACAGGTCGGAGAACGCCTTGGGATGCTTGCGGAGCGCGTCCGCGAGCGTCTGGCCGCTCTCGACGTCGTAGACGACCTGCCGGGTCACGTCGGCGAGGGCCTTGTTCTCCGTCTGCTGACTGAGAATGTCGAGGGCCTGGACGAGGGGGAGGCCGGCGTTGATCATCGTCGCGAACTGGCGGGTGAACACGACGATGTCGCGGGTCTTGATGCCGCCGCCGAACTTGAGGCTGATCTTGAACTCGCGCGGCGCAGGCCGGACCTGCACCACGACCATGCGGTTCTTGCGCAGATGCGCGATGACGTCGTCGCGCGTCGGCAGGTCGATCTTGTCGTTGACCAGATCGCCCTTGAGCGTGCGGGCGGTGTACTGAAAGACCGGCATGGGCTCCCTCCTCGCTCCGCGCGCCTAGCGGCGGGCCGCGACCTTACCCTGGCCGACGGCGGCCTGACCGCTGGCCGGGACGGCCTCTCGCTCATCCATGGGCGCTTCTCCGATCATTCGGAGGAACTCGTTCGGCGTCGACGTTACGCGCAGGCACTCGTCCTTGCTGACCTCGCGGCCCACGTAGAGCTGGTACAGCGCATCGTTCAAGGTCTGCATGCCGTGCTTCTTGCCCGCCTGCATCATCGAGGGGATCTGCTCGATCTTCTCGTCGCGGATCAGCGCCCGGACCGCGGGCGTCATCACCAGGATCTCGGCGGCCATGACACGGCCCCGGCCCTTGATCTTCTGGAGCAGCGTCTGCGTGATGACGCCCTCCAGCACGAACGACAGCTGAGCGCGCACCTGCGCCTGCTGGTGCGACGGGAACACGTCGATGATGCGGTTGATGCTTTCCATCGCGGAATTGGTGTGCAGCGTGGCGAACGCGAGGTGGCCGGTCTCCGCGATGGTGAGCGCCGCGGCGATCGTCTCGAGGTCGCGCATTTCGCCGATGAGCACGACGTCGGGGTCCTGCCGCAGCGCATACTTGAGCGCCGCCGCGAAGCTGGAGGTGTCGGTCCCGATCTCGCGCTGGTTGACGATGCACGCCTGATGGCGGTGGATGAATTCGATCGGGTCCTCCACCGTGATGATGTGCCCCTTCAGCTCCTTGTTGATCTTGTCGATCATGGCGGCCAGGGTGGTGCTCTTCCCTGATCCCGTGGGGCCGGTGACGAGGACGAGGCCGCGCGGCTTCGACGCCAGGTTCGCTACGACCCCCGGCAGCCCCAGCTCCTCGAACGTCTTGACGTTGAAGGGGATCTGCCGGATGACGAGCGACACGCAGCCGCGCTGCTTGAAGCAGTTGCCGCGGAAGCGGGCGAGGTTCTGGATCCCGAAGGAGAAGTCGAGCTCGTTCTCGGTCTCGAAGCGCTTCTTCTGGTTCTCGGTGAGCACCGAGTAGGCGATGGAGAGCGTGTCCTTGGGCGTCAGCACGGCGTCGACGCCCGCGTCGACGATGTCGCCATCCACACGCAGTTTGGGTCGCTCACCGGCCACGATGTGCAGGTCGGACGCGTCCCGCTCGATCATCTCCTCGAGCAGGGAGCGGAGGTTCACGCCTTGCGAAGCGCCACCGGTCATGCCGCCGTCTCCTTCACGACTTCCTCCAGGGTGGTGATGCCGCGTTTCACTTTCAGCATGCCGTCCATGCGCAGCGTGAGCATGCCTTCTTTGACGCCTTGTTCGCGCAGCTCCTCAGTGGAGCCGCCCTTCAGGACCATGCGCCGCAGCGCGCTCGACATCGCCAACACCTCGTACAGACCTTGGCGTCCCTTGTACCCCGTGCCGCCGCAGGTGTCGCATCCCGAGCCCTTGTAAAACGTCAACTTCTGCGCCTCCGTCAGCGCGATCCCGAACGCCTTCATCTCCTCGTCCGAATACTGGTGCTCCTGTTTGCACTCCGAGCAGATGCGCCGCACCAGCCGCTGGGCCACGATCAGGTTCACGGCGCTCGCCACGTTGAACGGCTCGATGCCCATGTCCACCATGCGGGTCACGGTCGAGGGGGCGTCGTTGGTGTGCAGCGTGGAGAGCACCAGGTGACCGGTGAGCGCCGCTTTGATGGCGATCGAGCCGGTCTCCAAGTCGCGGATCTCGCCCACCATGATGATGTTCGGGTCTTGCCGCAAGAACGCCTTCAGCGCCGCCGCGAACGTCATGCCCACGTCGTTGCGCACCAACACCTGGTTGATGCCGAGCAGGTTGTACTCGACCGGGTCCTCGGCCGTCATGATGTTCACGTCGATCTGATTGATGCGTGACAGCGCCGAGTACAGCGTGGTGGTCTTGCCCGACCCGGTGGGGCCCGTGACCAGGACCATCCCGTACGGGTTGAGGATCGCCTTCATGAGGTCCTGCTCGGCCTTGGGCTCGAACCCGAATTTCGTGAGGTCGAGCGCCAAGTTGCCCTTGTCGAGAATTCGCAGCACGATCTTCTCGCCGAACAGCACCGGCAACGTCGACACGCGGTAGTCGATCACCTTGCTGCCGAACTTCAGCTTGATGCGGCCGTCCTGAGGCACGCGCCGCTCGGCGATGTTCAGCTGCGCCATGATCTTGATGCGCGACGTGAGCGCCGCGCGCATCTTGACCGGCGGCTTCATCACTTCCTGCAGCGCGCCGTCCACCCGGTAGCGGACGCGCAACTCGTGCTCGAACGGCTCGATGTGGATGTCGGACGCGCCGCGCTTGACCGCGTCGGTGAGCAGCCCGTTGATGAGCTTCACGACCGGCGCGTCGTCGGCCAGGTCCTGCGCGTTGACGTCCTGGTCCACCTGCTCCTCGACCACCTCGAGGTCCTCGGCGGCCTCGATGTCCTTGAGGAGGGTCTGGAGCTGGGCATCGGACTGCTGGTAGTACTTCTCGATCGCGTTGCGCAGCGTGTACTCGCCGGCGATCACCGGGAACACGTCGCAGCGAGTGATGAACTTGATGTCCTCGATCGCCGTGACGTTGTTCGGGTCGGCGATGGCCACCGTCAGGGTGCGCCCCTCGCGCTTGAGCGGCAGCACCGTGTGCTTGATGGCGACGTCGGGAGGGAGCAGCTTCAGGATCTTGGGGTCGACCTCGAAGCGGGACAGGTCGACGGCCGGCATGCGGTACTGCCGGGCCAGCATTTTGGAGATCTCGGTCTCCTCGACGAAGCCCAACTTGACCAGGGTGTAGCCCAGACGCATCCCCGTGTTCTTCTGCTCGAGGAGGGCCTTCTTGAGCTGATCCTGGGTGATGAGTCCCTCCCGCAGGAGGATCTCACCCAGCCGATCGGAGGTGGCTGCTGCGGTAGCCGTACGCAACTCGTTGAAAATGAACAGCATAACATATGGGTCGAGTGAGGGAAGTCAATCCCGAAATGCAGGTTGTGGAGGTTATGGAGGTTAGTGGAGGTCGGTGGAGGTGCGGGCGATTCACGGGACGACTCCCGAAAACATCACGTAGGGCTTGAGGGCCTCGAGCAGCTTCGGCCCGACGCCAGGTACGCTGTCGAAGCGCGCCATCCCGCCGAACGAACCGTGCTGATTTCTCCACGCGATGATCCGCTGCGCGAACGCGGGACCGATCCGCGGTAGCCGTGTGATCTCGGTCACGTCAGCGCGATCGAGATCGACGCGCTCGCCGGGGAGGAGTGGGCGCGCGAGCCGGGCAGCAGCTCGCGCGGTCGCGCGCAGGGCACCCGGGGGGGGCGTGTCGACGCGCACCAACTGGACATCGCCGGGCGCAGCGGCCTTCGCGGGCGCGAGGGCGAGGCGCACACCGGCGCCGGCGAGGGCGAGGAGCGCGAGCAGGAGGGCGGCGCGGCGGTCGTCCATGGTGGCACGCTAGCGGATCGCCGGCGGGCGGGCGGCATCCGTTTGGCGCAATACGAGGCCTTAAAACGCGGAAGTTGGAACGCGGAACGCGGAACGGCAGGACGGACGTGGGGGACGGAAGCCCGCCGCGCTGTTCCGCGTTCCGCGTTCTTAGCGCACCAACGCCAGCGCCACGTCACCAACAACCTGAAGTGACGCGGCGGAGACCTTGTCGATCGTGTCCTCGGTGGTGTGCCAATACGGGTAATCGAAATCCACCACATCGATTGCGTGGATGCCGACTTTTTGGAGCGCGACATGGTCGTCGGTGAGAGTGGGCTTCACGCCGGGCAGAAACACGCGGTCGTAGCCCAGGTCCGCGGCGGTGCGCCACACGCGGTCCACCACCTCAGGGGCGAAGGCCTGCGAATTGCCCTCGTAATAGAACTGCTGATCCTTGTCGGCGACCATGTCGAACAGCACGGCGAAGAGCGGCTGGTAACCCGGGGGTTGATGGGTAGCGAAGTAGCGCGAGCCGATCAGCACGTCATCGGAGTCGCGCGCGAAGTCGCCGTAGTCCTCTCCGTCCACGAACAGCAGGTCCACGCCGAGCCGCGGCGGCGTGGTCTTGAGCGCGTCGGCGACGCCGAGCAACACGGCGACGCCGGAGGCGCCGTCGTTCGCTCCGGGCACGGGGAGCTGCTGCTGGCCGAGGTTTGCGCTCTGGTCGGCGTGGGGACGCGAATCCCAGTGAGCGAGGAGCAGCACCCGCTCGGACGCCTGGGGACGGAAGCGGGCGAAGAAGTTCCGCAGGTGGAGCGTGACATGTTGGCGCGTCACGTGCGTGATCGCCTGAACCTGAACGGTGTCGGCGGTGGCGCGCAGGTGCTGGAGGATCCAGTCGCCGGTCTGCTCGTGCGCAGTGGTACCCGGGACGCGCGGCCCGAACTGGACCTGCTGCTCGAGGTATCCGAATGCGCGCGCAGCGGCGAATTCATGCGGCCGGCTCGCTCCGCTTTTCGTGCACGCGACCAGCATGAGGCAGGAGGCCGCGCGCCAGCTCGACAGGCGGCGAGGACGGCTCTTTCGAGTGATCACCGGGGTAAGGTGGTAGGGGATGTCTTGTAGGGGCTTAGAGTTCCGAATATAATGGCGCCACCGACCGTGCGCACTATCAGCCGTTACCTCCTGCGCCAGCACGTCGCGCCGCTCGGCTTCGCCCTGGCGGCGCTCACCTCTCTGATGTTGATCCAGCAGGTCGCGAAACAACTCTCCGGCCTGCTCGGCAAAGGGCTCCCGGCGGGCGTGATCGTCGAAGTGTTTCTCTTGTCGGTGCCGTTCATTGTGGCGGTCACCCTGCCGATGGCCGTGCTCGTGGCGGTGCTGCACGTGTACACCCGGCTCGCGGCGGACAACGAGATCACGGCGATGCAGGCGGGCGGGGTGAGTGTGGGACGACTGATCGCGCCGGTGCTCGCGGGCGCGGCGGGCGTCGCCCTGCTGTCGTTCCTGTGGAACGATCAGCTGCTGCCGCGCACCAACCACCAGCTGCGCATCCTGCAGGTGGACATCCAGCGCAAGAAGCCGACGCTGGCGCTGAAGGAGCAGGTGATCAACGAGGTGGTGCCGGGGCAGTTCTTCCTGCGGTCCGCACGCATCGACGGGGTCACGAACAAGCTCAAGGACGTGACGATCTACGACCTGGCGGACGCGGAGCGACGGCGGATCATCACGGCGGACTCGGGCCGCATGGCGTACAGCGCGGGCGGGCGCGACCTGTACCTCACGCTCGAGGACGGCGACATCGAGGAGGTCAGCCGCACCGATCCGATGCAGTTCAACCGCACCTTCTACCGCACGAACCGGATGCGGGTGACGGGCGTGGGGAACCTGTTCGTGGCGACCGAGGGCGACACCTACAAGAGCGACCGAGAAATGTCGACCTGCGAGATGTGGAGCGCGGTGCTGGATGCCCGGCGCGAGGTCGACCGCGCCGCTGCCGACGTGCGATCGGTGATCGACAACGATCTCCGCAAGCTGGTGGGGCTCACGCAGCTAGCTCCCGCCGCCCTGCCCAGCACGCCCGACACGGCTCCGCCGGGCCCGTACTGCCGAGCGCTGCGGCGTCTCGCTACCTGGCTCACGCCCGCGGCCGCACGCGCGCAAACGCCGCGCGCGACGCAAGCTCCCTCTCCCCGGACTCCCACGCCCGTCGAGCATCCGGCCCAGCCGCAGACACCGCGTCCGCTGCCGCCGTCGGCCGGCGTACCCGTTCCCACCGCGTCGCCGTCATCGGTGAACGCGCTCATCACCCCCGGCACGGGCGTGAGCGAGGAGCAGCGTTTGCGCAACGCGCGCGAGCGCACCGCCGCGTCCGACGGTGAGCTCCCAAAGAAATACGCGATCGCGATGGCGTGTCTCGTGTTCGCGCTGGTAGGGGCCCC
>CBFHAJ010000163.1:0-7734 GCA_965653495.1 uncultured bacterium | reverse complement strand
GGGAACCGGGCTGTTGTCGCCGGCAAAAGCCTGCGCCACGAATTTCGCGCTCCCCGGGATCGGCAGCGGGACCTCGACTTTCGCGGTCGGGCTGTTCCTCAGGGATTCCACTGCTTTGTGCACCACGATCTCGACCGTCTTGTTCTGCAGCAGTCCCGCGACCGTGAGGGTCGTGCGCCCCGGAGCCACCGCTGTCACCACGCCTGTGAGGGTGACGCGCGCTACGTTCGCGTCCGCGGATGTCCACTGCAGCACCAGCGGGCTGACGGTGCGAGCGCCCTGCGTGGGCACGATCACGTGCAGCGTATCGACATCGCCGGGCGACATGTACAGTGGCGTCGATTCCTCCACGGCCACGTCGCTCTGCTGCACCACGACGGGAGCGGTCGCCGTCAGCCCGCCGGTGCTCGTCACCTGGACGGTGCCCTGCCCCGGCGCGAGCGCCACAATCACCCCGCCCTGATCCACGCTCGCGATGTCAGGCCGCAGCGACTTCCACGTGACGGCGACTGGCGCAGCGGGCGTTCCATCGTCCTTCAATGCGCGCGGCGCGACGCGCGTGTTTTCGGACGGCAGCAGGTAGACGGTGGGTGGCTCGATGCGCAGCACCGCGGCAGGGCCGGTGCCCGCGGGCTGTCCGACGAAGGCATCAGGTGTTGTGACGCTCGTCACCGTTTCGCCGCCCGGGTGGGCGGGTCCCTGCGTCTGGCCTGCCCCGCTCGCTGTCGCAGCCGCCGCCGGACTGCCCACCACCTGCACCGCCGCCGTCCCTTTGCGCGCGCCGACGCGCGCCTCGACGATCGCCACACCGCCACCGACCCCGGTCACGGTGCCGTTATTGTCGACGCGCACCACGGCGATGTTGTTGGACGACCAGATCACCCGCACGGTGGGCACGACGTTGCCGACGCGGTCGAACGCCGTGGCGAGCAACCCGCTCTTCTCGCCGACCTTGATGGTCACGGAGGGAGGGGCCACTTGTACTTCGGTGACGTTTTGCGCGAGCGCTGCACCCGGGTGGGCGAGCGCGGCGACGAGCATCAGGCTGCGAGGCCTCATAGCGGCGCGACAACGTAAGCGCTCGTAAGTGCCGTTGTCAAGCTAACTTGTCGCGGCGGACGTGCGCCGACCACTGCGCCGACGCGGCGACGCAATGCACTTGCGTGGCCGCATTCCCGGGGTAAGCTATAGGCCACGCCCACCGACACCAGCGGAGGAGAAAACGTCCGATGCTCGAGCCAACCGATTTTTCGGAGAGCAGCTGGACCGGCCCCGGGATGATGGAGCCGCTGTATCCACCGGCCCCACCGACGCCCCCCGCCCCAGCGCCGATGATGGATGAGCCGATGGCGACCCCGCGGCGCAAGCCGGCTGCCAAGCGGAAAGCGGCGCGGCCGAAAGCGAAAAAGCGGGCCGCCAAAAAGCGTCCCCGGGCCTCGGCCAAGCGGGGCGGCAAGGCGAAGCGCAAAAAGACGGCGAGACGGCGTCGCCGCTAGCATACCAGGACGATGCACCGCGGGAGCAGCTTCGCGAGACGCTCCCGCGGTGCTTTTTTGTGATCGGAGGGACTCCGTGCGCACGAGCTGGTGCATCGTTGCGCTGGTGATGGCATGCTCGGCGCAGCTGCCGGCCGGCGATCCGCAGGCGGAAATCACGAGCATGCTCGCGCGCAGCGCGGCCGACTGGAATCACGGCGACCTGGCCGGATTCATGAGCGACTACGCCCACGACTCGCTCACGAGCTATGTCTCGGGCGGGCACGTGATGTACGGCTGGCAACGGCTGTTCGACCGCTATCAGACGACGTACTTCGGCCCCGGCAAGTCACGCGACTCGCTCGCGTTCGAGGAAGTGCACGTTCGCCCGCTGGCGCCCGACGTCGCCCTCTGCACCGCCCGCTTCAAGCTGCTGCATGGCACAGCCGTGACCGCGAGCGGTCCGTTTACGCTGGTGCTCCAGAAGCGCGCCGGCCGCTGGCAGATCCTGCACGACCATACGTCCGCCGATCCGAAGTGAGATCAGCCGTCCGCCGCCGTTGCCTCTTGACCGCCGCTGTTGTTTCTCTCGCGGCCTCCTGCAAGTCATCCGGCGAGGGCGTCATCGCGCTCGAGGGCGCGACGCTGATCGATGGCACCGGTCGCGCGCCGGTGACGGACGCGATCGTCCTCGTCAGGGATGGTCACATCCAGGCGGTCGCCCGGGTGAACGAGATCCCTGTGCCGAGTGGCGCGCGCATTGTGAGCCTGATCGGCAAGACCGTCATTCCGGGCCTCATCGATTCCCACGCGCACGTTGAGCGTTGGGCGATCGAGCGTTACCTCGCCTGGGGGGTGACCACCGTCCGCGACCTGGGGGCATCGAGCACCGACTCGTCCATCGCCTTGAAGAACGACCTCAACCTCGGCTCCGTGCTCGGGCCGCGCATGTTCACCTCCGGGGCGATGATCGACGGACCGTCTCCCACGTACCCGACAGCCACAGCCGTGAGCACGCGGGGGGAGGTGCGGAAAGCAGTCGACCAGCGCGCCGTCGCGGGCGCCGATTACGTCAAGGTCTACACCAAGTTCACGGCCGACCTCTTGCCGCCGCTGATGGACGAGGCGTCGACATTGCGGCTACCGGTGGCGATGCATCTAGGGAAGATCGACGCGCTCACCGCCGCGCGCGCTGGCGTCGCGTCCATCGAGCACATGGCGGGCGTGGTCGAAGCGACCACCACCAACCCGGGACCGTATTTCCGGGCGCACGATCAATTCCTGCGGGGCTGGACCCTCGAGGAGGAAGGGTGGGCGCTGCTCGACTCCGCGGGGCTGGCGCGCACGGCGCGGGCACTCGCCGCGACGCACGTCGCCATCGTCCCTACGCTCGTGCTGCACGAGATGCTGTCCCGGCTCGACAATCCCACGCTCGAGTCCCGGCCCGGCATGGAAGACGTGCCGGCGGCCGCCGCCAGCGTGCGCGACGTGGCCGGCCTGCTGCGGCGCACCGGGTGGCGCACGGCCGAGCTGCAGGCGTTCCGGCGCTCGCGCGCGCGGCAGAACCAGTTCGTGCGCGAGTACAGGCGCGCGGGGGGATTCATCGCCGCGGGCTCGGACGCCGCGAACCAGTTGCTGGTCCCCGGGTTGTCGCTGCACGAAGAAATGAGCCTGCTGGTGAGCGCCGGGCTGACGCCGGTGGAGGCCGTGACCGCGGCCACGCGCAAGGGCGCCGAGCTGCTGCACGCCGACTCGCTGGGCGAGATCGTCGCCGGCAAGGTGGCCGATCTCGTGGTGCTCGACGCCAACCCGGCGTCGGACATCGGCGCGACGCGCCGGATCGCCTTCGTCATGATCCGCGGCCGCATGATCCGGCCCGATTCATTGAGGAGAACATGGACAAGGTGAGGCTCGCGGCCATCGCCGCGGTGCTGGTGAGCGCGTGCGGGCAACGTGGAACGGGCAACGGGCAACGAGTCTACGATCTCGTCCTGAAAAACGGTTGGATCATCGACGGCAGCGGGAATCCCCGCTACAAGGGCGACGTCGCGGTCCGGGGCGACCGCATCGGGGCGGTGGGGTTCTTGAACGGCGCGGCGGCACGCGAAACCCTCGATGTACACGGGCTCGTCGTCGCTCCCGGGTTCATCGACATGATGGGTCAATCCGAGATCAACGCGCTCATCGACAGCCGCGTGTTCTCGAAGATCACCCAGGGGGTGACCACCGAGGTCACGGGTGAAGGCGGCTCGGTGGCGCCGCTCACCGACCGGCTGGTGCTGGACGACTCCGACGCGATGAAGAAGTGGCACTATCGGGAAGACTGGCGCGACCTGAACGGCTACTTCGCCCAGCTCGAGCGGCAGGGGTCGGCGATCAACATCGCGACGTTCGTGGGCGCGACGCAGGTGCGGCTCGCCGTGGTCGGGAAGGAAAACCGCGCTCCCACCGCCGCCGAGCTGGCCCACATGACAGCGATCGTCGACACACTCATGGAGCAGGGCGCGCTCGGCCTCTGGACCGCGCTGGAATACGCGCCGGCGAGCTACTCCAAGACCGACGAGCTGGTGGCGCTCGCCAAAGCCGCGCGGCGGCACGGCGGTATCTACGCGTCGCACATGCGGAACGAGGGAGAGCACATCGACGACGCGCTGAACGAGCTGTTCACGATCGCGCAGCAGGCCGATATTCCCGCCGAGGTCTCTCATCTCAAGGTCTCGGGCCGCAAGAGCTGGGGGCAGATGCCCCGGATCCTCGCCCGCATCGACTCCGCGCGCGCGGCCGGGCTCGACGTCACCGCCGATCAGTATCCCTACATCCGGGCCGCGACGTCGCTCGACGCCTCTAGTCCCACGTGGGCCGAAAGCGGCGGTTGGGATTCGTTGCTCATCCGCTTGCGGGACCCCGCCACCCGCGCCCGACTGCACGCCGAGCTTCTCCACCCGAGCGGAGGAGAGAAGTTCTACACTGCCGCGGGAGGTGCCGACGGCGTCCTCATTACAGGCACGTTCCAGGACTCGCTCCGCTACATGCAGGGCAAGACGGTCGCCCAGATCGCCGCCGCACGTCATCGCGACCCCATCGAGACGCTGTTCGACATCGTCCTCGCCGAGAACGGCCACACCACCGACGCCGTGTATGCCGTCATGGACGAGCCGGACGTGCAGGCGGCTATGAAGACCTGGTGGGTCGCGGTCAACACGGATTTCGGCGGCGTGGCGCCCGACGGGCCGTACGGCACGCAGTCGGCGCATCCCCGCGCCTATGGCACGTTCGCGCGCATCCTCGGCCATTACTCCCGCGACCTGAAGCTCTTCCCACTCGAGTTCGCGGTGCGCAAGATGACGTCGCTCGCGGCGCAGCGCGTGGGCCTCGCGGACCGCGGCCTCCTCAAGACAGGCATGGCCGCCGACATCACGGTCTTCGACCCGGCGACGGTCGCCGATAAGGCGACGTTCGAGCAGCCGCACCAGCCGTCGGTCGGGTTCGCGTAGGTCTTCGTGAACGGGCAGAAAGTCCTCGACCACGGCAGGGTCGCGGCGGCGCGCCCCGGGCGCGGCCTGCGTGGTCCGGGCTACATCCCGCCGGGGGCACGTCCGGCGCAGTGACGCTGACGCGCCTCGTCCTGGCGTGGCTTCCGGTCGCAGCGTGGTTCGTCGTCGCTCCACCGATCGGCCAGCGGGCCGACCCGCTCAGCGGTGGCCGCTACTTCGTCTGGTCGTACAGCCGCTGGGGCGTCGCCGGGCGGCTCGGCGAAGCCATCGGCCTCACGCTACTCGCGTCCCTGTGGTTCGACTCACTCGGCAGCGGCGGCTGGTGGCTGGTGTTTCTGCTCGTGGGACTGCTCGCCGCCTATGGGGGGGGGCGGTGGCGGCTACTCGAGTCGGTGAGCGATCGGAAGCAGGCGCTGATCGTCGGGCTCATGGACACGGCTCGCTACATCGTCGCCGGAGCCATTCTCGCCTGGCGACTGCGTTAGCGTATCTTCGGTAGACTCTATGTCTCCCCCTGTGGCGGCCACGATTCGGCTGACGCGCTACTCGCACGGCGCGGGCTGAGCCTGCAAACTCGGCCCCGCCGAGTTGGCGCAGGTCTTGCGCCACGTGCCGGTCGCGACGGATCCGCGGATCCTCGTCGACGCCTCGAGCCGCGACGACGCCGCCGTCATTCAGGTGGCGCCCGATCGTGCGATCGTGGCGACGGTGGACTTCTTCACGCCCGTGGTGGACGATCCGTACGACTTTGGTCGTATCGCCGCGGCCAACGCCTTTTCCGACGTGTATGCGATGGGCGCCACGCCGCTGCTCGCCCTCAACCTGGTCGGCTGGCCGCGCGAGGCGCTGCCGTTCGAGTTGTTAGGCGAGGTGCTGCGTGGTGGGGGGGACGTGGCGCGCGCAGCGGGCGCGTTCGTGATGGGCGGTCATTCGGTGGACGACCCCGAGCCCAAGTATGGTATGGTCGCGATCGGTGAAGTGCATCCCGACCGCATCGTGCGCAACGCGGGTGCCCGCGCCGGCGACGCGCTCGTCTTGACGAAACCACTCGGCACGGGCGTGCTCACCACCGCGCTGAAGCGCGATCTCCTCACCGAGGCGGACCTCGCGCCGGCGGTGGCTACCATGACCACGCTCAATGCCGGCGCGGCGCGGGCGATGGTCGCGGCCGGCGCGCACGCCGCCACCGACGTCACCGGGTTCGGCCTGCTCGGCCACCTGCGCACCCTGCTCGAGGCCAGCGGCGCGGCCGCCGAGCTGCGGGCCGCGGCCGTCCCGTTGCTGCCGCGCGCCCGCGAAGCGGCCGAGCGCGGCGCCGTGCCCGGAGGCACGAGCCGCAACGCCGAGAGTCTCGCCGCTACCGTCGATTACGCCCCCGGCGTCGACGCGATCACACGAGTGCTGCTCGCGGACGCGCAGACGTCGGGCGGCCTGCTGATCGCCATGGCGGCGAGCCGCGCGGACGATCTCGTCACGGCGCTGAAGCGCGAAAAAACACCCGTCGCCGTGGTGATCGGCCGCGTCGTCGCGGGCAAGCCCGGCTGGATCTCGGTTGTATGACCAAGCGCACCAAGAGCACGATCCCCGAGTACACGAGCCTCACGCCCGACGCGCTCGATGCCCTCGAGCGCGCGGTACGGGAACGGCGGCGCGTCGCCCTGCGACGCCGCGGCACGGAGTACGTGGTCGTGGCGGAGCGGCTGGAGACGCTCGAGCGCGACGAGGCGCTGCAGGGCAGACTTCCCATGACCGGCGAGGTCCTGGCGTTCCCGCTGCGCGATCTCGAGTCGTTCGCCGTGCTGCCGTAACCGTGTTCACGCGATTGCTGGTGGGACTGGACGGCAGTCCGCGCGCCGATGCGGCGCTCGAGCAGGCGCTGCAGGTTGGTCAGCTGTTCGGCAGTACGATCATCGTGGCCTACGTGCACGAGCCGGGCGCACGCGACGAGGACGGCGCCGCGATGCTCGATCGCGCCGAGGAGCGGGCCCGGGCTGCCGACCGCAAGGTGGAAGCCAGGGCGCTCTCGGGGGACGCGGATGTGGAGCTCGCCGAGCTCGCCAAGACGGTCGACGCGGTGCTGGTGGGACGCCGCGGGGTGACCACGAAGGGGGAAACGCTCGGTCCCACCGTCACCTCGCTGATCCGCATCGCAGAGCGGTGCGTCATCGTGTGCGGCGGGGTGCCCTCGCCGATGCGCTCGATCGCCGTCGCGTTCGACGGGCGCGACACGAGCCGCCGCGCGCTGGAGCGCGCCATCCAGTTCGCCAGTGTGGTCGAAAGCACCGTGCACGTGATCCACGCGAACGACGACCGCGAGGCGGGACTGAAAATCGTTGGCGCGGCGGAGGCGGCACTCTCCATGCAGCGCGTCGCGTTCGTCACCCACGTCGAGCCCGGCAAGCCGGGCGAAGTGGTCGCCGCCGTGATCGCGCGGACCCAGTGCGACGCCCTGTTCGCAGGCGCCCACATGAGTCACGTCGAGGGCCGCCCCAGCGCCGTGGTGGTGTCTCACGCCGAGGAGATCCTGCGGCACACCGACATCCCCGTGGTCATCCAGCCCTGACGTGGCCGGCGTACCCGAGGGGAGGGGGGGGCCGCGCGTGCTCGTGCACGCCGACGAGAGCTGCCTCGGCAACGACAGCACCAAGCCGAGCCCCGGGGGCAACGCGGCGCTGATCGAGGCGCCCGCGGGAGACAGTGTGGCCCGGTGGGACCTGTACGACTCCTCGCCGCAGACCACCAACCACCGCAGGGCCCTCGCGGGA
>CBFHAJ010000162.1:0-7845 GCA_965653495.1 uncultured bacterium | reverse complement strand
CCAGGACGCCCAGGTCTTCTACGCGGTCTCCCTGCTCGGACTGAGCCAGGGGGTGCGGGACGTGCCGACGTACCTGCGCGCCGCTGCGGTCGCCCAACGCGTCTTCCGGGAGAACCCCAACCACCCCGGCGCCGCGCACGTGCTGATCCACTGTTACGACGATCCGGCGCACGCCCGGCTCGGCCTGGCGGCGGCGCGGGCGTACTCGAAGATCGCCCCCGACGCACCGCACGCGCAGCACATGACGACGCACATCTTCCTGGCGCTGGGCATGTGGGACCAGGTGGTGTCGCAGAACGAGCTCGCCGCCGGGCCCGACCGCGCCGCCTGGGCGCCCGGCCACTACACTGCGTGGCTGGGGTACGGCTACCTCGAGCAGGGCCGCTACGAGGTCGCGCTCCGCCACCTCGAGCTGATGCGGCGCAACGTGGCGCTGGCGCCCCGCGGTCGGGCGGTCCTGGCGCAGATGCGCGCCGAGTACGTCGTGAACACGCAGCGCTGGGACTGCCCGTGCCTCAGGTGGAGCATCGACCTGAGCGGCGTGCGGGCGCGCGATGAAGCCGTGGATCTGTTCGTCCTCGGCTTGAGCTCGTTGCAACGCGGTGAGCGCGCTGGCGCCGAGCAGGCGGTCGCGGAGCTCGTGGACTTGAACGGTCATCGGGCGCCGCCGGCGCCGGGCCACCAGCGCGACGCCGTGCCGGACATTCTTCAGAAAGAGCTGCAGGCGTTGCTCCGGCAGGCGAACGGGGGGAGTGCCGGTGCGGACGCCCTGCGGCTGGCGCGCGAAGCGGCCGCCCTGGAAGACCGCATGCCGGTCGAGTATGGCCCGCCCCCCGATGTGAAGCCGGCGCACGAGCTGCTGGGGGAGATGTTGCTCGCGGCGGGCCGGGCGCGGGAAGCGCAGCGCGAGTTCGCGCGCGCGCTCGAGATCGCGCCCGAACGGGCGTTGTCGCTGCTGGGCCTGGGCCGGGCGGCGACGGCGGCGGGAGACCGGGCCACGGCCACGCGCGCGTTTGCCGAGCTGCGGACCATCTGGCACGGCGCCGACGCGGGGCTGCCGGGCCTCGCCGAGGCTGCGACTACGGTTCCACTACCTGGACCGTCTGTCCGCTCGCAATAGGCCCGGCCACCGTCTGGCGCCGGGCTGAAGGAAGGGGCCAGCGCACTTCGAGCGACGCGGCGTGGTCGGCGGTGCCGAGACCGAAGTAGAGCGGCAAGTCGCTCTGCGACAGGTAGCCGGACTTCCCATCCATCACCTTCAGCAGGCGACGGCCGTCAGGCAGTACGACGGTGACGTACGCGCCCAGTCCTTCGCGGTTGGAGCGCGTCCCGCGCAGACGGACCTTGAGGAAGTGCACCGTGTGGCGCTGCGCGAGATCGCTCACGAGCACCAGCGGCGGCGCGTTGAATTCGTTGGTCACGATGTCGAGATCGCCGTCCCCGTCCAGGTCGAGCAGCACGGCGGCCCGCGTGCTCTTTGCGGCCATCTGAGTGAGGCGTCCCGCGGCGTCGAACTGGCAGCCGTTTTCCACTCCGCCGGGCTCCTTGCACGCCGCGCAGAAGAACTCCTCGCGGTCGGCGCCGTTGCAGTCGAGGGTGAACCAGACCTGGTCGGTGCCGCCGGCGCGCGGCTCGACGCCGAGTGTGAACTCGGCGGGCAGAAAATGGCGCCCGCCCTGGTTCAACAGCACCGAGTTGATCCCGTAGCGATAGGGAAAGCTCATCCCAGCGGTGATGAAGATGTCGTCCCACCCGTCCGCGTTGATGTCGTCGACGCTCGGCCCCCAGGGCCAGTACATCTCGACACCCAGTGAGTCCGAAACTTCGTCGAAGCGGCCGTTGCCGCGGTTCGCGTACAGCGCGTTGCCGAAAATGAACGGCCGCTTGCCAGCCGGAAAGAAATCGGGGGGCGCCGGCTCCGTATCGGCTTTGCTGGCCTCCGCGGCCCAGTCTCCCGGCGGAATGTTGGCCCACATATCGGAGTGCATGTCGGTGACGAACAGGTCGAGGCGCCCGTCGCCATCGAAATCGAACGCCTTCACGCCCATCGCGCCCCATGGCGTTCGGGGAAAGTAGCGGCGCGTCGCATCGCGGAAGCGCTTGCCGCCCTCGTTGACCCACAGGTGATTCGCGCCCTGCATGTCGAGGATGTACAGATCGGGGTAGCCATCCTCGTTCACGTCGAGCACGGTGGCGTCGCCGCTCCAGCTCGAGTCGACGAGTCCCACCTGTCGGGTGACGTCCTGGAAGCGGTTGCCGCCGAGATTGCGGTAAAGAATGCTGGTTTCGGTGCGCTCGGGATGCGTGTGGCCGTGAAAGGCGTCGGTGAGCCCGACGTAATAGCCGCCCGGACCCTTCGTGTCGGTGGTATAGACGCCCACATTGGTCACGAACAGATCGAGCCGGCCGTCCCCGTCGTAGTCGAAGAACACCGCGCCGGACGAGTGGCCCACGTATCCGACGCCCGCCTGTGCGGTGATGTCACGGAACTTTCCGCCACTGAGATTCTCGAACAGCCGGTTGCCATGTCGCACCGTGCTGACGATCAAATCGGGATCGCCGTCATTGTCGATGTCCCCGAACGCGCAGGCGACGGCGATGTCGTCCGTCATTGCGAGACTCGAGTCCGTGATGTTGGCGAACCGCCCGCCGCCAAGATTCTTCCACAGCTCGTTGCCGCCCCGCTGGGAGACGAAGTACAGATCCGGCAGCCCGTCGCCGTCGACGTCCGCGGCGCACAGCCCGGTGCCGTGATCATAGTGCACCTTCTTGAATGCCTTGCCCGCGTCGTCGACGATGTGGGTCGCGAACGTGATCCCGCTCTCCGCGCGCCGATCGGTGAAGCGGAAGTCGCGCATGACGCCCGCCTGCGCGGCGAGGACGCTCTCCTGCTGGGCGCGCTCGAGCAGCCATGCGGGCATCGCTGCGGGCGCGCCGTTCCGCGGTTCGGATCGGCAGGCGAAGAGGAGACAGAATGAAACGGCGGCATGTCGCGTGATGTGGGCGCGCATGCCGCGTAAGCTAGTGGACTGGGAGCCGGGGGAGTTAGGGCGCCGACTTGGTCCAGATCGCGATGACGCCGCACCCCGCGTTGCTGTTCTGAAACTCGGCGGGCGTTTCCGACGAGCCGCGGTAGATCTCTATGCCCTTCACGTCCTGCGGCGGGGTGAGCCGGGCGAAGTACGCCGTCGACTCGTGACCGTCGACGTAATACTGCGGATAACACCCGGGAGGCGACCGTACCATTTTGGCCACGCATTGATTCGAGATGCATATCTGCTGCACGCCGCGGACAGTAACCAGTACGTCCACCAGCGAGGCAGTGTTGGCGCGCTCGATCCGGTCCTGGGTGATGAATGCACCCATCCCGGACTGGCGCCGCCGCTCGAAGTCAGCGAAGTGGCGGACGGAGAGCGGCTGCTTCCCCTTCACCACCACCTCGGGCAGTTCATAGGGCAGAGGGTCGAGCTCGAAGACGTGGGTCAGCACCCGGTGCGGCCGGAGCGTCACGCGCCACGACCGGGGGGCATAGCCGATCGCGCGGGCCTCGATCACCACGTCGCCCGCGCTCAGGTTCGTGAAGCTGAAGTGGCCGGTGGAATCCGTGGTCGTTTCGAGGGTCGTACCGCCCAGCGTCACCGTAGCCCGGGCGATCCGGATACGGGTCTCATGCGCCGCCAGCTCCCCCGAAATTGCGCTGGAATCGATCTGGGCCGGCTCATCTTGCGGCAGCGCGGAGAGGACCGCCACGATCTCGAGGAGGGTGACGCATACAAGAGCGGCGGCCGCCCTGGAAACGGAACGCCTGGAGGGATTCGCAGCCATCCTGATCCTACTCACAATGTAACGCCGGGGTGTGGGGCCGGATAGCCGGCGAAGCCCCTATCTGGGGTGGTATTGCGGAGTTCCGGGGCGGCGTGCAGCTTAACCGTCAGGAAGTCGTCAGGATGCTCGGGCCCCCGTCCGAGCCGTCAGGAGTCGAGCTTCGGCCGTTCTTCAAAAGGGGGAATCATTTATGAGGCGACTTACGTTCGGCGTAGCCGCCGGCGTTGGCGCGCTGCTCGCGTTGTTGAGCGTGGCGCCCAGCCTGGCATCAGCACAATCCGCGGTGATCAGCGGGAAGGTGACGGGGCGAGGAGGCGAAGGGCTCGGAGGCGCTGCTGTGCTCATCGACGAGCTCGGCATCGCCGTCGCCACCACGACGACGGGCACCTACACGCTCACCGTCCCGGCAGACAAGGCCAAGGGTCAAAGCGTCACGTTGCGGGCCCGCTACATCGGGTATTCGCCCGCGACAAAACAGATCACGCTGACGCCCGGGTCGCAGTCGCAGGACCTCGAGCTCAAGTTCGATCCGATGACGCTCGACGCGGTCGTCGTGACCGGCACGGCGGCGGGGACAGAGCTGAAGAAGGTCCCCTTCGCAGTGAACCAGGTGGACCGCACGCAGCTGCAGGAGGCGCCAGCGGTGACGGCGCTGGGGTCGCTCGAGGGGAAGGTGGCGGGCGTCCACCTGATTGACGCGAGCGGTGCCCCGGGGGCCGCGCCGTCGATTCGGCTGCGCGCGGCGACTGCGCTGAGCACCGGCTCGGCGTGTCCCACCCAGCCGTGCCCGTCGACCGACGCGCCTGGCCCGCTCATCATCGTCGATGGCACGATCAACCGGCACGGGTTGGCGGACATCAACTCGCAGGACATCGATCACGTCGAAGTGGTGAAGGGCGCCGCCGCGTCGTCGCTGTATGGCTCCGACGCTGCGAACGGCGTGATCCAGATCTTCACGCGCCGCGGGGACAAGCTGGCCGACGGCAGGCTGGCGGTAACGGTCCGTAACGAGTACGGCCAGTCGATCCGCCCGAAGTCTATCGCGACCTCGCTGGCACACCCGTACTTGGTCGACACGACCGGGAACTACACCGACGCGAACGGCGCGGCGGTGGTGAACGGCGATTTCATCGATAAGTCGGGCAACAAGATCGCCGCCCTCGGGATTCCCGTGCCCAAGCGGGACGGCATCGCCGATATTCCTTATACCCGGTTCGGGTTCCCCGTATATGACGCGCAGTCGGAGTTGATGACCCACGGAGCGTTCTATACGAATTACATCTCGGTCGGGCAGCGCCGCGGCAACTCGAATTACAACGTGTCGTTCGAGAACACGAAGCAAGACGGCGTGCTCAAGCTGCTCAAGGGCTACGACCGGCAGAACTTCCGCGTGAACGTCGACCAGGCGTTGACGCCTCGCATGGATATGTCGGTGGGCGGGTTCTTCGGGAAGTCGAGTAACAACCAGGTCGCGGAAGGGCCGGGCGCACCGTTCTTCGCGGTGACGTTCATCGAGCCTTACATCAATCTGTTCGCGCCCAACCCCGACGGCACCCCGTACGCCGCGGTGATCCCGCACCAGCTTCCCAACGCCGCCAACCCGCTATACACGCTGGCGAACGAGCACATCAACACCGATCGCACGCGGTTCACCGGGTACGCCAAGGCGACGTACCGCCTGTTCGACTGGCTGTCGTTCGAAGGCAACTACAACTACGACGAGGAATCGTCGAGCTACACCGACGAGACGCCCAAGAACTTCCTAAACGCCTCGGGCGTCAAGGGTAAAGGCACGCTCGTGAAGGTGGACAGCGCCGGTCGGACCTTCAACACCGGTGCGACACTCACCAGCATTCGCAGCTTCGATCTGGGCGGCCTGCGCGTGCGCAATACCCTCAAGGCCGCGTATATCTACGAAGATCAGACGGCGCGAAACCTGGGGGACACGGCGAAGGCGTTCACGGTCACGGCCACTCCCGAGTTCACGGCCGTGGATTTCACGACGCTGTCGCCGTTCTCGCACGACATCACGATCCGCAACAAGAACTACTACGTCGTGTCCAACTTCGACATCAACGATCGCTACATCCTGGACGGCTTGGTGCGGTGGGACGGCTCGTCGCTGTTCGGGCCGGACAGCCGGTGGCAGACGTACTACCGGGCGTCGGGGGCGTACCGCCTGTCGCAGGATTTCCACATCAACGGCATCGACGAGTTCAAGCTGCGGGGGTCCTACGGGACCGCCGGGTTGCGCCCCACGTTCTCGGCGCAATACGAGTCGTTCGCGCTGCAGGCGGGCGTTCCCAAGCCGTTGACGCTCGGCAACGTCAACCTCAAGCCGGCCCACTCCGGTGAGCTGGAGCTCGGTGCCGACATCGACTTCCTGTCGCGGTTCTCGCTGGAGTACTCCTACTCCCGCAAAGAGACGAAGGATCAGATCCTGCTGGTGCCACTGTCTGCCGCGGCTGGCTATCTGTTCCAGTGGCAGAACGCCGCGACGCTGCTGGGCAACACGCACGAACTGTCGCTGGGCGTGATTCTCGCCGACCGGCCCGAGATGTCGTGGCGGCTGAACATCGCCGCCGACCGGACCCGCCAGAAGATCACCCAGCTCAACACGGCGCCGTACCTGACGGGCCCGAGCTACGCGGGCAGTACGGACGTGACGCAGATCTTCCGGATCGCGCAGGGAGAGACGTTCGGCGTGATCTATGGCACGAAGATCGTCCGCAGCTTCGCCGACCTGAACGACAACCCGGCCGCGAAGGCGTATCCGGGCGGTCCCGCGGCCTACGACACCCTCTTCGTGATCAACGAGGACGGGTTCGTGGTGAAGAAGAGCGGGTACCACACCGCCAACGAGAAGTTCATCGGCTACGTCGACCCGACTGGGAACACGGTCGTCAAGATCGGCGACGTCAATCCCGACTTCAACGCGAGCTTTACGTCGAACTTCCGCTTCAAGAACTTCTCGGCCTACGTGCTCGTGGATTGGGTCCAGGGCGGGAACGTCTACAACGGCACGCGGCAGTGGCCGTTCTTCGAGTACCGCGACCGCGTGTATGACCAGAGCACCAAGCCGGCGACGAGCTGCGCGGTGGACTGGCCGACGTCGAACCCGACCTGCCCCTACAGCACCGGGAAGAAGCCGATCGCCTATTACCAGGCGCTGTACAACGGCATCAACCCGATCGACTTCTTCGTCGAAAACGGGACGTACGTGAAGATCAAGGAGCTGAACGTCAGCTACACGTTCGACCGCAGGACGCTGCAGCGCTTCAACCTGGGCCTCAGCAACCTGCGCGTCGGCGTGATCGGTCGGAATCTGTTCACGTTCACGAAGTACTCCGGATACGATCCCGAGGTGGCCGGCCTGTCGGGCGACCCCTACTCGTTCCGGTTCGACGGTTTCTCGTACCCGAATTTCCGGACGTTCACCGGCTTCATGGAGATCAATTTCTGACCCCGCGAACCGAACTCTGAGGAGAACACTGCTATGCGTATCAGCAAGCGAATCCCGGAGGTCGTGGGCCTGTTGGGAGCCCTGGTCTTCGCGGTAGGATGCGATTCACTGAGTATCTCGAACCCCAACGATCCAGACCGGACCCGGGCGCTCTCGGATCCGAACACCATTCCGAGCATCGCGCTCGGTGCGTTCCAGACGTGGTATCTGACCACGCAGGGGGGCTTCGGGGAGGATCAATACCCGGCGCTCACGCTGTCGGTCATGGCCCGCAGCCACGTCGCGATGTGGAATAACTTCAACATTCGGTTCTACACCGGGTGTACCTTGGACTGGTCGGCGGGCGGGTACCCCGGTCCGCTGGGGACCTGCGGTCCGCTCGTGGAAGGGCCGGCGTATCCGCGGGTCGAGTGGCAGAACAACCTGGCCTCGGCGCAGCGCACGCAGATCGAGGCGATGTGGTACGGCTATTACGCGTCCTTGTCGTCGGCCCACGCCGTGCTCGCCGCGATCCGGGTCAACCACCTCGCGGGGATACCCGAGTCTGCCATGGTGGA
>CBFHAJ010000161.1:0-7941 GCA_965653495.1 uncultured bacterium | reverse complement strand
GCGACGCTGAACGTGTATAACCTGTTCTCCCAGGCCACCAACTACCCCGTCGGTGGCGCCGCCGCTAGCCCATGAAGGCATGAGCTAAGAGGACGCGACCAGGGTTGAGAGGGCCGTCAGCGCGCAGAGCAGCGCGCGCTGGCGGCTCTTCGCTTTTTCGGCAGTGCAGAACATGTTGAGTGGAGGCAACAGCCCATCAGGAACTGGAGGGTGAACTCTTGCAGAAACGAGTGTAAAAGAAAGCGCAGTGAACAAGGAACGGCCTAAATGAACACAAAAATTCGCTTGGCGGCGGTCCTCGCCGGTGTTGGCATTGTGGCGTTAGGCGCCGGCCTGGTCACGGCATGTTTGCCCTGCGACGACGCCACTAGTCCGCAATGCGGCGCGCAGCCGCAGAAGCCGCAGCCCGTCACCTTCTACCGGACGAGCTTTGCCGATGGAACGACAGGGCCGCTGGACGTATACGCGTACGGCGGAGGCCTGTGCGCGAAGAGTACCGACTATCACGATCCCGGAAGCCTCTACTCCATGCGGTGCGTCATTCCTCCCGGCACCGGGGCGGCCGCGTTGCAAGCGTGGTTCGGGCGTGGAAGGCTGTCGACCGCGCCACCCGATCCATCCCTGAATCAAGACCTGTTCGAGCAGGTACGCTTCGTACTCGCGCCTGGTGCGGCGGCCGCGATCGGCGGCACGACGTGCTCGCTGCAAAACGTCGGGTCGCAGTTCAAGGTCCACAAGTCGGTGTACGGTCAGGCAGGGAGCGCGTGGAACGGTTGGGCGATGTCGGATATCGGGCCGTGCTCGGATGGCAACATCGGGCTGTTCTCCGAGCCGGAGATGTGGAACATCAACGGGCAGGCGTATCCATGGCCGGGCACGTTCCCCTCGTTGAATGAGGGGCAGATCTACGATGTCGTCTACCGCTACCATCGCTACACGACGCGCAATTGCGGAACGATCGCGATCTGGGTGAACACCATGAAAGTGATGGATAGCCCGTGCTGGACGTACATGGGAACGACCAACGGCTCGACCGCCGGGCTGCTGTTCTGGGACGGCGCTACGTACTTGGAGCGGGGTCTGGACTCGCTGGTCGTCTACACGCTGTTCGCGCAGGCGACCAACTTCCCGATCGGAGCCGGCACGGCCAGTCCATAGCGCGCGGGCGGCAGCTGTCGCCAGCGCGCGACACGAGCAGCCGGGCGTCCGGCCGTCTCACTGTCGGCACGAGCATTGCTGCCTGGTCCGGTGTGACCACACAGCAGCTGCCGGTCGAAGCGATCAGCGTCGGGTACCGGGAGTTGGACCTCCTGGTGCTCGACTGCCTGCGGATCCAGGCGTGGGACCGAGTCCTATTCGTGCAGTGCGGCGACGGTTGGATCGTGGAGGAGGCGTGGCGTCGAGCGCAGCGCGCCTACGTGTGCGGGCTCGACATGTCAGCCGTGCAGATCGAGCAGGCCAAGCGCCTGCGTGAGGTTCCTGGAAGGCTCGACTTCCGGACTTGGGACGGGCGCCAGTTGCCGGTCGCCGAGGGTTGGTTCGGCCGAGTCGTCTTGAACTGCACCGGCACGCAGGCCCTCGACCTAGCCGCCCTGCTCGCCGAAGTACGCCGCGTGCTGCGGTCGCCGGGTGAGCTGTACCTTATCGTGCCCGCGTCGGCGGACGCCGGCCTCCGACGGGTCGTGGCGGGTACGGCATGGCCGGACGTTCGTGAGGTCGCCCGCTCGGGCCCGCTAGAGGCCGTCCTGGTCCGCGCGGTCGATCAGAAGATCGTGTAGATGAACGGCGCCAGCACCGAGCCCTGAGCGAACACCAGCAACGCCCCCACCACCAGCATCTCCGCGATGATGGGCAGGAGCCAGAACTTCTTGCGGACCCGCATGAACGCCCAGAACTCACGGGCAATACTTGCTTGAGCCATTGACTGCCTCCAGTAACTAGAATTGCCGCTCCATGTCCGTCCGCCGCCGAGCGTCCGCCGGACGGTCGACCCAGAAGCTGTTGGCATCACGGCGCGGCGTCAGACGGCTCCCCGCCGCCACCCGCCGGATCCAGCCCGTTGGGGTCACGATGAAGAAGTAGATGATTCCCATGAGCAGGGGAGTCGTGACCCGCGAGATCGCTTCCGCGAGCGCCATCCAGGCGCGGCGGACCGGCCCCAGCCGCGCCGGTACGGCGAGGGCGGCAACCACCAGCACGCCTCCCAGACCGGCGAACAGCCGCGCCTCGATCGCGTGTCCCCGCCAGGCGGCGATCCCCGCGAGCGCGAGAAACGCCGCCCCGACCGTGCCGCCGAAGCGTCGTCCCTCGGCCGGGCTCAGTCGAGCTGAAATTCCTGCTGCCACGCTGCGTTCTCCTTCCACTCCGGTTGGCAGGTCTTGTCCAGCAAAAACGGGCCCAGCACGAGATGATCGATGTGGGTCCGCATGAAGCACCGGTAGGCATCGGCCGGCGTGCAGACGATCGGCTCCCCGCGCACGTTGAACGAGGTGTTGACCAGGACCGGACACGCCGTGAGCCCGTCGAACGCTTTGATGAGGTCGTAATAGTTGGGATTCGTTTCCCGGCTCACGGTCTGAACCCGCGCCGAATAGTCGATGTGCGTGACCGCCGGAATGTCCGACCGGACGACATTCAGCTGGTCGATGCCCCACAGTGTCCGCTGTTCGGGCGTCATCGCGACCTGGCGGTCCCGCTTCACGGGCGCGACCAGGAGCATGTAGGGCGAATCGCTGTCCAGCTCGAAGTAGTCGCTGACGCGCTCGCGGAGCACGCTGGGCGCGAACGGGCGGAAGCCCTCGCGGAACTTGATTTTCAAGTTCATTTGCGCCTGCATGCGCGGGCTGCGTGGATCGCCGAGGATGCTGCGGGCGCCGAGCGCCCGGGGCCCGAACTCCATCCGCCCGTCGAACCACCCGATCACCTTCTCGTCGGCCAGCAGCCGGGCGACGCGCTCCAGCAGGCAGTCGCGCTCGAGCCGCTCGGCGGGTGCCCCGATTGACTGCAAATAGGCGCCGATCTCCTCGGCGGAGTACTCCGGCCCGAGGTATGCCCCCCGCATGCCGTCGCGACCCGGCGCCACTTGGCGTGGCTCCTTGCAGGAGCGGTGCCAGATCAGCTGAGCAACACCCAGGGCACCGCCCGCATCGCCAGCGGCGGGCTGGATCCACAGCCGTTTGAACGGGCTTTCCCGCAGGATCCGTCCGTTGGCGACGCAGTTCAGCGCGACGCCGCCCGCGAGGCAGAGGTTGTCCATTCCTGTCTCGCGGTGTGCCGTCCGAGCCATCCGCAGCATGATCTCTTCGCACACCACCTGAACCGATTTGGCGAGGTCCATTTCGCGCTGGGTCAGCTTGGATTCGGGCACCCGTGGCGGCCCGCCGAACAGCTCCGAAAACGCGCCGTTGGTCATCGTGAGGCCGGTCAGGTACTCGAAATAGTTCTGGTTTAACGTGAACGACCCGTCTTCCCGCAGCTCGAGCAGCTCGCGGTAGATGACGTCGACGTATTTCGGCTCACCATACGGCGCGAGGCCCATGACCTTGTACTCGCCCGAATTCACCTTGAAGCCCGTGAAGTATGTAAAGGCGGAGTACAGCAGGCCGAGCGAGTCGGGCCAGCGGAGCTCCTTCAGCAGCTCGAAGTCGTGTCCCCGGCCGACGCCGAGCGCGGCCGTCGCCCATTCGCCCACGCCGTCGATCGTGAGGATCGCCGCCTCCTCGAATGGCGACGGGAAGAATGCGCTGGCGGCGTGCGATTCGTGGTGCTCGGCGTACAGGATCTCGCCGTCGTACCCGAGCGCACGCCGGATCTCGCGGTCGAGAAACAGTTTTTCCTTCATCCACAGCGGGCCCGCGAGACGGAATTGGGCGAACCCACGCGGGGCGACGTCGAAGTAGGTCTCGAGGATGCGCTCGAACTTGATCAGCGGCTTGTCGTAGAATCCGACATACGCCAGGTCCGCGGGCGTGATACCCGCGGCCGCGAGGCAGTAGCGCGCCGCCTGAAGCGGGAAGGACGCGTCGCCCTTCTTGCGACTGAAGCGCTCTTCCTGCGCGGCGGCGACGATCTCGCCGTTGCGCAAGAGGCAGGCGGCGCTGTCGTGGTAAAACGCCGAGATCCCGAGGACGTGCCGGTCGGCCATTGTCGGTCGGCCGCTGTTGCACGGCCGGTGCCAGATTCGCTGCGCGGGTTGCGAGCGTATGGCGTCCTGACGCTCCACGAGGTGTGTGGCGCAACCGCGACAGGTGCTGCTTGCTGCACGCGGGCACGGCCGTTGCGTCGCCCCACGATCGTGTCCGCCCCCACTGTGACTATCGCTCCAGACGTCGACGTTGCAACCAGCATGGCAGCGCGACTGCGCGTCGCCCTGGCGAATGTCGGAGTGGTGTGCGCCTCGTTCGCGCTCGCCTACGCCGTGGGCGAGGTGCTGGTGCGCGTCATTGCCCCGCAGCAGCTCATCATCAAGCGGCCCGATATCTGGCAGCCGGTCGACACGCTGGGCTGGACTCATCGCGCCGACGTCAATACGACCATCAACACAGGCGAGCGAACGGCTCGCGTCTTCACGGATCACGACGGATTCCGCGTCGGTCGCGCCGGGCGCGTGGAGGGCAAGCGACGGATCCTGCTGCTCGGTGACTCGTTCATGGAGGCGCTGCAGGTGGACTACGAGCAGAGCCTCGCGGGGTTGCTCGAGGCGCACCTGACCCAGCGGTTGAGCGACACCGTGGCGGTGCGCAACACGGGTGTCGGCGGGTGGGATCCGCCGCAGTACCTCATGGAGGCGCGGCGCGAGATCGGTCGCGAGCGGTTCGACCTCGTCCTCGTGTCTCTGTATTTGGGCAATGACGTCGTGACGCACCGCGTCGAGCGGTACCCTCCGGGTCCGCCCGTGGACGCCCCGTTTCACCGGCTGCGGCTGCCGCGTCGCCTCACGTACGCCGAGCTCGTGGATGCCGTGTTTTATCCGATCAACGACTTCCTCAAGGCGCGGTCGCACCTGTTCCTGCTCGCCAAGAAGCAGGCCTCGACCGTGCGCATGCGCCTCGGATTGACGGCCGAGTACTTCCCCGACGAACTGCTGAAGCGAGAAGCGACCTCGCCACGGTGGCAGGTCACGGCAGAGATCTGCCGTGATATTCGAGATCTCGCCCGGGCGCACGGAGCGCCTACCGTGTTCATGCTGATCCCCGCTCCCTTCCAGGTCGACACGGCGGCGTTCTATCGCGCCCTGCAGGGGTTCAAGATCGACCAGGCGGCAGTCGACCTCGATCAGCCGGAGCGGCTCATGACCGTCGCGATGCGGACCTACGGGCTCGACGTGGTCGATGTACTGCCGGAGTTCCGCCGCGCCGAGCGGAGCGGGAGCCGCCTATACGGAACGGTGGATCCGCACCTCAGCCCGGACGGCCACGAGCTGCTGGAGCACTTGGTGGAGCCGTCGTTGGTGGCGCGCCTGGCTCGCCCGGCACGTCGCGCGCCACTCGTAGCGGTCCGGTAATGATCCCCCCCACCCTGGTAGCCGCCGTGATGCTCGCCGGCTCCCAGGGGCCTGCGACGGCGAGCGCCACGGACCAGCCACCGCTGGTGAGCGAATGCGCGGCGCCCAAGCCCGGCTGGATCTGGTGCGACGACTTCGAGCAAGACCGACTGCATCAGTACTTCGAGTACGACAACCCTTCCGGCAGCTTCGTTCGCGCCGCGGGTACCGGTGTACGGGGATCGTTCGGGATGCGGGCGCGGTTCACCCACGGGCAGGTGTCGGCGGGGTCGCTGCATCTGGCGTTCGGCAAGGTTCCGGACGCGTACTTCCGCCCGGTGGACGCCGGCACGGCGAAGTACCGGGAGCTCTACTGGCGGGTGTACGTGCGGTATCAGCCGGGCTGGGTCGGTGGCGTGGGCTACAAGTTGAGTCGCGCGATCAGCTTCACGACGTCCACCTGGGCCGAGGCGATGGTGGCGCACCTGTGGGGCGGTGACGCGCCCGACACGAGCTACCTGCAGCTCGATCCCGTCTCCGGCACCGACTTCGCGGGCAACGTGCGGACCACCAAGTACAACGATGGCGCCGGATTTCGCTGGCTCGGGAAGAAACGCGGCTGGACGCCGCTGGGCGACCCCGGCCACCTGGGCCAATGGTATTGCGTGGAGGCCCACGCCAGGCTGAACGACGCGACCGAGTCCGATGGAGTGTTCGAATTCTGGGTCAACGGCGAGCTCCAGGCGCGGGAAGACGGGCTGAACTTCGTGGGGGCGCTGACGAGCTACGGGATCAACGCGCTGTTCTTCGAGAACTACTGGAACGACGGAGCACCCGCTACGCAGGAACGGGACCTGGACAACATCGTCGTGAGCACCCAGCGGATCGGATGCTGAAACCGCGGTCCCTCAGCGACGCCGCGTGACGACAAACCACGACGGAGCGCTCGGGCGCGGCATGTCCGGTTCGAGTACCCACTCGTTTGTGCTGGTCTCACGAAACCCGCAGTCACGAAACAAGCCCGCCGCTGGGGTGTTCCTGTCCGTGGGCACGAAGCGCCCGACGAACCGTTGGGCCTGCGATTCCGCTTCGAGCACGGCGCGCACGACCAGCCGCTCGAGCTGAAACCCCATCGCGCGACAGCTCATCACAAACGCGTCGAACACCCGATCGGGTCCAGCGCGATCGACGATGGCGACTGCGACGAGACCCAGGGCGCCGAACTTGTCCGCTAGTGTCGCAACGTACACCGCATGCGTTTCGCTCTCGAGCAACTCGGCGAGCTGCTGACGGGAGTAGCGAATCGTGGTAGTGTTGAACTGGTTGGTCCGCTGCACGAGCTCGGTGAGGCGCGCGAGATCGTCCGTCCGCGCGCGCCCGACGGTCGCCTTGAGCTCGAGGCTGGCCATCATCGTCGGGTAGTCGAACGTCTGCGCCAGCGCCGCGCGCCGGGCCACGCTCTGCTGGTACATCTGCGTCCGCGTTCTGGCCTCCGCGGTCTCGCGCGTGTTGGGAAACTGCAGCATCCACTCCAGGGACTGCCACGTGAAGGGATCCGATGCATCGAGGGTGACCACGCCCGGCAGCTGCGACCGTGCGAGGTCGCGCTCCACGGGGCTATCGTCGACCAGCACGAAGCTGTCGAGACCGAGGTCGAGCTCCTGTGCGGCCTCCTGTATGGCCTCCACTTTCAGGCGCCAGCTGATCTTTTGCAGGACAAAGTCGGACGGTTGCAGCGTCATTTCCTTCCAGCGGATACTGGCGGGGTCGTTCTTGCTCACCGCCACCAGCAGGATGCCAGCGTCCTTCAAACGGCGCAGCAGCTCCTGCCGCTCTCCGTGATGCCGTACCGCGCCATCTGCCATTACGCCGTTCCACAGCGTTCCGTCGAAGTCCACCAGCAACACCTTGGTCTTCCGCAGGCGCTCGTACGCACGGATGACCTCCGCATACGGCTCGCTCAGATATTCTCCGAAGCGTGAGGTGTGGAAGAACGCCTGTCGCGCCACGCGCTTGGGAATCACGGGCCGCTCGCAGGACCGGTAGCCGTGCCTCCGCGCGACGCTGGCTTCTTCGATCAGAATCGCGTTGCGCGTGTGCTGCACGAGCTCGCGGATCCCTGCGTTGAGCAGGTCCAGCACGCGCTGCCGCCTCCGGGAGATGGCGGGCAACGGCGGAACGCGGCGCCAGCGGTCTAGAGGGAGGCCGCTCGTGTCGTGGATGAGCAGCGGAACGTCGCTCTCCGCTCTCACGCCTTCCACCCACCCGCGCATGACACTCATGATCCCGGCAACGCGGTTCTCGACCTCCTGCGGAGTCAGGGTCTCCGCTTCGCTCAGCAGCGCTCGGTACGCCGGCGTGCCGGCGTACGTGAGAAAGCTGACAGCGATCAGGTCGATCGGCTCTCGCTGCAGGAAGCGCCGCACCGCACTCACGTCGACCGCGCGATCCTCCAGGGC
>CBFHAJ010000160.1:0-8032 GCA_965653495.1 uncultured bacterium | reverse complement strand
ACAGGACTTCTTTGCCTGAGCCCTTGTGAACAATCGAAGTCACCCGGCCGCCCAGATCGGGGCAGATCGTCACGCGGATGCGGTCGTTCTCGACGACGAGAAAGCGGTACTGCTTGGGCGCCGCATCGTCGGAGGTCTCCGCGAAACTGACGTACGGATACACGCCATTGGGGTCGAGCGCGGTGGGGACCGGACCGGCGGGAATCAGTGCATGGGTGAGGAGGGACTCGTGAAGCTCGGTGCAGGTCACCCGATCAGCGTGCAAGACGATCGCTCAGCGCCTCCAGCATCTGCATGCCGCTGTGCACGGCGTCGGTCAGTCTCTTGCTATCATAATCGCGCTTGCTGTAGTCACGATCTTGGACCAAGCCGCTGACGTGATCGTCGAGCTGTTTCATCTGACGCTTTACTTCAGGGTCCGTTGACTTGGCTGCCAGCGCCCGAACGATCCGCAGCTTCTCGTAATCGACGATCCCCTCGCGCAGCTTCTCGAACCGCACGCTGCTGTGCGCTCCCGGGTACACGAGAAACTCGTCGCCGGCGGGCCACGCCGTGTGCCTGGCGTCGCGCACCGGGTCGGCCGGCCAGGCATCGTAGGCCCAGCGCAGGAACCCGTTGTAGCCCATCGCGGCCGAGTGCCAGGCGATGTAGCGACCTTCGATCGGCGGCGAGAACACGAACGTGTTCGGCTTCTGGGGTGTGCAGCACACGTAATACGTGGTGGTGGCGCCTCTCGCCGCCCGCACCCTCACATCCTGCGGGCCGGGCTCGCTCGTGATGACGGGCGAATAGTCGTCGAGCAGCGTGTCGAGCTCGGGATGCCAGTCGCCCGCGTAGGTGATCCTCCACTGTTTCGAGTGGGCCTTGATGACCTTGATAGCCGCCAGCGTGTTCTCCAACGGATTCTCGTTGATCCCCAGATAGGTCCGGGAGAACCAGCCCTTGCGCTCCAGATGCCCTTTCAGGTCGGCGAGAAAAGCGGTCCACGCATCCCGGTATTGCGCCGATTGCGGTGACCACGTCTCGTACACGTAGTTGCCGGACCGCTCGTCGAGATAGCGGAACCGGTCTCCCCAGGGGAGCGGCGTGTAGATGGTGATGGCTTTGTCGACTCCGGCCGCCATGGCCAGCTGCACGTAGCGATCGAAGATGCGGTAGTCGAATCTCCAGGTCCCGTCGGTCCGCTTGATCCACTGGATCATCGTTTCTTCGATCATGTACGAGTCGTCGGACCAGGGGGAATGGACGGCGTATGTCGTGATGTACTTGCCCCCGGCCTCGGCATATAGCCGCAGGTGCTGCTTCAGCAGGGCCTCATGCTCGGCCGACCAGGGCTCGACGTGATAGTACCACGCCACCACCCAGGGGTTTTGCCACAGATCGAGCCGGAACTTCCACTCGCGCGGGCTGGGCAACGTCTGGCTCTGGACGCGAATCTTCACCTGGAGCGAGGCGCTTCCGTTCTCGGAGCCGACGTCGATGCTGCCCTGGTACTCGCCCGGCCGGGTGGTCGCGGGGATATCGAGCGACAGCCAGATCGGCCGGACCGATCTCCCGGGGAGATCGACGCGCTCCAACGGCTCCAGCCGGTCCGGCATGAGATACGTCTGGTTCGTGTCGGTCGCACCGCAGCTGACGTCGGTCGCCCCGTAGGGATAGTTGGCCACGACGTAGCGCACGAGATCGGCGTGCAGATGCTGTTTCGCGAGCACGCCGCCGCCGGCGGCGGTGAGGTCGTGCGTGGTCAGCCGGATTTGACGCAGCGTGTCGGGTGACCAGATCAAGAGCAGCGCGTTGAGCCGCTCACCTCTCCACCCGGTGGCTTCCCAGCTGCGTGTTTCGTTGGCGAGCTCGGGCACGTCGCTGCGCATGTACGACTCGTCCGTCGAGCCGAACGAGACATGCAGCCCGCCGGCTTGCTGCGCCCACCGGGCCGGATCGGCCGATACATCGAAGCTGTACTCCGGCTGAAAATGCTGCTGCGGGGGAGGAATCTTGGAGCGGTCGATCTGCGCGCGCTGCGCCAGCCCCGTGCTCGCGAGCAGACACTGCACGCACAGGGCGTAGCGGAGGCGGCGCATCACCAGCCGGGGTTCTGGAGGAGCGTACCGTGCGATAGTTGAATCTGGTGTAAGGGAATGGGCGCGAGGTAGTCCTTCTGCGGGAACTGCCGTGCGCCGGCAGGCTCGGCCACGATGAAGCCGTTGGCGTCCACCTGGATGTCCGTGCCGATCACCAGGCCGGGATAGCGCGATTGATATTCGGTCCCGACGAACTTTACGCCTCCGAGGGTCTGGGGCATGACGGTCTCCGCGGTCTTCCAGCGCCGCAGGTCGTCGCGCCGGAACCCTTCGAACGCCAGCTCCACCGTGCGCTCTCTCCTGATCTCGGTCCGCATGTCCAACCCGTTGGAGGTGACGAACGCATTGGTCAGCGCGGTAGGCATCCCGGCTCGGGTGCGCAGCGCATTGATCGTGGTGTTCAGATCCGCGTCGGAGATCGCGCCGTCCCGCTCGTACAGCGCTTCGGCGAGGATGAGCAGCACTTCACCGTAGCGGAACTCCTTGAAGTCGTACTCACCCTGAAACTGCGTCGCCTCGACCGTCTCGTCGAGGAATTTGCGGATCATGTAACCGGTGCGGGTGGCGTTGCTGCCCGAGAAGCCCGGAAACACCGGCTGGAAGCCCTGCTCCTGGAAGACGTTGCTGCCGGGGACGACGAACGTCATGGCCATTCTCGGGTCCCGGTTCTGAAACTCGCTCGTCAGGGAATCATAGCCCTTGAACAGCGGTGAGCTGGTGATCGGCAGGCCGTCCGTGGCCAGGTACAGGTCGGCCAGCGTCTTGGTAGGAATCATGTAATTGAACCAGAGCTCTCTGGTCCAGTTGTGAGTGACGTGGCTGGCCACGTCATACCGGTAGGCGAGGATCACTTCTTTGCTGTCATCGCCTTGCAGGATGAACAGGTACTTGTAACTCTGCGCACCCATGCCGGTATAGAGCGCGTATTCACCCGATGCCACGAGCTGCTGGGCGGCGCTGACGGCGGCGTTCAAGTACGGGGCCGGATCCCCCTCGTTGTGATACTTGGCCCACGTTCCCTGGTACAGCGCGGCCCGGGCCTTGAGGGCGAGGGCCGCGCCTTGCGTCACCCGACCCAGCTCGTCGGCGCCCAGCGCGCTCTGCAGCGGGAGCTTCGCGGCGGCGCTGTCGAGATCGGCGATGACGAAATCGATGATCTGCTGCTGCGTCGATTTGGCGGTGTACACCTCCGCCGAGGTGACATCGAGCACCTTGGTGATGAGCGGCACGCCGCCGTAAGCCTTTGCGAGGTTCCAGTAATGATAGGCCCGGAAGAACAGCGCCTCGCCCACCCAGCGATCGATCGGCGCTCCCAATCCGGATTCCTGCGCCTTCTGCAGCATATAGTTGGCGGCGCGGATGCCGGCATAAGAGTTCGTCCACAAGCTGGAATCGGCGGGGGCGAGATACGAGCCGTTGCTGAACGGATTCGCGCCCTGTCCGAACGCGATATCCGAGTTCAGCTCCGTGTAGTTTCCCGCGCCTTGGAGCCCGTAATAGAAATCGTTCGCGGCCAGCCGAAAATGGTCGGGCGTCTTCCAGAACGAGGCATCCGAGATCTGATCCTCCGGACCGAGATCGAGGCCCTTGCACGCGGCGGTCAGCGCCAGGAGGACGCCGAGATATTTGGCAGAGTGGAGTTTCATGGTCGCGCGCCTCATGAGAGTTAGAAGGACACGTCCAGGCCAAAGGAGTACAGTCTTTGGAACGGATAGTTGAACCCGTCCGAGCCTGATTCCGGGTCCCACCCACCCAGCACATGGTCGTGCTCCCACAAGTCGAATCCACTGAAGTAGACTCTGGCGCGAGACATCCTCACTCGCCGGGTGAACGCTTCCGGGAGGGTATAGCCGATCTGCAGATTCTTGAGTCGCAGATACGCACCATCGACGACTTGCAGGGTCGATGGCTGATAGTTCCAGTAGCGGATGTTGCCGTGCGTCATGCGCGGATATGGCGCGTTGGGACGGTCCTCATTCCACGTCAGGTTCTCGTAGAACAGCGGGGGCTGTCTCCACCAATCGCTCCACGGCATGGCGTACTCGCCGGTGCGCATCAGCATGCGCTTGCCCACGCCCTGCATGAAGACGCCGATGTCGAAATTGCTCCACTTCATGTCGAGATTGACGCCGTAGAGGTAGCGGGGCGAGCTGTTCCCCAGGTATTCGACGTCACCCATCTGCCCGGGCTGATCGCCGTACAGGCTGATCTTGCCGTCGCCGTTCAAGTCCTTGAACTTGGCGTCGCCGATCCCGATGTCCGAGGGCACGCCCCCCAGTTTCTTGTAGGCGTCCAGCTCGGCCTGATTGTGGATCACCCCATCGTACACGTACCCGAAGTACGAATTGATGGGATAGCCTTCGCGGATGTAGTTCTGGCCGAGGATATACGAATCGTCCCCGCCGTAATAGACGACCTTGTTCTTGGCATCGCTGAGGCTCAGGCGCGCGCCGTACTGAACGGGCCCCGCCGTGCCTTTCCACCCGACCGTCGCTTCGAAGCCCCAGGCCTTGAGCCTGCCGGCGTTCGAGAAGGGGGCCTGCGAGCCTAACAGGTCCGGATAGGTGACCGGAATCAGCATGTCGCGGTTGCGCTTGACGAAGTAATCGAACGTGAAGTCGAGCCGGGAATTCAGCAGCGTGGCATCCAACCCCACGTTGCTGGTCGCGATGGTCTCCCAGGTGCGGCTCTTCGACACCATTCCCGTCAAGAAAGCCGAGCGATCTTGTCCCCCCGGTCCGAACACGATCGGATAGTTGAACGGCCACGGCCGGCCGACGCCGATCAGCTGCAGATAGTCATACAGTCCGACGCCCTGTTGATTGCCCGTTTCTCCATAGGAGGCCCGGAGCTTCAGATCGTCGAATACGCCGAGCCGCCGCCGCACGAACGGCTCCTCGGAGAGGCGCCAGGCCAGCGACACGCCGGGGAAGAACCCCCAGCGCCGGTCGGGCGCGAAGCGGGAGCTGCCATCGTAGCGGAAATTGGCGTCCAGCAGGTATTTCCGGTCGAAGGCGTAGCTCAGGCGCGAGAACCCCGACCGGATCGCCCACTGCTGACCGCCGCCGTCGTTGTTCATGTTGGACGTCCCGAGCCGTATGCCCCAGACGTCCTGGCTCGGGAACGTCGACCGCCCCGCGCTGAACCACGTCGAATCGTTGTCTTCGTGCGACGCGCCGGCCATCACGTCGAGTTCGTGCTTCTCGCCGAAGACGTTGTGGTATTGCAGGTACGCGAGGTAGTTGCGGTGCATGTTCTCCGAATGGAATTGGGAGGCCCAGTTCTGGTCCGGATTCGCGATGGAGTAGTACTGGACGTGGCTGTTATCCCATGTGTACAACGGGAAGGATTTCCCGATGTCGGTGTTGTCGTCGGAGCGGTAGCTGATACCGGACTGGAGATTCAGCTTCAGCGCCGGGGCCACGTCGAAGATCAGCTTGAAGTTCGTGTTGACATTGCGCGCGGTATACGTGGCCGGCGCGGCCTCCTTGGCCTGGGCAACCGCGTTGCCCCACCCCCCCTGCGCGAAAAAGTGCTCGCCGCCCTGCGTGTAGATAGGATGATTGGGCATCCCATAGATGGTCTCGATGATCGTCCAGGACGTATTGTCCCACGCGGCGTTCAGACCGCCGAGGTCGCGGCGGTCACGATTTTCCAGCGCGAGCTTCGATTCCACGTGAAACCGCTTGGAAAAGTCATAGTCATAGTTCAGCCGCAGATTGTAGCGCTTGGCACCGTCATCGGCGTAGCGAATGACCCCCTTCTGGTCGGAATACGTGCCCGAGAGATAATAGGTCGAGTTGGGGCCACCGCCGGACACGGTGAGCGTCTGGTTCTGCTCGAAGCCGTTCTCGAGCACGGCGCTACGCCAATCGGTGTTCGTAAAGAACAGCATCCATCCCGAGCTGGCGTAGATCGGATGGGGAATCGGATTCGGGTCGCCGATCTGTACCCGGTGCAGCAGGTCGGGGGTGTACATCGGCGCCGCGCCGTTGTGGATATTGGCCTCGTTGTCCATCAGCGCCATCTGATAGTTCGTGGGCGTATCCATCATGCCCGTCAAATGACTGACGGCGGCGTTGCTCGAGTAGGTGAACTTCGGGGCACCGCGCGCCCCCTTCTTCGTGGTGACGAGCACAACGCCGTTGGCCGCGCGGGCTCCATAGATCGACGCGGAGGCGTCTTTCAGGACCGAGATCGCATCGATATCGGCGGGATTCAACAGGTCGAGGTTGCCCGGGATGCCATCGATCAACACCAGCGGAGCGTTGCCGCCGGTTCCCTCGGCGTCTTTGTTCGTGCTGTTGGTGGACGAAATGCCGCGGACGTTGAGACTGAAGCCTTCGACTCCCGGCTGTCCCGAAAGCCGTTGCACCAGCACGCCGGGAATGGCGCCCTGAATCGCCGCCAGCGTATTGGTGACCGGTCGATCGGCGATGGCTTCCGGACCGACGGCGGAAACGGCTCCGGTGAGGTTTTCCCGGCGCTTCTCGCCATAGCCCACGGCGACCACCGCCTCCAGCTCGATCGCCTGCGGCTTGAGCTGGAGGTCGACCACGCTCTCCTGTCCTTCCTGGACGACGACGCTGCTCTCGGCGGGCGCATAGCCCAGCATGCGCGCGCGGACGCGCTGCGTCCCCACGGGCACGCCGCCGAGACTGTACCGTCCGGTGGCGTCGGTCTGGGCGGAGAGGCGCGTGCCGACGACGTTCACGGAGGCGCCCGCCAGGGGAGTACCGGCCCCGAGCTCCGTGACCGTGCCCGCGATCGAACCGAGCTGGAGCGCGGGCCCGGGAGGCCGCTTCACCAGCGTGGCGCGCCCGTCCGGCGTGAACACGACGTCGACGCCGGCGTCCAGCAGCACCTCCGTCAGCGCCGCGGCCACCGTTATACGGTCGGCCCGCAGGTTGACGGCTGCCGTGACCGGCAAGTCGTCGTCGGTGTAGACCAGGTTGAGTCCCGCCTGCCGCGAGATCTCCGCGAGCGCCTCCTTCAGCGTGGCGCCGTCGAACGCGAGCGAGAGCGACCGGCGCAACACCGCCGTGCGCTTGAGATTGAGCGGCACGGGCTTGGCACGCTCGGCCAGGGCGAGGAGGAAGCGCGGAGCCCGGCTTTCGCTCGGGTCGCTCATCTGGCCGGCGACACCGCGCGGGAGCACGGTCGCTGCCAGCGCCAGCACGAGGGAGGACAACACGGCACGGTTCATAGCTCTCACCTACCGTTCCGAAGCAGGAACACAGACCCGTCGCCGCGCGCGACGCGCAGGCCGAGGGTCAGGGCAATGCGGTTCATGACCAGGTCGATCGGCTCGTTCGCGAAGGTCGCCGTGAGCCGGCGCGCGGCGACCGCGCTGTCGGCCAGGCGGATCTCGACGTTGTACCAGCGGCCGAGGGTGAGGATGACGTCGGTGAGCGGCGTGCCGTCGAAGGCGAGGACGCCGCGGGTCCACGCGAGGTAGCGTTGGACGTCGATGCCACCACGCGACGTTGCGACCCCGCTCGAGTCGATCCGTCCCAGGTCTCGGGCACCGAGCACGAGCCCGGGCCGCGAAGGTGCGGCGGTGTCGGCGCGCCAGAGCGCCACGCGCCCCTCGACCACCACCACTTCGGTGGCGTGCTGTCCGGCATACGCCCGGACTGCGAACGCCGTCCCCAGATCCTCGGTGACGCTGTTGGCGGTATGGACGCGGAACTGGCGCTGCGTGTCGGTGGCGACCTGGAAGTACGCTTCACCGTCGAGATACACGTCGCGGCGGGCTCTGCCGTAATCGCTCGTGTAGCGCACGCGGCTCGTGGGCGCGAGGGTGATCTGCGTGCCGTCGCGCAGGCGGACCACCGCGCGGTGCGCCGCGGTGGTGGCGTATTCACTCCACTGCGGCGCCCGCCGCAGCACGGATCGGACCCCGATCAGTACGACGACGGCGGCTGCGGCAGCGAGCGCTGCTACGAACA
>CBFHAJ010000159.1:0-8067 GCA_965653495.1 uncultured bacterium | reverse complement strand
CTCGGCCTGCGACGCAGGGAACACCTCGCGCACCTCGAGCCGGCCCAGCGTCCGGCCATCGGGCGCGCGTAGCGCGACCACGTCGCCGAGCGCAGCGTCGGTCGCGACGCGCAGCGTGATTGGGAGCGACCAGGGCAGACCGCTGGCGAGGCGCATCTCGTTGATGACCCGCAGGTAGTCGTCGCGACCCAGGAAGCCGGTGAGTGGGCTGTACGCCCCCGTCGCGATCAGGCCGAGGTCGGCGACCCCGCGCGCGTCGAGCGTCACCCACGGCAGCCGGGCGGCCCGCGCGCGTGCGGCCGCGCGCGCTTCGCCGTCCAGGACGCGATTGATGAGAGTGCCGCCGTGCGGCGCGATGGTCGTCATCGCTTCACCGTGAAGGTGTGGAGCCCGCACTCCGTTTTGCCCGTGCCGCTCCAGCGACCGGCCCGCTCGTCTTCCCCCGGCGCGGTGGGTCGGGTGCACGGCCAGCAACCGATGCTCGTGTAGCCCCGGTCGAGCAGCGGGTGGTACGGCACACCGTTCTCGAGGATGTAGTGCCACACGTCGGCCCGGCTCCAGCGCGCCAGCGGAAACACCTTCACGATCGGCCGGCCGTCGATCTGGTGATATTCGACGACCTCGGTCCCGGCGCGCGTGGACGACTGGTCCTGGCGCACCGCGCTGATCCAGGCATCGAATCCCGCGATCGCGCGCGCCAGGGGCTCCACTTTGCGAATCGCGCAGCAGCGATCTGGATCGGTGGCGTACAGCGGGCCCGGGTCGCTCAACGGCTGCAGCTCGATCAGGTTGAGGCCGTAGCGGTCGGCAAACCGCTGCTTGAAGGCGTAGGTCTCGGGAAAATGAAAGCCGGTGTCGAGGAAGATGACCGGCACCGAGCGGTCGATGCGGCTGATCAAGTGCGCCAGCACCACCCCGCCGCCGCCGAAGCTGACGGTGAGGGCCGCCTTCGCGGGGAACGTGTCCAGGGTCCACCGCAGCGTGGTCTCCGGGTCCGCGCCGGACAGCGTGGCCGCGTGCGCACGCACCGCCGCCGCATCAAGCATCGGAGATCTTCCGCAACACGCCGAGCTCCGCCAACCGCTCGATCACGCGGGCGCTGCCGGTCGCGACGTCCTCGCGCTCCGTGTCCACCACCAGCTCGGGGGTAACGGGCGCTTCGTAGGGGTCCGAGACGCCGGTGAACTGGGCGATCTCCCCTGCCAGCGCCCGCCGGTACAAGCCTTTCGTGTCGCGGCGCGTGCACTCCTCGAGCGAGGCCTTCACGTACACCTCGACGAAGTGGCCTCCCGCCGCCCCGATGTCCCGGCGCACCTCGTCGCGCACCGCGCGGTACGGCGAGATGGCCGCCGTGATCACCGCGACGCCGTTGCGCGCCAGCAGCTTGGCCACGTACCCGATCCGGCGGATGTTGGTGTCGCGATCCTCGCGCGAGAACCCGAGGCCCTTGGAGAGATTCTGCCGCACCTCGTCGCCGTCGAGGACTTCGACGCCGATGCCGTGCCGGCGCAGGGTCTGGCTCACGGCGGCGGCCAGCGTGGACTTACCGGCGCCCGACAGGCCGGTGAGCCACAGCGTGAAGCCCTGGATCTGGGTGATGCGCGGCTGCAACACCGGTGCTGCCTGCGTCATGCGCTGCGACTCCTTTCGTGGGTGAGGACAAGGTGAAAAACGAATCGGGCCCGCTTCCCAGTGGGAGGCGGGCCCGATCGATTCGCGCGTGCCGTTACAGCCTAACGAGCTTCATCCGATGCCGGCAACCACAGCGCCACAACCGCGTCCGCTCCCCGAAGAGGGCGCACACATCATTCGACAGAACGGACAACAGCGGCGGCCGCAGTGCGTAAGCATGGTACCGGTATTTACCGGGCGGTCCTGCCGGTGTCAACCACAAGTTTCGGGCGGTCCCGGACGGAAAGCGCTGGTGCAGCCGGGGGGTTATCTTCGCCTCAATAGGATCGTAAGGATCGTCCTGATGCATTCACGTGTACGGTTCGCGTTCTGTGGCATGGTGATTATGGCCTGTGCCACCTCAGTGTGTGCCGCGCAGTCACCGGCGCACACGCCCACCCCCACCCCCCCCCCCACCCCCCCTACACCCCGCCCGCCGCCGGCGACGCCGGCGGGCCGCGAGGGCCGCCGCGAGCGTCCGCCGGATTATCCGGTGCGTCCACCGGCGGCGCCCGAGCAGCTGGCGCATGGCGAGCAGCTGTTCCGCAGCAATTGCAGCTTCTGCCACGGCTCGGCGGCGCGGGGCGGAGAAACGGGACCGAACCTGGTCCTCGCGAAAGTGGTGCTGGATGATCAACACGGCGAGCTCATCACGCCGATCGTCCAGAACGGCATTCCCGCCGGGGGCATGCCCAAGTTCTCCCTCAGCGCCGCGGACATCACCGACATCGCCGCGTGGTTGCACGACCAACCGCTGTCCGATCGCGGCACGCCCAGCAGCCTCGACATTCTGGTGGGAAACGCCAAAGATGGCGAGGCTTATTTCAACGGGGCCGGACGCTGCACCCAATGCCACTCGGTGACGGGGGACGGGGATCTCGCCGGCATCGGCGGCAGGTACGAGCCCAAGATGATTCAAAACCTGATCGTGGCGGGTGAAGGCGGCAGGGGCTTTGGTCGCCGGTCGGCTGGCTCTCAAGCGCCGAAGCCGCCGACGGTGACGGTCACCCTCCCGTCGGGGAAGGTCGTCAAGGGAGAGCTCGACCACCTCTCGGCTTTCGTCGTTGCGCTGAGGGACTCGGACGGGACCTACCGCAGTTTCGCGAGACGCGGCGAGATCCCCAAGGTCGTGGTCACCAATCCACTGCAGTGGCACGCCGACATGCTTCCCAAGTGGCAGGACACCGACATCCATAACCTGACGGCGTATCTCGTCACGCTGAAATGAAAACAGCCACATTGCTGGTGACCTTTTGTCTGGCTACCGGTTCGCTCACGGGCCAGGGCCTCGATCCCGCGTCGCTCACCAAGCCCGCGACCGACGCGTGGCCGACCTACGCGGGCGACTATACCCAGCGTCGCTACAGCCCGCTCAAGGAGATCGATAAGACCAACGTGCGGCACCTCACCCTCGCCTGGGTGCGGCGACTCACGGCAGGACCCGGCGGTGGTGAAGGCGTCTGGTGGGGGCCGTCTCCTGGACCCTCCGCCATCACCGGTGGCGTGGCCGAGGAACCGCTGACGATTCCCGGGTCGACGAGCGGCTCGCCGCGTGTGTCGGGGTCGATTCTGCAGGTGAACGGCATTCTCTACGTCACTGCGCCCGACAACGCCTGGGCGGTCGACGCGCTCGATGGGCACGTGCTCTGGCACTACTGGTGGAAGTCCCGCGGCGGCACCCACATCGGCAACCGTGGCATGGCGATGTACGGTGAGTGGGTCTACTTCGAGACGCCGGACGATTACCTCGTGTCGCTCGACGCGAAAACGGGCCAGGAGCGGTGGCACAAGGAGATCTCCGATTTCAGCCAGCAGTACTTCTCGACCATGGCGCCGGTGGTCGTGGGGAATCATGTGCTGGTGGGCACGGGCGACGACCTGGACGCGCCGGGTTTCCTGCAGTCGTTCGATCCCAAGACGGGCGACCTGCAGTGGAAGTTTTACACCGTGCCGATGAACCCGGGAGATCCGGGGCTGGAAACCTGGGCGAGTCTGGACGCGGCGCGGCACGGCGGGGCACAGGTATGGATCCCGGGCTCGTATGATCCCGAGACACATCTGTACATCTTCGGAACCGGGAATCCGACGCCGGCGTACACGGCCCAGGTGCGCGCCCCGCGCGATGAACACACCAACCTGTACACCTGCTCCGTGGTCGCGGTGAACGTCGAGACCGGCAAGATGGTGTGGTACTACCAGACGTCGCCTAACGACACCCACGACTGGGATTCGACCCAACCGGTGGTACTGGTCAACGGCATGTTCCGAGGGAAGCCGCGCAAGCTGGCGCTGCAGGCGGCGCGGAACGGGTACTTCTTCGTGCTGGACCGGACCAATGGTGAACACCTGCTCACCGCGAAATACTCCGGCGCCGCCAACTGGGCACAGGAGATCAACGCCACAGGACAGGTGGTGCGGAACCCGGCGAAGGACAACACCGTCGCCGGCGCGCTGGTCTCGCCCGACAACGGCGGCGCGACGAACTGGATGCCCCCCAGCTACGACCCCCAGTCGGGGCTGTTCTTCGTCGTGCTGCGTGAGATTTACTCGATGTATTACCTGACGAACACCGATCCGCGCATGCTCGTGGGGCTGGGGGGCAGCGAGCAGGACGACGTGGGATCGCTCGGCAACTCCATCGCCGCGATCGATTACCAGACGGGCAAGCTCGCGTGGAAGTATCGCTTCGCGGGACGTGTCGGTGACTCCGGGTTGCTCACGACGGCGGGCGGGCTGCTGTTCGCGAATGACGGCGCCGGAAGCCTGGTGGCCCTGGGCCTCCAGGGGAAACAGCCTCCGGTGCCGCTGTGGCACGCCCAGATCGGTTCCGTCAGCAACGCCGCGGAGACCTACACCATCGGTGGCCGCCAGTATGTGCTGGTCGCGGCCGAGGGATCGGTTTACGCATTCTCCCTGCAATAGAGGCGCGCGTATGACGCACGGCGAGAGCCGCAGGAATTTCCTCAAGGGCACGGCAGCGGCGGTCGGTGGGCTCGCCCTGACGAGTAAGGCCGGCGCCGTCCTCACTTCCACGGTACCCGCGCCGGCTCAGGCGTCGGCGCCGAACTGGTCCGAGCAATTCGGCCTGGAGCTGTACACCGTTCGCGACCTGACCGCCAAGGATTACATCGGCACGCTCGAGAAGGTCGCGGCGATCGGGTACAAGGAAGTCGAGGCGGCCGGCGGCTACAACAATCTGACGCCGCAACAGTTCCGGGCGGAGCTCGACCGGCTCGGCTTGAAGATGCCGAGCACGCACTCAGGGATAACCGTCGGTCCCGATGACGACGTGGAGAAGCAGCTGGCGGGATTCCAGATCATGGGCATCGAGTACTCGAGCCTCGAGGAGCCGCGGCCGGCCGGCGGTCAGGGCAGAAACCGCGCCGGGGGCTCCGCGCCCACGAGCCCGGCCGCTGAGCGCAAGCAGCGGGAACCGTTCATCAAGAATCGGGCGCAGCCCCGTGCGGCCGAAGACGTGAAACAAGAAGCCGCGCGCTACAACAAGTTCGGCAGGCTCGCACAGCGCTTCGGCATCAAGCTGCTCATCCACAACCACACGGTGGAGTTCATCCCCTGCAAGGACGGAGACCAGCTGCCGTACACGATCCTGCTCGCGGAGACCGATCCCGAGCTGGTCGTGTTCCAGATGGACATCGGCTGGGCTGCCGTGGCCGGCCAGAATCCCATCGAGCTGTTCCACCAGCATCCCGGCAGGTTCGTCCTCTGGCACGTCAAGGACGCGGCGTGCCTGAAATGCTTGCCCCGAGACCAGGGAGCCAGACTGGTCGAGGCGCGGCTCGTACCGGTGGGCGACGGCGACATCGACTACGGCGAAATTTTCAAGCACGCCGGCGTCGCCGGCATGAAGCACTTCGCCATCGAGCAGGATTCCGCCGCCGACTGGGGCGATTCGATCGCGGCCGCCCGCGTGAGCTACGAGCATCTGCAGGCGACGCTGGCGGGCCATGCGTAACGGCGCGCCACGAGTTGACACGTGTGTGTCGGCGGGTTATCTACCGACCATGCAGTCTACTCGCACCCACCGGCATCATCACCACCACCCGACCCATCGGGGGGAGCCGGAGGCGCACACAAGGTAGCGGGTAGCTCGTAGAGCCTTGAGTCCATCGCCGACGCCGGCCCCCCTGTGGGGGCCGGCGTTTTGCTTTTCAGGAGAACAACCGATGTCACGACAATCTGACGGCACGCCGCGCCCCCCCTTGCGGCTCGCCCTTCCCAAGGGGCGCATGGAGCAGGGCGTGCTCACCTTGTTGGACGATGCCGGGATCGGCATCCGTCCCAGCGCCCGCGGCTATCGGCCGGACGTATCGCTTCCGGACACCGAGGCCAAGACCCTCAAGCCCCAGAACATCGTGGAGATGCTCTCGCTCGGCAGCCGGGACATCGGCTTCGCGGGGGCGGATTGGGTGGCGGAGCTCGAGGCGAACGTGGTCGAGCTGCTCGACACGTGTCTCGATCCGGTTCACGTGGTCGCGGCGGCCCCCGAAGCGTTGCTGGAGCGCGGGCGCCTGCCGGCGCGGACGCTGGTCGTGGCGTCCGAGTACGAACGCTTGGCGCAACGCTGGATCGCCCAGCGCGGCCTGGCAGCCGAGTTCGTGCGTTCCTACGGCGCCACCGAGGTGTTCCCGCCGGAGGACGCGGACGTGATCGTGGACAACTCCGCCACGGGCGCGACACTGGCGGCCAACGGGCTCGCCGTCGTCGACGAGCTGATGCGCTCCTCGACGCGGCTGTACGCCAGTCCCGTCGCCCTCGCCGACCCCGCTCGCCGCCGCCGCATCGAAGATCTCGTGCTGGTCCTGAACTCCGTACTCGTGGCGCGACGGCGCGTCATGCTGGAGGTGAACGCCTCGGCCGACTGCCTCGATGCGGTGGTCCGGGTGCTGCCGGCGATGCGCCAGGCGACCGTCGCGCCGCTGTTCGGCAACGGTGGCTACGCGGTGAAAGCCGCGGTGCCGCGCGAGTCGCTGCCGCTCCTCATCCCCGCGGTGAAGGCGGCGGGTGGTACGGACGTCGTCGTGTCCACCCTGTCCCAGATCGTCCCATGACGGCCGCCACCACCACGCCGGCCGCCGGCCCCCGCTCGCGGCTCGATCCCGAAGACGCCTACCGCCGGCCAACCGCGGACGGACCCGTCCGGCTGCGGCTCGACAGCAACGAGGGGGTGCTGGTGCCGCGCGACCTGCTGCTCCAGCTCGCGCTCGCCGACCCCGAGCTGCTCCGCCGCTATCCCGACACGTCCGGCCTCGAGGCGGCGCTCGCGACCCGGCTCGGCGTGCCGGCGGAGCGCGTGATCGTCACCGCCGGCGCCGACGAGAGCATCGACCGGGCGTGCCGGGCGTTCCTCGAGCCCGGTCGAGACATCGTGATCCCCGATCCCTGCTTCGACATGTTCGAGCGCTGCGCGGCGCTCGCGGGCGGTACCATCGTGCGGGTGCCGTGGTGGGGCGCGACGTTCCCGGTGGATGCGGTTCTCGCGCGGCTGGGCGCGCGAAGCGCCGTCGTCGTCGTCGTATCACCCAACAATCCCACCGGCGCGGTCGCGACGCTGGCCGACATGCGACGCGTCGCCACGGCCGCTCCCAATGCACTGCTCATCGTCGACCATGTGTACGTGGAGTACGCGGACGAGGACCTCACCACCGCGCTGCTCGACCTGCCGAATGTCCTGGTACTCCGCACCTTCTCCAAGGCGTGGGGGCTGGCCGGGTGCCGCGTGGGCTACGCCGTCGGCAGTCCCTACGTGATCGGCGTGCTGCGGGCAGCCGGTGGTCCGTATCCGGTCGCCGCTCCGTCCGTGGCGCTCGCGCTGGCGCAGCTCGAGCGCGACACGGCGCCGCTGCGGGCGCACGTAACACGCATTCGCGAGGAACGGACCCTGCTCACCCGACGCCTGGCCGCGCGCGGGCTCGGTCCGCTCCCGTCGCAGGCGAACTTCGTGCTCGTCGAGTGCGGGTCCCCCCCCGGCGCGCGCGCGATTCGCGGTCGATTGGCCACACGCGGCGTATTGGTCCGCGACTTCCCCGGCCGCCCCGGCCTCGAGTCCGCGCTGCGCATCACGCTTCCAGGCGACCCCAACGACTTCGCGCTGTTGTGTAGTGCCCTCGACGCTGCCCTCGACGCCGGAGTCGAGCCATGACCGCGCGTGCCGCGACCATCAGCCGGACCACTCGCGAGACGGCGATCACCGTGACCCTCACCCTCGACGGCACCGGTCAGACCGCGGTGCGAACCGGGATCGGTTTCCTGGATCACCTGCTGACGGCGCTGACCCGGCACGCCCGGTTCGATCTCGCGCTCGCGTGCGAGGGCGATCTGCACGTGGACGATCACCACACCGCGGAGGACTGCGCACTGGCATTGGGCCAGGCGCTC
>CBFHAJ010000158.1:0-8155 GCA_965653495.1 uncultured bacterium | reverse complement strand
TCGCAATCTATTATGAGCATCCCGACTGGTTCCGGCCGCTGTTCAGCGAGCTCGACCGGCGCCGGGTGCCGTATGAGCGTCTCAGCGCCGCGCATCACCGCTTCGATGCGGCGGACGGCCGGCCTCCCTACTCGCTCGTGTTCAATCGGATGAGCCCCTCGGCGTATCTGCGGGGTGCGGGGAACGCCATCTTCTATACGCACCACTACCTGGCGCACCTCAAGCGCCACGGCGTGCGGGTAATCAACGACTACGACGCCTGGGTGACGGAGACGTCGAAAGCGCTGCAGCTGGCGCTGCTCGAGGATCTCGGGCTCAAGTTCCCCCGAGCGCGGGTCATCAATCACGCCGACCAGGCGCCCGATGCAGCCCGTGGGCTCCGGTTCCCCGTGGTGCTCAAGCCCAACATCGGGGGCTCGGGGGCAGGGATCCGGCGCTTCGAGACGGCGGAGCAGCTCGAGCAGGCAGCGCGGTCGGGCGTGCTCGACCTGGGGATCGATCATACGGCGCTGGTTCAAGAGTTCGTCCCGGCGGCGGACCAGCGCATCGTGCGGGTCGAGGTGCTGGGTGGACGCTACCTGTACGCCATCCGCATTTACACGTCGGGCGAGAGCTTCAACCTCTGTCCCGCGGACGTGTGCCAGACGGTGGGGGGCGCCGAGCTGGTGCGGGCGGCGTGCCCGGTGGACGCGCCCAAGAACAACCTGCGGGTGGAGGGTTACGCGCCGCCCGCGGAGATCGTGGACCAGGTGGAGTGCATCATGCAGCGGGCCCATATCGACGTGGGGGGGGTCGAGTACATGATCGACGCCCGTGACGGCCAGCTGTACTTCTACGACATCAACGCGCTGTCGAACTTCGTGGCCGACGCGCCGCGCGTGGTGGGATTCGATCCGTTCGCGCGGCTGGCCGATTACCTGGAACGCGAAGCCGCCTGACCATGCGCTTCGGCTACTGGCTCCCGGTGTTCGGCGGCTGGCTCCGCAACGTGCCCGATGAGCGCATGGAGGCGAGCTGGGACTACGTGCGTCGGCTGGCGCAGCGCAGCGAGGCCATTGGATTTGACGTCACGCTCATCGCGGAGTTGAACCTCAACGACATCAAGGGTCCCGAGGCTCCGTCGCTCGATGCCTGGAGCACGGCGGCGGCGCTCGCGGCGGTGACCGAGCGGATCGAGCTGATGGTGGCCGTGCGGCCCACGTTCCATCTGCCGGCGCTGCTCGCGAAGCAGGCCGCCAACATTGACCGCATCAGCGGCGGCCGCCTGACGATCAACGTGGTGTCGTCGTGGTGGGCGGGTGAGGCGAAGCAATACGGGGTGGGATTCGATCAGCACGACGCGCGTTACGCCCGCACCGAGGAATGGCTCGCGGTGGTGAGCGGCATGTGGTCGCAGCCGCGCTTCAACTACGCAGGCAAGTTCTACCGTGTGGAAGATGCCATCCTCGAGCCCAAGCCGCTGGCCAGCCCGCGGCCGACCGTGTACGCGGGAGGCGAGTCCGAAGCCGCGAAGGAGCTGATCGCGCGCGCGTGCGACGCCTACCTGATGCACGGCGACCCGCCCGAGCGCATCGCGGCCAAGGTGGCGGATATGCGGGCCCGGCGCGCGCGCCATACCCCGGCGCCGTTGGTATTCGGCGTCGCCGGCTACGTCATCTGCCGCGATTCGGAAGCGGCGGCAGAGCGCGAAGTCGCCCGCATCACCGACGTGCGCCAGAGCGCCGCCGGGTACGCCAACTATCAGGACTGGCTCGCCAACACGCAGCTCGAGCAGCAGATAAGCCTCGAGGACTACTCGGTCTCGAACCGCGGGCTGCGCGCCGGGCTCGTGGGCACGCCGGAGCAGATCGCCGGGCGCATCCGCGCGTTCGAGCAGGCGGGGGTGGACCTGCTGCTGCTGCAGTTCAGCCCACAGTTGGAAGAGATGGAGCGATTCGGCGCCGAAGTGATTCCGCTGGTGCAGACCGTCCCGGCGTAGCTCCCCTGTCAGCCCCGATGCAACAGACCGAACAGCCGGCCGGCTGGTGGGCCCTGGTGCGCCAGGCGCTCCGGGGCTCCCACCACGACTACACCTCAGGTCCGCTCGGGCCCGCGATCGTGCTCCTCGCCATTCCCATGGTGATGGAGATGATCATGGAGTCCATCTTCGCGGTGGCGGACGCCTTCTGGGTCGCCCACCTGGGCGCGGACGCCCTCGCCACCGTGGGGCTCACGGAATCATTACTCACTCTCATCTATACCGCGGCCATGGGGCTCTCCATCGGCGTGACGGCGATGGTGGCCCGGCGCATCGGGGAGGGGAACCCCGAGGGTGCGGCCGAGGCGGCGGTGCAGGGCATCGGGCTGGGGCTGATCGCCGCGGCGGCGATCGGCGTGACGGGGGTGCTGTTCGCTCCGCGGCTCTTGGCCCTGATGGGTGCCTCACCCGCAGTCCAGGCGCTCGGCTCGCGCTATGCGCGGGTGATGCTGGGCGGCAACGCGACCATCCTGCTGCTGTTCCTGATCAACGCGACCTTTCGCGGCGCCGGCGACGCCGCGATCGCCATGCGGGTGCTGTGGCTCGCCAACTGGATCAACATCCTGCTGGGCCCGTGCCTGATCTTCGGGGTGGGACCGTTCCCGCGTCTCGGCGTGACGGGGGCGGCGATCGCCACCAACATCGGGCGCGGGACCGGCGTGCTGTACCAGCTGTACCGCCTGTCGCGCGGCGACGCGCGCGTGGCGATCCGCCGGGCGCACTTGACGATCAAGCCGGCCGTCATGCGGACGCTGCTGCGGCTCTCGGGTACCGGCACGCTGCAGGTGCTGATCGGCACCGCCAGCTGGATCTTCCTCATGCGCATCATCTCGAGCTTCGGGTCGGATTCCGTGGCCGGCTACACGATCGCGATCCGGATCATCGTGTTCGCGCTGTTGCCCTCGTGGGGGCTCGCCAACGCTGCGGCGACCCTCGTGGGGCAAGGCCTCGGCGCCGCCCAGCCGGAGCGCGCCGAGCGGGCCGTGTGGCTCGCGGGGTTCTACAACATGCTCTTTCTCGGTGGCATCGGGCTGCTGTTCGTGCTGCTGGCGGAGCCGATCGTGGCGCTGTTCACGCGCGATGCTGCCGTCGCGACCATCGCCGTGTTGTGTCTCCGGGTGATCAGCTACGGCTTTTTGTTTTACGCCTACGGCATGGTGATCACCCAATCGTTCAACGGCGCGGGCGACACCTGGACGCCCACCTGGATCAACGTCGCGTGTTTCTGGCTGTGGGAGATCCCGCTCGCGTACTGGCTGGCGCGGCACGCCGGGCTGGTGCCGCGCGGCGTCGCGCTCGCCGTGATGATCGCGTTCTCGACGGTCGCCGTCGTGAGCGCCGTGATCTTCCGCCGGGGACGTTGGAAATTGCGGCGCGTATAGCGAGGCGGACGTCCGACGCGTTACCTGACGTCGTGCATTGCGCAATGTTGCGTCGCCGCGACACCTGACGCCGCTTGACGCAGAACCATTCGCGTCACACCCTGTACCACAACAGAGAATTTTTCTTCGGCCCCGTTGCGCCCGCGATCCGGCCAACGGGGCATCTTATCGTGCGGGAGTACGGACATGGATGCGAAGGAGCTGCTCGACAGTCTCGATTCCGGCGTCGTGGCGATCGCGCCCGACTGGACCATCGCCGCCTGGTCGGCGGGCGCTGCGCGGATCACCGGTCTGCCCGCTGAGCGCGTGCTGGGGCAGACCTTCTGGGTGGCGTTCCCTGCCGCCAAGGCGACGCAGATCGAGCGGGTGCTGCAGGAAGTGCGCGACGGCGGGAAGCCGCAGACCTATGTGTCGCCGGCGACGGCCGCGGAGTTTCCCAGCACGGCGTTCGAGACTCACGTGAAGCGCGGTTCGCACAACCACCTCATCATGGTGTTCCGGCAGGTGCGCGAGGAGCTCGCCCCGGAGCAGCGCGGCGCGCAGCTCACGAGCGCGCTCGAAACCGAGCGCCGCCTGTATCAGCTGCTGTTCAACTCGCTCCCGACGCCCGCGCTGGTGCTCGGCGTGGACGGCCAGATTCTCGAAGCCAACCCGGAGGGTCTGAAGCTCCTGGGCGGCTCCGATGCCGGGTCGCTGCGCGGCCGGACGCTGGGCGAGTGGACGCCGTCCGCGTACCGCACGCCGCTGGCGACGGCGCTGCGCGACGCGGTCACGCAGCGCCAGGAGCTGCGCCTCACGCTCGAGTTCGCCGGCGAGCCGCCGCGTGAAGTGCGCGCGGTGCTCGTCAACGTGGATCCGGCGCGCGCCGCGCCGCGGCTGCTGTTTCTCGCCCTGGACGTCTCGCGCGAGGCGCTGCTGCAGCGGCGCCTGCTGCAGGCGGACCGGCTGTCGCAGCTCGGCGCTCTGGTGTCAGGCGTGGCGCACGAGCTGAACAATCCCCTCGCCGCCATCGCGGCCTTCGGAGAGGCGCTGGTGCTCGATCCCGGCCAGGCCGACGTCTCCGAGAGCGCGGAGGTGATTCGCAGCGAGGCGATGCGTGCAGGCCGGATCGTACAGACCTTACTCGATTTCGCGCGCCAGCGGCCGCGCATGCAGACCGCCGTCGACCTGGCGGAGATCGCCGACCGCGTCATCGCCCTGCAGCGCAGCGCGTTCAAGAAGGCGCGCATCCGCGCCAACGTGTCGATCGGCAAGGACGTGCCCGCCGTCGCGGGCGACCCCCAGGAGCTGCAGCAGGTGCTGCTCAACGCGGTGGTGAACGCGCGCCAGGCGATCGAAGGTAGCGGCCGCGCCGGCCAGATCACGATCGATGCTCAAGCGAGCGATCACCACGTGCTGGTGACGGTCGAGGACACGGGGCCCGGCGTTCCGCCGGAGATCCTGGACCGCGTGTTCGAGCCGTTTTTCACCACCAAGGCGGACGAAGGCACGGGGTTGGGCCTGGCGATCAGCTTTGGGCTCGTGCGCGGGATGGGTGGCCGCATGTGGATGCAGAACATCGAGGGGGGCGGGGCGCGGCTGTCGTTCGAGCTGCCGGTGGACGCGGAATCCGCCGGCCCGGCGACCGACGTGGGGGCCCGTGCCCGCACCCGGCGGCTCTCGGTGTTCCTGGTCGAGGACGAGGACAGCGTGCGGCGGGCCATGACGCTGCTGGCGAAGCGCCTGGGGCACGATGTCACCTCCGTGGGGAGGTACGACGAGGCGACCGACCGCCTGGGGGCGTCCGACACGCGCTACGACGCGCTGCTCGTCGACGTGCACCTGGACGAGGAGCACACCGGATTCGATCTGTTCGAGCGGCTGCGGGAGGAAGGGCGGGGACGCGAGCGGCGCATCGTGTTCATCACCGGCGACTCGCTCTCGCTGCAGACGCGTGACGCGCTGCAGCGCGCCGATCGCCCGGTGTTGCGGAAGCCGTTCAGCCTGGACGAGCTGCGCGAGATGCTCGACCGGGTGTCGGGAGTGTGATCAGGCGGCCGCCACCACGGCCCGCGCCCGCCGGCGCTGGCGCGGCCGTGCCGCGGGCTGCGCGCGATAGCACGCGATAGTCTGCCGCAGCCCTTCGTCGAACTCCACCAGCGGCTCGTAGCCCACGAGCTGCCGCGCCTTGTCGATCGCGGCGAGCGAGTTACGGACCTCGCCGGCGCGTCCCTGCGCGTAGGCGGGAAGCAGCGAGATCCCGGCGAGCGACCGAATCTTCTCCCACAGCTCGTTCACGCTCACGGCGCGCCCGCACCCCACGTTGAATACCTGGCCGGCGACGTCCGCGGCGGGGGCCCGGCTGGCGAGCACGTTCGCGTGCACGACGTTGGCCACGTACACGAAGTCGCGGGTCTGCCCCCCATCGCCGTAGATGGTGGGACGCTCGTGGCCGAGGGCCGCGGCGATGAACCGCGGCACGACGGCGGCGTACTGCGAGTTCGGGTCCTGGCGCGGCCCGAAAATGTTGAAGTAGCGCAACACGACCGTCTCGAGCCCGTACGTCGCATGCAGCGCGACGCAGTACTCCTCGCCCGCCAGCTTCGACGCCGCGTACGGCGACAGCGGCCGGGTCACGTGATCTTCGGAGTTGGGGAGCGTGGCGGGATTGCCGTAGGCCGACGTCGATCCCGCGTACACCACCCGGCGCACGCCCCTGTCGCGGGCCGCGAGCAGGATGTTCAGGGTCCCGGTGGCGTTGACCTGATGCGCGCTGAGCGGGTCGTCCACCGATTGCTGGACGGACGTCACCGCCGCGTGGTGCAACACGCAGTCGATCCCTTCCAGCGCGCGGCGGCACGTGTTCACGTCGGTGACGCTGCCGCGAATGAAGCGAATCTGGCGGCGCACCGCCTTGAGGTTGGTGCGTCGTCCGGACGACAGATCGTCCAGTACGGTCACGTCGTGACCGGCGGCGACGAGGTGCTCGGCGAGGTGCGAGCCGATGAATCCCGCACCTCCAGTGATCAGGTAGCGCACGCTGCTCTCTTTGGTGGTCGGCCTGCTTCTTGCCCCTTGCAGGAATCCGGCCAGCGATGTTCGGCAAGTGCCCCGGCACGCCGGCCACCCGAGCGACAGGGTCGCGTTTGTGGCGTCCGGGCAACAGGTGTTTCGCCGCGGTCTGGTCGCTAGGGGACGGATTCGGAGGACCGGTGGAGTTCACGATCAGTGCGGCGAATCCGCTGGACTACGCCGACGAAATCAAGCAGCTGTTCGCGACGCATGGCCGGCCGGAGTTCCCGGCGTTTTTCGATCGAGCCTATGGCGCCGCGGTGCGCGCCGGGGGCCAGAGCTGGCTGGCGCGCGACGGGGCCGGAACTCTCGTGATGCACGTGGCGTGCTTTCCGCGGCGGTTCCGGTTCGGCGCGCGCGATATCGTCGGCGGTCTTCTCATGAACGCCATGGCCACCGCGGCGTATCGATCGTTCTTTCCTGCCCGCACGCTCATGCGGCACGCGCGGGATGGCGCGGGCGCCGCCGGTCGCATCGATTTTCTCTACACCGACCCGAACGAGCCCGCGCGGGCGGTGCTCGAGGGCGCCGGGTTTCGCCGCATCGGCACGCTGGCGCGCCACGTGTTGCTCGTGGGCGATCGCCGCTGGATGGTGGACGGCGTGATCCGCCTGCTGCGCGCGGCGCGCGCCGGACTGAGGGCTGCGGGCGCGCGGCCCGCCACGATCGGCGTCGCGGCAGGAGCGTCGGCCGATGGCTTCGACGCTCCCTGGGGCGACTCGCCGCGGCTGAGGCCGCATTACGACGCGGGCGTGTACGCGGCGCGGCTCGAAGGGTACCCCGGCTCCCTGGACCGCTGGTTCACGGTTTCGGAAAACGGAGCAGCGAGTCCCCTGGCGGCGGGTGCGTTGATTCGCGGCCCAGATGCGTCGGGCATCGCGACGCTGTACGCGCTGCGCCGGCGCCCCGAGCTGTCTCTCGGCATCGCGATGCGCGGTCTGGTTGGGGCCCTGCGCGAGCACCGGTGCACCCGGCTGCAGCTGTTGACGCTGGTGGAGTCGCAATTCAGCGCGGAGCTCCGCCGGGTGGGGTTCGCGATCCGTCCCGAGGCCACGCCGTTCCTGGCGACGGCGCTGACGCCAATCGGCGAGACCGCGCTGGAGGCGGTCCGCGATTGGGAAATCACGGGGCTCGACTGCGACCGTTAGGAGGTGTCGCCACCGAGCCGCGTCGCATGCGCGCCATTCTGGAGGGCGATCCGTGGGGCCTGGAGTGAGGAGACGGCGCGCGTGGCGGGGCCGCGACGCTCGTGAGGTCCCGCCGTGCAAGGCGGGGACCCACAAGCGCATAGGAGGGGTGTTGCGCGCAGACTCGGTCGGGCTCGGTCTTTGCACTTCGACGTACGCGCAGGACTCATCTAAGGGGTTGTCGTGCGGACTCACGGACACGAATATCAGCGCCATTCCACGCGCCCACGAGGGCCGGTGATCGGCCATTTGCTGCAGCGCCTGAGCAGGGTACCGGAGCGGCTGTTGCACGGCTCGCGTCGCCGCGCGGCGATCGCCGATCTTGGCCGGGCCGGGCGCGCGCCGGAATCGATCCTCGTGATCTGTAACGGCAACATTTTCCGCAGCCCGTTCGCCGCGGCCGCCCTGCGGCGGGCGCTCGCGCACCGCGGCCTGGGGCGGGTGCCGATTGCGTCGGCGGGGTTCGCGGGTCCCGGGCGCGGCACGCCGCCCGATGCGGTGGCCGCGGCGGCGCGGCG
>CBFHAJ010000157.1:0-8229 GCA_965653495.1 uncultured bacterium | reverse complement strand
ACCTCCTGCTTGGCGAGCTGCAGGCTTTCCTGCCGCTCGAAGCCGAACTCCTGCACCGTAAACACGATTTCGCGCGGACGGATCGTCGTGACCTTGAGACGCCCGATGATGTCGCCCGGCTTCACCCGATAGATCTTGTTGTTGGTCACGTCGCGCAGCACCGCGACGCTGCGCGCGGTGTAGCGCCCGTCGGAGTAAATGCCCGTGAGCTACAGGTCCGACAGCAGCGGCCGGATGTCCCCCGACTTGAGGAGCGACAGGAACGGATCCCGCCCGCCACCCTCATACGAGAACACCTCGCGCACGAGGCGCGGCGCCGCCGTGCTGTCGGTCGCCCGCGCGCTGTCGGCCCGCGCGCTGTCCGGCTTCGCCGGCGGGCGGAGGGGGGGCTTGGGCTTCGCCTGCGCCGCCAGCGAGCCGGCGGTGACCAGCAATGCGAGCATCACCGTGATCCGCGCGGGCACCGGTTGCCTCACTGCGGCGTCCCGGCGCCGGCCCGGGCCGCGGGCTTCTTGCCGGCCGGGCCCGGCGGCGGGGTCGCCGCTTTGACGAACGTCCGGATCGCGAACTGCGCCTCGAGCAGCGCGCCCAGCGTGTCGCCCAGCAGGCGCATCGCCTGCGACTGCGCCGGCTTGAGGAGCACATCCTGCGGCACGATGATGCGCCGCAGGCTCGCGATATCGGACAGGAACTCGCCGAGCTGGTCGTAGTGCCCGATGATCTCGAGGCGATAGCGATAAGTGTCGAACGGCGCCCCCCCCTCGACCGCCAGCGGCTCGAGCCGTCCGATCGTCACACCGCGCACTTTGGCCTTGGTCGAGATGTCGTCGATCAATGCCGGAACCTCGTTCTTCTCGGGCACGAGCTGCCGCATCACGCCGAGCAGCGACGTGTACTCCTCCACCTTGCGCCGCAGATCTTCCACCGTGCCGCTCGCGAGATCGGCCTTGGCGCGGTCGATCACACGCTGCAGGCTGTCGATCTCGGTGCGCGTCGCCGTGATCTCCTGGCTGGTGGGCTGCTCCCAATACGTCCAGAACGCGTAGCCCACGCCGAGCACGGCGATGAGGATGAGCATCAGGACCTGACTCTGCCGGTCTTGAGGAAGCAGGGCCATAGCGCTACCTCACTGCCTGGTTCACGGGCACGGTCCGGATGTACACGGAGTCGGCCACGCGGTACCGCACCTGGACGTTGAACGCCGTCACGGGCCGGTCCGCCTCGATCACCGTCGAGGACGTAGCCGGCGTCACGTCGGTGAGCCAGGGCGACGCCGCGAGCTGCCGCAGGAACGTGGTGTAGGCCTGGATGTCGACGGTGCTACCGGTGATCCAGATGCGGACGGTGGACGCGCCGGTCGAGTCGGTGGTTGCCCCCCCGGCCGCGGGCGGCGGCAACGCCCCCGGCGTGCCCGGCGCACCGGTACCGCCACCGCTCACCGACACGCCGGTGAGCCAGGTGTAGGGCGGCAGCGCCTTGGTGATCTGGTCGAGCACATGCGGCCAGATGTAGCGGTCCGCGTCGATGCCGCGGATGATGTTGATCTGGGCGACCAGCGAGTCGCGGATCTTCTCGGACTGCCGCTTCTGCGCGATCACGGCGTCGAAGCGGCGTTTCTCCGCCCGCACGCCCTCGAGCTGCGACTGCAGCACCTTGAGGCGCGTGCTCTGGGTGATGAACAGCAGCAGCCCGCCTCCCAGCACGACGACCGACGCCGTGCTCGTGGCGATGAGCCAGGGGTTCTTGATGCTGGCGATGAGCGCCCCGAAGTCGGGCAGGGCGAGCTTGAACCCGGCCCCTCCGCCTGCCGCCGCGCGCTTCCCCTTCTTTCCGGGGAGAAGATTGATTTCGATCATGCGGCGCGCCTGAGCGCCAGACCGACCGACAGCATCAACAGCGGCGACACCTCGTCCACTGCGACGGACTCGAACACCGACTCGCGCACCTTGAGCCGCTGCACCGGGCTGGCCAGCTCGACCGGGACGCGCAGCCGGTTCGAGAGCGCCTCATTCAGCCCCGGGATGCGCGCGCCGCCGCCGATCGTGTACACCCGGCCCAGCCCGCCCGCTGAGCGCGACGCGGTCGCGAGGAACGCCGCCGCCCGCTCCACGCCCACCGAGATCTCCTCGCCGCGCGCGTCGACATACTGCCCCAGATCCGCGCTCTGCGCCTGACCCTGGATCACCCGCTCGGAGTCCTCGGCCGACAGCCCTTTCTCGCGCTGCAGGTCCTCACGAAAGCGCCGCGTCCCCACCGACAGGTCACGTGTCAGCACGGGCACGCCGTCTTCCAGGATGTTCACGTTCGTCACTTCGTGTCCGATGTTGACCAGCCCGACCACACCCTGCATGGCGTCAGGATGGTTCAGCTCGAACGCGTTGTGGATCGCGAACGCGTCCACGTCGATGATCGAAGGCTCGAGGCCGGCTTCGGCGAGCAGCGAGGTGCGGCTTTCCACCAGCTCCCGCTTGGCGGCGACGAGCAGCACGTTCATCTGCAGGCCTTCGGCGTCCGGGTCGAGGATCTGAAAGTCGAGCTCCACGTTGGCCATGTCGAACGGCACGTGCTGCTCGGCCTCCCAGCGGATCACTTCGCGGGCGTCGCCCTCTTTCATGCGGTCCATCTGGATCTTTTTGACGATCACGTCGCGGCCGCCTACGGCCGTGACGACCGACTTCTGCTTCACACCGGCGGTGGAAAACAGCCCGCGGATCGCCTCGGCCACGATCCCGGGGTCCATCACCTCGCCCTCGACGATGGCGTCGGCCGCGACCTCGGTGGTGGCCACTTTCACCAGCTCCGCCTCGCTCCCGGAGTGGTCGATCACCGCCACCTTGATGATCCCGGAGCCGATATCCAACCCGACCGACGTTTTTTTGCCGCCCAGGAACCCGAAAAGGGCCATAAGTGCCTAGGGTTAAAAGACAAGAGGGGGCGAGGGCAAACTACAGTAAGCCCCGCCCCTTATCCTGTCAAGCCTCGAACCTACTTGAGGCCGAACCACCAACTACTTTGCTGGCCTACAGTTAGGCCATCTAAAACAGCTGGACCCACCCCCGCGACCGCATCATCGAACCGATGCCTGTCTTGTCTAACGCCTTGATAATAGCGCACTTAGAGTACAGGAGGTTGGCGTTGCCACTGATGTTGTTCGTGGTATCCGAGAACGCCACGGTATCCTGGGCCATGACCGTGCCCCAGAAGTGCGCCGCGCTCGAGCCACCGCCGGCGGTCTTGAGCGAGCCCTTCACGATCACGATACCGTAGAACTGGAAGCCGCCCTGTACGGTGAGGTTTCCGTCGACGAGGAGGATCCCCTGACCCTCGACGCCGTTGATGGTGGGGCCGCTCCCGGTGATATGGATGATCGGGAAGTAATTCCCGCACGGTGCCGTCGGGTTCATGGGATCGCCCCAGTTCGTCAGCACGGTCATGTCGCACACGCCGTTCGTGACCACCGGTGCGATGCCGTTGGCGTAGTTCTGGGACGTCACGGTGATCGTCGCGCTCTGGGCGAGTTGGTAATAGGTCACGTCGCCGTAGTGCGAGAACGCGCTGTCGGTGAGGGTCGGGTCTTTGAGCACCGGGGGGCTCCCGGAAATGATCGGGTGCCCGTTGGTGGACACCGTGGCGGAGTCCTCCACGCGGATGCCCGCCTTGGCCGAGTCGAGCGGCCCGCACGTCGTCCACCCGGTGGGCGTGTGGTCGTTGCCGTCGATGCTGGCGCTACCGGCCAGCACGTTGTTCCCGCCCGCCGAGAGCGCGGCCTGAATGTTCAGCGACAGCGGGCGAATCCGGGCCAGCAGGCCGATCCGCTGGCCTGCGCCGCCGCCCCTGATACGCCCCGCCAGGCTCATGGTATCCTGGGCGGTCATATCGATCAGATAGAGCTCATCATTGAGCTTGAACAGGGTGCCGTTGTAGCTCCCGGTCTTGCTCAGCGCCGTCGTGCGGTTGATGAGGGACGTGTCGTTAGCCCCCGGGGCGGCCGGATAGGGATAGAGCCCCGCATACTTTTGCTGGTTGTTGGGCACGCTCCACGTGCGAATGATGTCGTACACCCCTTCCTCCGCCACGCCGAACGACTGCTGGACGCGGCGCACGTTCTCGGCCACCCGCTGCTCCTGGGTGCCGGAGAACAGCGCGCCGGCGACGAGCGCACCCACGACAACGAGCGCGACGATCGCGATGGCGAGCGCCATACCGCGCTCGGTCTGCAGGACCTGCTTCATGCCCGACTCCTTGAGGTTCACGTGTAGCCCGCCCGTCAGTTGCACGGGACAGGTGGCAACGCGCCCAGTCCGCAGCGCGGGTTGTTCCGCAGCGCTACGCGGGTCGTGATGCTGTCGACCTTGTACGCCTGCACGCCGCTCGCGTCACGCACCGGCGACGTCGTGCGGGCGCGCAGGATGATTTCGATCTGCGCCACGTTCGTGGGCACGGCGGTCGCGACGCCGACGCTGTCGTAATAGTTGAACGTCACACCGTTCGCCCCGATGAGCGGTCCGATCACTGGCTGGATGGAGCCGCCCGACGACAGGTTGCGCTGACCCAGGTACCAGTTGCCATCGGACGCCTGATACACGCGGTACAGCAGCTTATCGAAGCCGCGAATCGGCGCGCCGCGGGTGATCGCGTTGGCGACGTTGAACTGCGAGCCCGCGATCCACTGGGGCTGCAGCGTCAGGGTGTACCCCGCGTGCGGCGCGGTTCCAGCGCCGGCGGCGCCGCTGTCGGGACATACAGGCCCCGTCGCCACGGTCTTCACCTGTCCCAGCAGCCAGCTGTCGTCGGCGCGCGTCGTCGGGTCGCCCTCGTAGTAGATCAGGATCGAGTCATTCGGGTTGAACGTCTGACGCTCGCCGTACATCGGCGTCTGACGCACCGCGAGGGTGATCTGTCCGATCCCGGCGCCCAGCGGCGGCGTGGCGCACAGGAACGCGAGCTGCCGCATCGCCCGCATCCGGATCGAGTCGGGCCCCATGGCCGTGATATCCCCGTCGGCCGCGTCCAGCTCGCGGAACTCCGCCGGCAGGATCGCCGCCGCCGCCCGGATGTTACCCTGCAGGTCGATCTGCTGCGTCTGCGCCAGGTACACGCGCTGGTTGTTGACCAGCACCTTGTAAACGGCGGCCGACACCATGCCCAGCAGCACCAGCGCGATCATCAGCTCGATGAGGGTGAACCCTCGGCGCGTTAGAAGAGGCATGAGATCTCCGTCTCTGTGCTGTCGGTGCGCCATCTACCTTGCGCCGTCGGGTACTTGCTGCGAATCACGATCTGCCAGTGGTTGACTGGCGGGGACGTGAGCACCAGCTGTGTAAACCGCCACGAGAGCGAGTCCACCGGCACACCGCCACGCATGAGGACTTCCGTGCCACCCGCCTGCGACTTGCAGGCCGTGGTACGCAGGATCTCGAGGCGCCGCTGTGCGTACTGCGCAGCGACCGCCGAGCGCTGCCCGCGCGCGATCATCCGGGTCACCAACGCCGCCGTGGTCACGAGCCCCAGCACCCCCACCGTGAGCACGATGATCGCGATGATCACCTCCACGATCGTAAAGCCCTGTTCTCGTTTCATCACCGTATCACCTTGCCGATGGGACTGATGATGGTCGAGTCCATGTTGGATGCCGAGTTGCCGGTGTACCGGATCACGGTGTTGCCGCTCAGGTTGTCCATGCTCAGGCCGCGCGGGTCGAAGCGCAGCGAGTCTTGCGTCGCGACCAGCGACACGTTGAAGCGTGGCCCGAGCTGCTGCACTCCCGACACCGTGTCCACCTTGGCCACGCAGTTGGTCGTCACCCACACCGTCGCGTTCGACGCGGAGAAGTGGATGACGGCCGGGCAGCCACGCTGGATCGCCGCGGCGCGCGCCGTCGCGGCCAGGGTCCCCACGGCGGCGCGTGCCGACCGCACGTTCGCCTTGTCGAGCGCACCGCGGATTTTCGGGAAGCCGATCAGCGCGATGATACCGATCAGGGTCACCACGATGACCATCTCGATTGCCGTAAAACCCGAACGGTTCATTGGTACGGCCTCCAGTCCGGGGCGGAGCATTATCACGTCCCGTGCCATCTGTTAACGCGTTGATGTTACAGGGCTTATGATGCTAACTGGCGATACTTAGCACTGCAAACCATTGCATAAGTGCAAGTCGCTGCACTACTCGATCCGGTAGCGGTCCATCTTGTAGAAAAGCGTTCGCAGACTCACGCCTAGCTGCTTGGCAGCGGCGCGACGGTTGCCCCTCGCCGCTTCGAGCGCGGCACGAATCGCCTGGCGCTCGGCACTCTCGACCGCGTCACGCAGGGTACCGCTCGCCGCTCCCTGCTCCCCCGCCACCCCCGAGCGGGGAGCGGGGAGCGGTTCCTTCAGGAAATCAGCCGGCTCCAACATCTCCTTGTCCGACAACACCGCTGCCCGCTCGATCGCGTGCTCCAGGGCGCGCACGTTGCCGGGCCAGCGCTGGGCGGCGAGCCAGTCGACTGCCGCGTCGCTCAAGCCGAGTGGGTGTCCCAGCCGGCGCGCCAGCTGCGCCGCGAAGTGCCGCGCCAGGGGCACGACATCCTCCGGCCGTTCGGCGATGGGGGGGAGACGAATCGTCACCACGTTCAGGCGGTCGAACAGGTCGTTGCGAAAGCGACCGGCGGCCGCCTCCGCGGCCAGGTCCTTGGCCGTCGCGGCCAGCAGGCGGACGTCGACACGCCGCGTCTTCTGGTCGCCCACGCGACGGATCTCCGACTCCTGCAGCACGCGCAACAGCTTCGCCTGGAGCGGCAGGGGGAGCTCACCGATCTCGTCGAGCAACAGCGTGCCCTCGTCCGCCTGCTCGAACAGCCCCGCGCGGTCCGCGGCGGCCCCGGTGAACGCCCCCTTGGCATACCCGAACAGCTCCGACTCGAGCAGCGTGTCGGGAATAGCGGCGCAGTTCACGGCGACGAACGGCCCCGCCGCGCGCGGGCTGGCGCGATGGATCGCTTGGGCAATCACTTCCTTGCCGGTGCCACGCTCGCCGGTGATGAGCACGGTGGTGCGGTGCGGCGCCACCCGCGCGACCACCTCCAACGCCTGCTTCATCGCGGGACTCTCGGCGATGAGGGCGCGAGCGGCTGGACTGCTGTCGAGCTGTGCTCTGAGTGTCGCGATGGTGTGACCGAGGCGCTCACGCTCTTCCGCCTTGCGAAGCGTGAGCACCACCTCGTCGGAACGGAACGGCTTGGGGATATAGTCGTATGCTCCGTCCTTGATGGCCGTGAGCGCCGCTTCCTCTCCCCCATAGGCGCTCATCATGATCACCAGCGCAGGGCCGCCCCCGCTCTTGTAGGCGCGCAGGAACGCGAGTCCGTCCATGTCCGGCATGCGCACGTCGCACAGGATCAGGTCGAACCCTTCGGCTCGCGCGCGCTCCAGGGCGCGCGCGGCGACCCCTTCGGCCGCGACGTCGTAGCCCGCGTCGGTGAGCAGCAGGCCGAGCGACTGCCGCAGGCCCGGCTCGTCGTCCACGACGAGAACCCGGGTCATGGCTTCACCACAGGAAAGAACATCTTGAACGCCGCTCCCCCTTCGCGCGCATTGTCGACCCAGATCACGCCGCCCATGTCGTCCACCGCGCGTGCCACGATCGCGAGTCCCAGCCCGGTGCCGCGACCGGGAGCCTTCGTCGTATAAAACGGATCGAACACGGTCTCACGGTCATCGCGCGGCACACCGGGCCCTGAGTCGACGACGAACAGCAACACGCCGGGCTGCCCCGCCGCGAACTCTGAGCGCGCCGGCCGCCGCTCGGGGGCGCGCGGGAAGCGCGCGTGCGGTGGGTCGGTGGCACGCTTTGGGTCGGAATTGTGCGGCTTGTAGTCCCAGCGTCGCCCCCCCACGATCACGACTCCCGCAGCGCTTCCGTCCCGGGCGGCCGCCGCGTCCACCGCATTGAGAACCAGGTTCACGAGTGCCTGCTCCAGGAGGTGCGGTCGCCCAAGAATGGGCGGGAGGTCCGGTGCGAGATCGAGGCTCGAGCGGACGGGACGCAGCGCACCCTGGGCCTCGAGCAGCTGGTATGCGCCCCTGAGCACCACGGCGGCGTCGAGCGGCGCGAGCGCTTCCTCCTGCGGCCGCGCGTAGTCGAGCAAGCCGCGCACAATGCGATCGATGCGCTCGAGCTCGCGCGTGACACCGGCGATCACTTCGGGATCGGCTTCCCCCCGGCGCCGCAGCACCTCGACGTAGGTCC
>CBFHAJ010000156.1:0-8396 GCA_965653495.1 uncultured bacterium | reverse complement strand
CGGGGATCCGTGCCAGCGCTCGCCCGGCGGCACCGATTGGCCGCACAGCAGCGCCGAGGAGTGACCGAGCTGCGCGCCATCGCCCAGCGACGTATCGATGTCGAGTACGGTCGCTTCGCCCACGAAGACGTCGCGGCCAAGGGTCACCGGCCCGATCTCGATCCGGCCGGCCTGTGCCCGGTAGCAGTTGAAGCTCGCCTCGCGACGGATCACCGTCCGTGCGCCGATCGTGAGGAGATCGGTACACACGGGAATGCGCCGGGACAGAATCAAGCCCCCCGGCCCGACCTTCGCACCCAGCGCTCGCAGATAGAGCCCGTACAACGGGGTGCCCACGAACAGGTGGACGCCGGGGTTCGACCGGATCAGCGACTTCACGATCCAGAAGCGCACGTAGCCGAGGCTCCAGAGACGGATGCGTTGGGGCTTCCAACGACCGATGAGCAGCCACTTGGCGGCGATCGGGACGGCGCACACGACGACGAACGCCACGGCGCTGAACAGGACCAGCCGGAGGTAACTCGCGACGCCCGTGGATCCCGCCACCATCCAACGGTAGCCCTCGATGGCGGCAACTACCGCGAGGTACGTGTACCCGAGGTAAAACAGGGCTTGCAGCGTCCCGCAGAGGAGGAACTCGCGCGCACTGGTAGGCGTCCGCGGCTCCGGCACCGGGGCGACCGGTTCGGCGGGGGCGGGGGCGGGGGCGGCCGCCACTTCGGTGAGCGCCGCGGCCAGCAGCCGGATCGTCGGATGCCGGTAGACATCCCGCATCGACACCGACGGCAGGTTGCCGCGCTTGCGGACGCGCGCGCAGAAGTGCGCCATGACCAGCGAGTCGGCGCCGAGCTCTTCGAAGAAATGGCTGTCGACCGCCACCCGGTCGACGCGCATGACCTGCGCGAGCAGCTCGGCGTAGACCGCTTCAGTGCTGTCCGCAATCGCCGTCGTCATCGCACGGTCTCGTAGAAGAAGTCCTGGAGACGCTGGTCCAGGCCCGCGGCCACGGCCTGGTCGTAGACCCACTTGCCGAGGGCCACGTCGAGGATGCCCATACCGAAGGGCGAGAAAATGATCGGTGCCCCTCCCCGATCCACCTGCCGGGTCCCCTGCATGATCTCGGCGAGCGTACCTGTCACAAACCGTCGGTTCCCGGTGCGCTGCTCCGTGAGATGGGGGGAGGTGTTCGCCTTCATGACGTGCTCGACGTCGTCCACCACGTTCTGGGACGCGAGCAGGACCTCGGGGGCGAGATCACGCAGGGAGATGTGCAGCACGAGCGGGTTGTGCCGGAACAGCGACGGATCGGCGATGTGCGGGGTCGACGCGACGGTCGTGAAGACGATCAGGTCGGACTCGCGGAGCAGCTGCTCCACGGTGGGAACGACGGTGACGGCGCGATGTCGGTCGACACGGCACGCCGTGTCCCGGAATTTCACACTCGCCAGCGGCGACGTGTCGTACAGCCGTACGTCGTCGACGTCCCATCCCGTGTCGACCAGGAAGTCGGACACGTAACGCGCGATGACTCCGGTGCCCACGATGCCCAGCGACCGCGCTCGACGCGATTCGCCATTCAGCCAGTACGCGGCCAGCACGCCAGACGCGGCGGTCCGCGCCGCCGAGATGATCGAGCTCTCGAGGATGGCGAAGGGGTACCCGGTCTCGTAGTCGTTGAGCACGAGCACGGCCGACGCCCGGGGAAAGCCCCGCCGCACGTTGCCCGGATAACTGGCGATCCACTTGAGCCCGGCGACGTGGAACCCGTCACCTACGTAGGCCGGTAGCGCGATGATGCGGCAATCGGGCTTCTCGGGGAAACGCAGGAAATAGCTGTCCGGATTGACGGCCTTCCCATGGGCGTGCGCGAGATACGCGCGCTGCACGACCTCGATACAGTCGGCCCGGCGGGCGCGGATCAGGTCGCAGACGGTCTTGCCGTTGATGATAGAGAGCTGGAAGTCCATGGCCCCTCTACTCGAGCTGTGACGCCCAGGTGGGATCGAACACGGTGTCGAGATAGGGCGTGCCGCGGTCGGCGCACAGAAACAGCACCGTGGGGCGCTTCGCCCCCGACCGCATCCCCGCTGCACAACGCTTGACCGCCGCGAACGCGGTGCCGCTCGACCCGCCGGCGAACAGCCCGTGGACCACCAGCAGCTCCCGGCACGCCGCCACGGTCTCGCGCTCGGGGACGAGGACGACGTCGTCGATCATGGCGCGCGACAGGAGCGGCGGCACGATGCTCGATCCGACGCCGGGGATATGGCGTTTCCGCGGCGAGTCACCGAAGATCACCGAGCCCTGGGTATCGACGGCGATGATCTGGATCTTCGGATAGCGCTCTTTGAGCCGCCGCGACACGCCAGCGATCGTGCCACCCGTGCTGACGCCGATGAAGACATAGTCCAGCGAGTCGAACGCGGCGCAGATCTCACCCGCGGTGAGCTCGTAGTGCGCCTCCACGGCGTCGGGGTTGCCGTACTGGTTCGTCCAGAACGCGAACGGCGTGGTGGCACACAGCTGCCGCACCTTCTGGAGCCGGGTCTTCAGGAATCCGCCCGTGTCGTCGCGGTCCTCGACTTTCACGACCGTGGGACAGAGGCGCCGCAGGAACGATTCGTAACTGCCGGAGATGTTGGGGTCGATCACCGGGATGAAGCGTAGTCCGACCAGGCGGGTGAAGGCGGCGAGCGCAGAGGCGAAATTGCCCGAAGACGACTCGATGACCGTCGTTTCGTTGCAGATCTCGCCGCGCTCGGCTGCCCGCTTGAGAATCCAAAACGCGGAGCGGTCTTTGATGCTGCCGACCGGGTTCACATACTCGAGCTTGGCGAACAGGTTCATGCCCTCGACCGCCAGCGGCACATGCGGCGTGGGCCGCAGGGTCTTGCGGAGCTGCTCCAGACGGGTGACGAGACCCGGCGCCGGCTGCGGTCGCGGTCGGATGGCGGGGTGGGGGCCCGGGAAGGTTTGGACGGCGGCTGACGCACGCATCTAGAATTCGCCTCCGGTCATAAGGCGAACCAGGACATACGTCGGCCGGAGCAGTTGCGTCCGTACTTCCCGGTTCACGATGCTGCTGAACTCGACGTGCGGGCCGATATAGACGCGCGGCGTGATGTACGCCGTCAGCCACCCCTCGACGCTCACACGATCGAGCGCTGCCTTGGCGACGTCGGCATAGGCCGCGTTGAACGTCGCGGACGCCCAGCCGGCGGCCAACGAGCCTCCGACCTGGAACCGTGGAGACACCCGCGGCTCGGCTGCGATCCCCGCTTCGCCGAAGTACGCACCGCGGTATGTCAGGACATCGAGACTGTGATTTGAGAAGAGGCGGAACGACCCTGCGTCATACGAGAGGTACAACCAGCCTTCAATGGAGCGAGTGCTGTAGCGGCTGGGCGGGTCGTGATAGAAGAACATCCGAACGGCCGGCCCGATCTTGAAGTTCTTCCACCTGTGCTCCCGCGTCAGCTCCAGCTCCACGATCTGCGGGCGCAGACGATCCGTGGTCTGGGCCAGTGTGAAATTGCTCCACACGGAGAACTCCGCGCCGTTCGCGGACACCCACGTCACCGGCTGTACGACCGGACGGTCGCTGATGATGAACCCACGGTCCGCGTGGCCCGAGCTGAACGCGACCTCCAGGCCATAGGAAATCGGTGGCACGGTGTCGGACCGAGCCGGATCCTGCGCGGCGGCGCGTGCGCCCCCCGCGATGAGCGCGACGCCGGTCGCCACGCAGCAGCACAGCCCTGTCGGATCGATCAAGATGAGCCCCCTGCTGCTGGTCCAGGGTCGGGCGCAAATCGGCTGCTCGAATCGGCGATTGCGGGAAGGGGATGCACAAAGTGCGCAATGCCGAGCGCGCCCCCGGGGCAGCAAGGCATGTGCCGTTACACGGTCGAGTCCGTCGCTGCATCACGGGGTGAGCACGATCACCGGCGCCCACGTGGGCTGGCGCTGACACGTGTGGCGTGGAGGCAACGGGCGCTTTACGCGCCCGTGACATGGGTCACCGGTTCTGAAAAAGCAGATCCTTCGCGCCTGCGGCGCTCAGGATGACAAGCTCACGCGCGCTCACAGGGAGAGGAGAGGGGGAATCACGCTTGTCGCTTCATCGCCCATCCTGCGCGAACATCTGCCTCGCGATCCCGATCGCGGTGCTCGCCGCCGGCCACCCGGCATAGAACGCGAGATGGGTGATCAGCTCGATTAGCTCCGTCTTGGTGACGCCGTTCTCGAGGGCGCGCTTCAGGTGAAACGGCAGCTCGTTGGTGCGGTACAGCGCGACCAGCGTCGCCACCGTGATGAGGCTGCGGTCGCGCTTGGAGAGCTCAGGACGCTCCCACACGTCGCCGAACAGCACCTTGTCGGTGTACTCGCCGAGCGCGGGGGCGATGTCCGCGAATGGGCTACGCGCTCTCTGGGGTTCGCTGCTCATGTGCCGCTCTCCTTTAGTCATGGGTTGAAACGACCTTGACACCCAGCAATCGCCGATATGTTACGGCGTCTCCCCCCCGGCTTGGAGGGCGCCATGGGCAAGGTAGTGCTGTACGTTTCCGTTTCCCTGGACGGCGTGATGCAGGGGCCCGGCCGGCCCGAGGAAGACCGCCGCGGCGGCTTCGCGCACGGCGGCTGGGGCATTCCCTACGCCGATCCCGTCCTGATGAACGTGGCCGGCTCCTCCATGTCGTCCACGGGCGCCCTGCTGCTCGGCCGCCGCACGTACGAAGATTTCTACGCCGTCTGGCCCAACCGCCCCAAGCCCAATCCGTTCACCGACGTCCTCAACAACACGCGCAAGTACGTCGCCTCGCGCACGCTGCGCGAGCCGCTGCCGTGGATGAACTCCACGTTGCTCCCGGGCGACGCCGAGTCGAGCGTGGCGCGCTTGAAGTCGGGCTCCGCGGATCTGGTGATACTGGGGAGTGGCGAGCTGGCCCGGGCACTGATGCGCCGCAATTTGATCGACACCTACATCCTGCTGATCCACCCGCTCGTCCTGGGTGCGGTGCAACGGCTGTTTCCTCAGGAGGGGCTGAGGACCCCGCTGCGGCTGGTGGAAAGCAAGACGAGCGGCACGGGGGTGGTCGTGGCGAAGTACGAGCTACAGTGACTAGCTGCCAGGCCGCCAACGACCAAGAGCCGTTAGATGATCGTCCTGCGTTTCTTTCATGTGTTCTTCGGCGCGTTATGGGTCGGCATGATGGCGTTTCAGACGTTCTTTCTCATGCCCGCGCGTTGCTCACCGCCCTGGCGGCCTTCGTGGCCACCGCGGGATGCGCCGATCCCTATTCACGGTACGGCGCCGCCGTTCACGACGACGTGGATGCGGCCATGGCCAGCGCGTTCCAGATGACCGCGCGACTGCAACTGACTGTCGTCCGCAACATCATCCCCTTCGACAGTCTCGCGGCTGTGGTGTCCACAATTACGAAAACCGCCCGCGGGGTGAGGGAGCGAGCGACGCATTTCGGTCGGCTGACTCCGCCACCTGATCTCCAGCTCGCCCATGCCCGGCTCAGCGCCCAACTCTCGAGGCTAGCGGAGGCGCTCGATGCCATGGGCTCCTCGTTCCAGCGGTGTGCCGACGAATACGCGGCCGGGGACTCGACGGGACGCGGCTGCCACGCCCATCTGGCCGATCTCAACTCCCGGTTTGGCTTCGTCGGAGAGGACCTGAGGGCGACCCGGAATCGGGTCCAGAAGGCCCTCTGGCCGCACGGTGTGATGCTGCGCCCGATCACGCTCAACGGATCAACTTCGGGGAGGACGGGATGAAGGCGGTCACCGTGCACAACGCGTTGACGGTCGGCCTCGTAATTTCGGCCTGCTCCACGCCCGAGAAGCAGCTCGAGTCCGGGCGCCGCTACATGAGCATCAACTACAACGACACGACGATCGAATCGTTCAGTCGCACCGACCGGGCCATTACGGGTCTCGTGGTGCATGAGAGCGACTCTGTGCGCTTCCGGATCATGACCAACCCGGACGCCCTCGTCTCCGAAGTGGATATCACCGTGCACCCGGCAACGAGCAGCGGTGAGCACCCGCATACGAGGCGCATCGGAATGCCAAAGGGCACGATGCCGGTCATGGGCACCACGGTCGCGTTCCTCGAGCAGCTGTTGCGACGCGCCCGGGTCGCGGGCGGCGACAGCGTGAGCCTGCCTGTGATGCTGCTGGGCGCCCAGGCGTCGCTCGAGCCCATGATGATGATTCACAACGGGAGGGACTCCGTGGTGCTCGTGGGTCCAGACGGGAATGCGGCGATCGGGGTGCACCTGGCGGTCGACGAGCAGGGTCGGATCCTGGGCGGCCTGATCCCGCTCTCCAGCTCGAGGATCTTGAGCCTGGATACCAACCCGTAGCGTCGTTCGTGCTCAGCCCGACCGAGCCCCGCCCCCCTGCAGCGCCGTCCTGACCTGGGCGAGGTGGTGCTCGTTGTGGGACGCCACATCGTCGAACTGGTATTGCAGCGTATGCAGGCCGCTGAGGCTGTGCACGAACTCGCGGCTGCCGTCGCGCTCGTAATGCACGCGGGCGTGGTGGATAATGGCCGCACGCACCGGCTGGTAGATGCTCCGAGAGAGCTCCAGCGGCAGATGGCCGTAGTCCAGCGCTGTGGCCCAGGCGTCCTGGTCGTAGAACCAGACCACCTGCTTCGGCTCGCTGATCACCTGGCGGATGCGATAGAAGAAGACCGACTCGCTCTCCGTGATGTGGTGGAGAATGAAGCGGACGGGCCATTTGCCCGGCGCGTAGGTGCGCGCCAGGTCCGCCTCGCCGAGGCCGAAGTAGCGCACGGTCTCGTCACGGGTGCGCTCCAGCTCGTGGATGAGACGATCGGTGGGCGTCATGGTCCCGTTCGAATACTAGTCTCGAAACCCTGACCGCGCGCGCCCTTGCCGGGTGCTTCACCCGCCGGTACCTTCGCGGCGAACCGGCTTCACCGGGAGCACGCCATGTCGGTAGTGCGCCGCGCCGCGGCGATCGTGTTGCTGGCCGCCCCCCCCATCGCCCTCGCGCCGGCGGATCTGGTCGCCCAGGGCTCGCGGGCCCGCTCGCTCAACGTCCCGTACGAGTATTACACGCTGAAAAACGGGTTGCGGGTCGTGTTGTCTCGCGACACCACGGCCCCGGTGACAGGCGTTGGTGTGTACTACCACATCGGGTTCCGCAACGAGCCACGGGACCGCACCGGGTTCGCGCACCTGTTCGAGCACCTGATGTTTCAGGGCTCGCAGAACCTCGGGAAGCTCGAGTTCATCAAGCTGGTTGAATCGAACGGCGGCCAGCTGAACGGCTCCACGCGCTTCGACTTCACCAATTACTACGAGGTGGTGCCGTCGCACGCGCTGGAAACGATCCTCTGGGCCGAGGCCGACCGGATGCGGGGGCTCGCGATCGACACGAGCAACCTGCGCAACCAGCGCGACGTGGTGGAGAACGAGGTGAAGGTGAACGTGCTGAACCAGCCGTACGGCTCGTTTCCCTGGATCGACCTCCCGATGGCGGCGAACGAAAACTGGTTCAACGCCCACAACTTCTACGGCGACATGACGGACCTGGACGCCGCCACCTTGCCCGAGGCGCTCGCGTTTGCGAGCCGCTTCTACGCCCCCAACAACGCCGTGCTCGCCGTCGTCGGCGATTTCGATCCGCGACAGACGAAAACCTGGATCGAGCGGTACTTCGGCGCCTTCCGCGCCGGCCGCCTGGAGCCGGCGCCGAACCTGAAGGAGCCGCGCCAGCTGAAGGAGAAGCGCGCCAGTCGCGTCGACTCGCTCGCCAATCGTCCGGCACTCGGCCTGGCGTGGCACGTCCCCGACCGCCGCACGCCGGAGTGGTACGCGTTCGGCCTCATCGATCAGATTCTGGCGCAGGGGCGCGATTCGCGACTGTACCGCGCGCTGGTGCAGGACAAGGGATACACCAGCGACGTGAGCGCCGGGATCAACTGGGGGCTCGGCAATCAGTTCAACTATGAGGGACCGATGCTGTGGCTGGTCTCGCTGTTTCACGACAAGGCGGTGCCCGCCGAGTCGCTCCTTGCCGTAGTGGACCGCGAAGTCGCGGCGCTCCAGCGTCAACCGGTGGACGCGGCGACGCTGGCGCGCAGCAAGATCAAGCTGCGATCGAGTCTGTACGACACCATCGAGCAATTCTCGGGCCTCGGCAAGCTCGACCTGCTCGCCTCGTTCGCATTGTTCGACAACGATCCCGGAGAGCTCAATCGGCTCGAGGCGCAGTTCGACAACGTCACGCCCGAGCTCATTCAACGGACGGCGCGCGAGTATCTGCGCTCCGAGAACCGGACCGTGTACACCATCATCCCGGGAGCCAAGGAATCGGGCTCCGGAGGGCGGTAGCATGCGGGTGCCGCTGTG
>CBFHAJ010000155.1:0-8425 GCA_965653495.1 uncultured bacterium | reverse complement strand
GGCGCAGAGCGAGGACGCCCCCACCCCAGCCCCTCGTCTCGCCGACCAGTCCTCTTGGAGCGACGCGCGCGGGGGTCGTGGCCGCGCCGAGCAGCTTGCCTCGCAACCAGAAGAGAGCGCGAACGAGCGGGATCGACTCGAAGTCAAATTGCTGCGCGACCTCGAATAACAGATCGGCAGGAGCGTGCACGAGTGCCTCATGGCATTCGGTGACGTCTGCCCGCGGCATGAACCGCTCGATGAGCCGGCCGGCCCAGGCCGCGGTTACCGCTTCAGGGCGGGTAAGGGTCGCCATTATGTCCTCCGCAACGGGAGCCAGATGAGCACATCTTAGAAAGCGCGAATGAATCCTCTCTGAAGCCCGTGCGAATGGGCCATCACGGCGACAAGAAACACTCACACTGATTTCAGAGCTCCTTGTGGTGTGCTCCTGCAGCTTGTCGACAGCGGCCGGGAGACGTTCTCCCGACCCTGTGACACATCGACGGAGGATTCGTCATGACATCGGTGCAGGCGACGGCCAGTGAAGCTGCGATGCGGATGCCGGGCGACGAACTGGTCGTCCGGCCCATCGGCGTCTTCACGCACGCCGTGACCATTCAGGCGCCGCCGGCCGAGGTGTGGCCGTGGTTGGCGCAGATGGGAGCCGGGACCCGTGCCGGCTGGTACAGCTACGACCGGCTGGACAACGCGGGGAAGCGGAGCGCCTGGCGCGTGCTGGCCCGGCTACAGAACATTGCCGTCGGTGATCTCTTCCCCGCGCTGCCCGGCGCGCGCGATGCATTCATCGTCGTCGCGGTCGATCCCGGCAAGTCGCTCGTGTTGGGCGTGCCGGCACCCAGTGGCGGCTACCTGTCGCGCTGGGCCTTCGTTCTGATGCGCGGAACCGCGGGGCACACTCGCCTCGTGGCCAGAGCAAGCTTCGCATACACGCTGTTTCATCTGCCGCGGCCGCTCATGCGTGCGCTCGGGCGGCTGGTGCACTTCATCATGGAGCGGAAGCAGCTGCTCGGCATCAAGCAGCGGGTCGAGTGTGGCCGGCTGTGGTTGCCTCTCACCGACGCGGGCCCCGGGCTCGAAGATTCGTGATGAGGTCGCGCGCCCACGCTGGCGGGTCCCAGCCGGCTCGTGCAGCTTTCACGCCGATGCACCACCCGGGCGAGGGAACTGTGGCGGACCAAGCCGCGCTGGCGCTCGCAAAGTCGAGCTACGAGCGTTGCTGCGAGGTGCCGGACTTCTTCCAGACCTTCTATCGCAACTTCCTCGCGGCCTGTCCCGCAGCCCGACCCCTGTTCGCGAAAACCGATTTCGCGCGCCAAGACAAGCTGCTCCGCCACGCGGTCGGCCTGCTGCTCATCTTCCCGAATCAGCCTCCGAGCGAACCTGCGCTGCTCGCCCGGATCGCCGAACGCCACAGTCGCCGCGATCTCAACATCGATCCCGCGCTGTACCGGCCGTTCATCGAGAGCCTGATCGATACGGTGCGCCAGCTCGACCGCCAGTTCACGCCCGCCGTGGAACAGGCGTGGCGGGCGACGGTGGCGTCAGGCGTCGAGTATATGAAGGCGAGGTACTAGCGGCGCAGCGCGTTGAGGATCACGAGCGCGTCGAGCGCCTCCTGCAGCACCGCGCCGAGCGCCGGGGTGACCAGACCCCAGGCGGCGATTCCCATCAAACCAAAGCTCACGCCCAGCCCGACACCGATGCTCTGCAGCGCGATACGTCGCATGCGGCGGCTGATCGTCATCGCGTCACCCACGCGGGAAATGTCGTCCACCAGCAGCACGACGTCGGCCGCCTCGGCCGAGATGGCCGTGCCATGCTCGCCCAGCGCCACGCCCACGGTGGCGGCGGCGAGGGCGGGCGCATCGTTGATACCGTCGCCGACCATCACGACGGTGCCGTAGCGACGCTTCAGCTCCTGAATCGCGGTAACCTTGTCCCCCGGCAGAAGATTGGCACGCACCGTACGAATGCCCGCTTGCGCCGCGATGATCTCTGCCGTCGACTCACGGTCTCCGGTGAGCATCAGCGTCTCGGTCACACCTAACACCGCGAGCCGTTGCATCAGCGACGGCACCTGATGGCGGAGCCGGTCGGCGAACTCGATCCTCCCCACGAGGCGGCCGTCCAGGGCGACGTAGGCGGTCGTGTGATCGTCGGCTACCTCCGGCGTTGCGACGCCCCGACCCGCGAGAAAGCGGGCGGATCCGACGGCGACGCCGTGGTCCTCTACACAAGCCGCGACGCCCGCCCCGGCGGTCTCGACGAACTGGGTCGCCAGTGGCAGCCGCTCCAGCCGCTGGCGTGCGGCGTCCACGACGGCTTTGCCGAGATGGTGCGAGGAGAGCTGCTCCACGGCGGCGGCGAGGCGTAGCACCTCATCCGGCGGGGCCCCATCGGTCGCCTCGATCCGCTCCACGATGGGGTGGCCGAGCGTCAGCGTGCCGGTCTTATCGAACACAACCACGCGCGCCCGCCCCAGCTGCTCGATCGCCGCGCCGGTCTTGACGATGACGCCCAGATCGGCCGCCCGGCTGATCCCGGCGATGACCGCGATCGGCGTCGCAAGGATCAGCGGGCACGGCGTCGCGACCACGAGCACGGCCAGCACGCTGGTGGGGCTCGCCGTGATGAGCCAGGCGGCGGCACACACCAGGAGGGTGACGGGGGTGAACCACACCGCGACGCGATCCGCCAGGCGCTGGATCGGGGGTTTGTCGCGCCGTGCCCGTTCGACCAGCGTCACGATTTGCTGATACTGGCTCTGCGCCGCCGGTCGCACGGCACGCAGCTCGAGGGCGCCGTCGAGGTTCACACTGCCCGAGAGCAGCAGCGTACCGTGGGCGGCTCGGATAGGTAGCGGCTCGCCGGTGAGGGCCGACTGGTCGACAGTTGAGGTGCCGCCCGTGACCTCGCCGTCCACGGGCACGAGGTCGCCCGGACGGATGAGCAGCAGCTCGCCGACCCGGATGTCGCTGACCGGCACCTCGTCCAGGCGTCCACCGTCGCGGATGCGATGGCCGGTTTTCGGGGCGCGCGCGAGCAGCGCCTCGAGCGAGCTGGACGCGCGGCCCATCGCGTGACGCTCCAGCGCCTCCCCGCCCGACTGCATGAGCGCGATGACGGCGCCCGCGAAGTACTGGCCGACGAGGAGCGCGGTCACGATCGCGAGCATCGCGACGATGTCGGCGGCGAACCGCCCCCGCAGCATGCCACGTAACGTCTGCAGCACCAGGGGAGCACCGCCCGCGAGGAGTGTGGCGAGAAACAACCTCTGCGCAACGACCGGGGCGCCGAATAGCAGGCGGGCGGCGAGCCCCGCCAGGAGCCCTCCGCCCACGAGCACGGGCAGCGGGTACTGCCGCATGAACCCCATCACATCAGAACGGCGCGTACCCCGGCGATCCATAGGTCTGCATGTGCAGATGGGACCACAGCGGATAAGCGTAGGCGATCAGCACGAGCGCGACCGCCACGGCGGCCCAGAGGCCATAGCGGTCGAGTAGGGCCGGCGCGGTGGTGGTCGCGTCGAGGGGCTCCGCCCACTCGATCGGCTCCGGCTCCCGGCGGTTTCCCGCCAGTGCCGTACCGATCATCACCAGCATGAAGAATCCCGCGCTGGTAAACAGGAAGAGTCCCCCGACCGCCGAGAGGTCCGTCAGCCCGCGCCACGCCTGCGCCACCGCACTGCCCCCGTAGCTCGCATCGTAGATCCGGCGTGGCATGCCGAGCAGCCCTGTGATGTGGTTCGAGATCGCGAACAGCAGCATGCCGATGAACCACAGATACGGTTGTACCTTCGCGAGCAGCGCCAACTCGAGCTCACGCCCCGTGAGCTTGGGCAAGAGCCAGTACGCCGTCCCCATGAACGTCAGCGCCGTCGCGCTCCCCACGGTCAGGTGGAAGTGTCCCTGGATCCACGCGGTGTTGTGGACGACGGCGTTCATCCCGTACGCCGCGTTGATCGCTCCGCCTATGCCCCCAACGGCGAACAGCAGCATCGACAGCAACACGCTCGCCACCAGCGGATCACCCCAGGGCAGCCGTGGCAGCCAGTCGAGCAGGCCGCGGGCGCCTCGCATGCGACCCGCGACCTCGAGCGACGCGGTCACCGTAAAGGCGGTCACAAAACTCGGAAACAGGATCGCAAACGTGAGAATCGCGTGAAACAGCTTCCACGACGCCGGAATGCCCGGATCCATGAACTGGTGATGGAACCCAACGGGAGTCGAGAGAACGATGAACAGCACGAACACGAGCCGCGCCAGCGGATCGCTGAACAGTTTGCCGCCCGCCACCTTGGGGAGGACCGTGTACCACACGACGTACGCGGGCAGCAGCCAGAAGTAGACGAGCGGGTGCCCGAAGTACCAGAACAGCATGCGCGCCAGCTCCGGGTCGACCGTCTTGGTCAGCCCCAGCGACCAGGGGATGAGGAGAAACAGCATCTCGGCCGCCACGCCGACCGTCGCGATGAGCCATACGATCACCGTCGCGAGCATCCCGTGAAGCGCGAGCGGCGTGCGTTCACCCGGGTGCTCGCGCTTCCAGGTCACATACCCGCGGATCACGACGACGCCCCAGAGCCACGACCCGACGACCAGCAGCGTGGCGCCGATGTAGAACGCCGGGTGCGCCTTGAGCGGTGGATAGAAGGTGTAGAGAACGGTTGCCTTCCCCGAGAGGATCGCGGCGACTGCTGCCAGCGTGCCGGCGAGCGCGACCCAATACCCCGACCAGGCGAGCCGCTGGTCGGGCACGGGGCGGCCCAGCGTGCGCTCCACCACGACGTACCCCAGCGCCATGATGAAGAACGTCGTGAACACGAGCGCCATCAGGGTCCCGTGCGCCGTGACCGAGAGGTAGTACATCCGGGCCGAGCGCCACGGCAGGTCGAGCGCCGCGCGCGACAGCGCCTGCATGAACGCCATGGCCGACGCGACGCCGAAGGCGAGTATCGCGACCCAGAGATTGGCGAGGGCGAGGCGGCTGGTGCGGCTGCTCATGGCTGTGCTTCCTCCACGATCAGCTTCGCCGACATCAGATGGTGGCCCAGGCCGCAGTACTCGTTGCACACGATCAGGTACTCGCCCGGATGCCGGAACACGGTGGTGAACTGGCTGACGTAGCCTGGGACGAGCATCGTGTTCGCGTTGGTGCCTACGATCAGGAACCCGTGCGTCACGTCCGCGCTGGTCATCCGGAAGGTGACCGGCTTGCCCGCCGGGACGCGAATGACCGCGGGATTGAACGCGAACATCATCCCGAACGCCACGACCGTTGCGCCGTGCGCGTCGACCGTCACGGCAGGATGCGCGAAACGCGGGTCGGTGAACACCTTGGTCGGATCGATCGTCTCGACGTGACTCGGCGGCTGCAAGGCGCCACCCACGCCGGTCACGAGCACCGTGGCTATGAAGGCGACGATGATGCCTCCCGCCGCCCCCATCCAGATCTTCTCGTAGAGCGGCACGTTCATGGCGTGACCCCGCCGCGACGCAGGTACACGAACACGTAGACCGCGAACCATGCGGCGAGGAACAGCAGCCCGTAGAGGCCGATGAGAAACAGCGTGCCTCTGGGGTGCTCGGGGTGCGACGGCGTTTGCTGGGTCATGATGTACACGCGAGTGCCGGGAGGGTGGCGGACGGGATCTCGACCTCGAAGCGGGCGCCGCCCCCAGGGACGTTGGAGGCGTGGATCGCGCCGCCATGCAGGCGCGCGATCGCCGCCGCCATGGCGAGCCCGAGACCGCTTCCGCTCCCCCGGCTGCGGGCCTGGTCGGCCCGGTAGAACGGCTCGAAGACGCTGGGCAAATCGTCGCGCGGGATGCCTGGTCCCGTGTCCTCGACCGCGAGCGACACGCCGTCCGCGCCGTCCAGTGGGGTCGTCACGACGCGGATCGTGCCGCCCGGCGGGGTGACCTTGACAGCGTTGTCGAGCAGCTGGTGCACCAGGCGGTAGATCATCTCCGCGTCGATCGTGGCGAACGCCGCCTCGCGCGCGAGTCGCAGGTCGATCGTGAGCTCGCGCTCCACCGCCCGTGGCCGCAACGGCTCGAGGCACTCTTCCACCAACTGATTGACGTCCGTCGTGGCGCGCCGCAGCGTGAGCAACCCGGCCTCGGCGCGCGTGATCAGCAGGAGGTCCTCGCTCAGCTCCGTGAGGCGATCGATCTCTTCCAGCGCGCTGTGCAGCACTTTTTGGTAGTCACGCGGCGAGCGCTCGGCGCGCAGCGCTACCTCGATCTCGCCGCGCAGCGCGGTGAGCGGCGAGCGCAGCTCGTGACTCACGTCGGCCGTGAGGCGGCGTTGGTTTCGGAACGCCAGGTCCAGGCGCTGGAGCATGCCGTTGAGCACCTGGACGAGGCCGCGGTATTCGTTGGTGTCGGCGTGCGCGTGGATGCGCTGGTCCAGCGTGCCGGCGGCGATGCGAGTAGCTTGTTCGGTGATCTCCTGAACGGGTCGCACCGCGGAGCCCGCGAGCCCCCAGGCGCCCACCAGCGTGGCGCCGGTCCCGAGAACCACTATCGCGGCTAGGACCACGAACAGCTCGCGGTGCATCCCCGCGGCAGGCCCGAGCGCGACTGCGTATGCGGCCGCCGCTGCAAGGAGCAATCCCCCACCCATCGTCGCGGCGAACCGGACCGCCAACGTCCGTCGCAACGACGGGTTCACTGTTCTTCTCGATCGGGGGATTGAAGACGGAAGCCAACGCCCCGCACGGTCTGAATCAGCTCGACTTCGGCCGCATCTTTGAGCTTGCGGCGCAGATTGCCCACGTGCACGTCGACCACGTTGCTCTCCGGGTCGAAGTGCAGATCCCACACCTTCTCGAGCAAATCAGTGCGGCGGATGACCTCCTCGGGGCGCAGCAGGAAGTGCTCGAGCAGCTGGAACTCCTTGGGCGTGAGCTCGAGCTTCTTGCCCTTGATCCGCACCTTGTGCTTCAGCCGGTCGAGCTCGACCGGTCCGTACACGAGCAGCTCCGTACGGCCCGCCCCGCCGCGCCGCACCAGCGCGCGCACGCGGGCAAGCAGCTCGTCGAATTTGAACGGCTTGGTGAGATAGTCGTCTGCGCCGGCGTCCAACCCGCGAACTACATCTTCCGTAGAGTCGCGCGCCGTGAGCATCAGGATCGGTATGTGGCGGCCCTCGCGCCGCAGCTCGGTCGCGAGCTGGAGCCCGTTTTTCCTGGGGAGCATCACGTCGAGCACGACCAGGTCATAGTCGTACACGTGCGCCAGGGTGGTCCCCTCGTCGCCGTCGGGGGCGACGTCCACGGCGTACCCTTCCTCGCGCAGCCCCTGCTCGATAAAGCCAGCGACTTTGCGGTCGTCTTCTACCACGAGAATCTTCATGCAGGCAGTCTAGAAGCGGAGCGTTGAACCGAGTCTAAAGAACCCATGAAGGATGCTTCATGGTCCCGCGGGCGCGAGGGGGAGCCGGAGCGTGAAGGTCGCCCCGCGACCGGCCTCGCTCCGCACGCCGAGGCTGCCACCCAGCACCTCTGCCAGCCGGCGCGAGACCGACAGACCGAGTCCGGTGCCGAGCCCCGAATGAGGGTCGAAGCGCTCGAACGGCTCGAAGATGCGCGCTTGCAGCTCCGTGGGCACCCCCGGACCGTGGTCGACCACCTGGAAAGAAGCTTCCGAGTTGGCGGCGGTGGCGCGCACGGCGACCGTCTCGCCCTCGGGACTGTGCCGCACGGCGTTCGACAGTAGGTTGACGAGGATCTGCTCGAGCCGGACCGGATCGGTGCGCAGCGTCGCCGCCCCGTTCGGAACGTACTCGCCCGTCAAGTGCACTCGCTTGGCCGCGGCTTCTGGTTCGACGTGCGTGATGGACCGCTCTACGGCGCGCGCCAGCTCCACCTCCCGCCACACCGGCCGCACCTTGCCGGCATCGAGCCGGGTGAGATCGAGCACGTTGTTCATCAGGGTGATGGTGCGCTCGGCCCCGTCGTACACCTCGCGCGCCGCCTGCTGTGCCGTTTCGGGAGACCTGCCGCGCACCAACCGCTCGGCCCAGCCGAATACGCCCGTGAGCGCGTTGCGGAGCTCGTGGTTCATCATCGCAAAAAAGAGGTCGCGATTCCGCTGCATGCCCTGGATCTGTTCGACCAGCCGCGCGTTTTCCACTGCGACAGCGGCGTGTGCCGCGAGCAGCACGGCGATCGCCTCGTCCTCCGCGTCGAACTCGGCGGCCCCGATCTTGTCGGTGAGATAGAGGTTGCCGAACACCTCCTTGCGGCTCACGATGGGGACGCCGAGGAATGAGTGCATCGGCGGATGGTGGGGCGGGAAGCCGAACCGTTTGGGATGGGTGGTGATGTCGGCGGTGCGGATCGGCTTCGGGTGCCTGATGACCTCGCCGAGCAACCCGTGGCCACACTCACGAGCCGGCCGCCGTCGCTCGAGGAG
>CBFHAJ010000154.1:0-8439 GCA_965653495.1 uncultured bacterium | reverse complement strand
GTAGTAGACGATCTTGCAGGTGATCTCGCGCGTCGTGAAGTTGACCAGGGACACGGGGCTATCTCCCGAACAGCGTGTTCAGGCTGTTGCTCAGCTCACGTTCGAAGTCCGCCGCCAGCACCTGCTTGGGGACGCTGTCCTTGGGGCTCGCAGCCTTGAGATCGGCGGCGAGCTGCTCAAAGAATAATTGCACCAGGCCGAGCGACGAAGCATCCAGCTCGTAGACGACCAGGACGATCAGCCGGGCGCGCGGCGTGACGACGCCGCCGAGGAAGATCCCGTGCCGCTCGCCCTGATGATTGAGGTGCGCGAACGGCGGCTGGCCGATCTGGCGCGCGATCTCTTCGGTCGACGCCATGATCGCGGCCCCGAGCGCCGATGCCGCCATCACGTCCACCGCGCGCGAGAAGCCGTGCTGCGCGAGCACCTGCCCCGCCGAGGTCATCAGCAGCACCAGCCGCACACCGGCCTCTTTTACGAACTTGACCAGCGGGTCGAGCGTCCAGGCTTCTACGGCGCGCGTGGTCATCCCGCTACCTCCGCCGCGCGCAGCAGCTCGAGGCGCACCAGACCCACGTTCACGTCCGGCTCCGCCACGGCCACCACGAGGATCGACGACGGAGCGGGGACGACCAGCAGCGCTCCCTGCTCCGCCTGGAGGTGCCAGAACTGGCTCGCGCCCAGCCCCGCGGCCTCCATGGCGCGCTGCAGCCGCTGGGCGAGGCTGGCGGCGAGCGCCGCCACGGCGGGACCCTTGATCCCTTCCATCAGCTGCTCCGCGACGACGAGCCCGTCGTCGCCCGATACGAGCATCGCGCCACGCACGCCGCGCACGCGGGTGATGAGATCGAGGGCCTTTCCATAGCCCGCGGACGCCGCCGTCACCGTTGCGCCTCGAGCCAGCGGCGCGCCGCCACGGCGGCGCGCTGCGCGATGATCGCCAGCCGCCCCATCGGCACCGCGCGCTCGCGCACGACGAGCAGCAGCGCCGCGCCCGTCGGCGGCGTGAGATGCACGTGCCCGCGCTGGCCCTCGGCCGCGACGCCTGTCCAGGCCCCCAGGCCAAGTAGCTTGGCGGTGCGCGCCGCCTCCTGCGACACGCCAGCCAGATAGGCCGCGACCGCCGCCGTCACATCCGTTCCGCCGGGGTCCTTGAGGGCCCCGCCCAATACCTGGCCCGCCAGATCCAGCAGCAGCAGGCCTTCCTCCGCTCCCTCGAGCCCGGCGAACACCCGTGCGTCGGAGAGGGGCTCGGGGTTAGGGGCCAGGGGCTCGGGGCTGGCGGTTGTGGCCGCGTGAGCGGGGGGCGAGCCGGAGCGGGCCAGGTCGAGCGCCTGGGCGACCCCCTCGTCGTCCGGGGCGATTCGCTGGGCCGACTCGAGGTGGGCCACGGCCTGCGGCACGTCGCCCACCTTGAAGTAGAGGAACGCGAGCCCCTTGAGCGCGCCCACGTGGTCGGGCGCGATGCGCAGCGCCATGTCCCACTCGTCGAAGGCGCGCTCATAATCATGCTTGTCGGCGAGGATGCGCGCGTACAGGTCGTGCGCGTCCGCGAGGTGCGGGTGGCGCTCGAGGCCGGTCAGCGCGACGCGATGCGCCGGGTCGAGCTGACCCTTTTGTCGCAACAGCTCGGCCAGCCGCAGGAACACGAGGCTGTTGGGGTCGCGAGCGAGCTCGGCGGACAGGGACTTCACGTCCTCAGCCATGGGCCATCCCGGTGCCCGCCAGCGTTTGCGCGGCAGTGCGGGCGCGTCGCACGTCGTCCAGCCGGGCCAGCTCCGCCTCCGAGCGCGGGGCAAGCCGCTCCCACTGCTCCCACTGCTCGAGCGCCTCCGCGAACCGCCCGGTGGCGACGAGCGCGAACCCGAGCAGGCGGTAGGCGGCCACGAGCAGTGGATCGAGGCGCAGCGCGCGCCGCAGCTCCTCCACCGCGTCGCTCCCCCGGCCCGCCGCGAGCGCGATGCGACCGAGCAGCAAGTGCACCGCGGGGTCGTGGGGGTGGGCCCCGGCGGCCTGCTCGGCGAGCCCGCGCGCTTCCTCCAGCTCGCGACGCTCCAGCGCCTCCTCGGCGCGGGCCACGAGCTCGGCCAGGTCGGCGGCGAGCGTGCTGCGCTCGCGCTTCGTGGTGCCGGGATCCGCCAGCACGATCACGCCGGCGCTCTCGAGCCCGAACAGCGTCTTGGCCACGTCGAAATCGGAGCGCCCCAGGGCGGAGGCGATGGCGCGCACGTCGCGATCGCCGTCCACCATCGCGAGCATCTCCCATTCGGGCGGGAGCAGGTCGAGGTCGCCGGCCGCCCCGTCCTGCAGTGGCGCGAGCGCCGGCACGACACCCAGGTGGGGAATGCGACTCTCGATGCGGGACCATTCGTCGATGCGCCGGGCGCCTTCCATCAGAAGAGCCTCGGTGGCAATGCGCACCGTCGCCTCGGTCGGCACCGTGGTGAGGGGGCCCTCGCTGAAGGAGAAGTAGCCTTCGCGCCAGCCCATCACCTCGAACACCACTTCCTCGATCTGGAAGCGCACCTGGCGCTCGAGCTCGCGCGGCGTGATGGCGCCGAGCGAGACGAGGATCTCGCCGAGCCGGCGCGCGTCTCCCTGGCGCTGCTGCATGTCGCGCGCGCGCTCCAGATCCGCGTCCGTGATTTTCCCCGTGCGCAACAGCAACGCGCCCAGCGGGTGCGGGTTGGAGCGGATCTCGGCGAAGATGATGGTGCCGTCCTCGAAGTAGACGGTGCCGGCGTTGTGACGCAGCTCCGAGGTGACGCGCAGCACGCCCGTCTTCTTGCTCAAGTCGAGCAGCTGGAAGACGTCGTGGATGCCGAGCTCGCGGAGCGGGCCTTCGATCGCCATGGTCTAGGCCGCGTCCGAGGCGAAGATGTGCTGCAGGTCGAGCGCCGTGCGGGCGTGCACCCGCGCGCGCTGCGCGAACGGCCCCGCGGGGTCGACGCGCGTCACCTTCTCCCATGCCTCGACCGCTTCGGCGTAGCGGTGCAGCCGCGCCAGCACGACGCCCAGCTGGAACAGCGCCTCTACCTGGTCGGGGTCGAACTTGAGGGCGCGGCGCAGCGCCTCGAGCGCCTGGGCGTCGCGCTTGTCGTCGATCAGCGCGCGGGCCAGGAGCAGCAGCGCCGGCAGATCGTACGGGTCCTGCTCGAGCAGCTCCGCCAGCCGCACCACGGCTTGACGCGGGTGGCCGGACCGGCGCAGCAGGTCCGCCAGCGCGAGCGCGGCCTCGTGGAACGTGGGAAGCGCATCGAGGGCCTGCTCGTACGCGCGCCGCGCGTCGTCCCACGCTTCCTTCTCTTCGTGCAGGCGGCCGAGATCGACCCAGACCTGGATAAAACCGGGGTCGAGCTCGAGGGCGGCGTGGTAGGCGGCGAGGGCGCCGTGCTTGTCGCCGACCTTGAGCGCGACGTCGCCCTGCAGCTTGTGCAGGTCGGCCCGGCCCGGCGCGCGGGTCTGCGCCTGCTGCAGCGCGGTGAGCGCGCCGGCGGCGTCACCCGCGCCGGCGCGCCCCCGCGCCACGGCGACGAGCGCGTCCACGTCCTCCGGGGCCATGGCCAGCAGCTCCTCCGCCAGCCCGTGGGCTTCGTCGCCGCGCCAGCCGCCCAGCGCGAACAGCGCCTTCACCTCGCCGAGCCGCGCGTCCGCGCGGTCGGGCTCGAGGGCCCGCGCCTCGCGATACCGCTCGAGCGCTTCGCCGTGCAGCCCGCGCTTCGCGAAGATGTCGCCCAACAGGACGGCCGCGTCGGCGCGGCTCGCGCCCCGCTGCACCGCGCGCACGGCCTCCGCGGCGGCCACGTCCATGAGCCCCTTGCTCACGTAGTCGCGCGCCAGCGCGAGCGGGTCGTCGGCGGCCTTCCCGGCGGCCGGCTCGGGCGTGGCGGCCGCGGCCGGGGCCAGCTCCTGGAAGATGTTGTCGAGCAGGCGCTGGTCGAACGCGAAATCCTCGCCGATCGCCTCGGCGGTGACGTCGGCCGAGATCTCGGGGGCGATGCCGATGTTGGCCTTCTCGTACTGCAGGTCAATCGTGAGGGCGAATTTCTGGGATACGTAATAGGGGTCGAGCTCGAGGGCGCGCTTGGTGGCGCGCAGCGCGCCGTCGAAATCGCCCAGGTTGGACAGCGTGAAGCTGAGATTGTAGTGCGCGCCGGCGTGGTCGGGATCGACCTCCACGGCCCGCACGAACGCGTTGCGCGCATCCGGGAATCGCTTCAGCTCGACCAGGACCAGGCCGACGCCGTTCCACGCCGGCGCCGAGTTGGGCTCGGTCGAGAGCACCTGGCGATACGCCTCGAGCGACAGCTGGAAGCGGCGCAGCTGGTACAGCAGCAGGGCGAGGTTCAGGCGCGCCGCGCTGAACGTTCCCTGGAGCCGCAGCGCCGTGCGGAACGATTCGATCGCGGCGTCGCTGTTGGTCTTGTGCGCCTGCACCACCCCCAGGTTGTTCCAGGCGAGCGCGTAGTTCGGGTCGACCTCCACCGCGCGCTGGTACGACGCCATCGCCTCCTCGGCGTGACCGGCCTGATGCTGCACCACGCCGCGCTCGTTCCACAGCTTGGGCGAGTCGGGGGCCTCCTTCAGCAGCGTCTCGTACAGCTCGAGCGCCGCGGGGAAGTCGTGCTTGAGGAGGTGCACCTCCGCCATCGCCTGCAGCGTGAGGCGGCGGTCCTCGCCCCGCTCCAGCGCCAGCCGGTACTCCCGCAACGCCTCCGCGTAGTAGCCCTTCTGCCGGAACGCGAGCCCGAGGTTGTAGTGGGCCAGCTCGTTCCCCTCCACGACTTGGGGCTCGGGCGCGAGCCGCTGGCGGCGCTCCTGGCTCTTGCGCTCCGCGTTGTAGCGCTCGAGCGAGAGGTTGGTTTGGGCGCGCGCCAGCGGCGGGTTGAGCTGGATCGCGCGCTTGGAGGCGGCGCGCGCGTCCTGGTGGCGGCCCATGTCGCCCAGCACGAACGCCATCAGGTAATGGGCGTTGGCGTTGTCGGGGTTGATGGCGACGGCGCGCTCCAGCGCCGCGAGCGCTTCGTTGTTCAGGCCGCGGTTGTAGTAGATCTCGCCGAGATAGAAGTGCACCACTGTCGACTCGGGCTCGAGCTCGACGGCCCGCAGGAACCACTCGGTGGCCGCCTCGGGACGCCCGCGGTTCTTCTCGGCGAGCCCGAGCTGGATGATCGCGGCTACGTCGTTGGGCTTGTGGGCGAGCAGTTGCTCGAACTCCGCCGTCGCGTCGTCGGACGCGCCCAGGATCGCGTACGCCCGCCCCAGCTCCCAGCGCGCGTCACGATCGTCGGGGGCGCTGCGCAGTCGCTCGCGCAGCTGGGCCACGCGCTGGTCATAGTAGCCGGTGTCGTGGTAGGCGATTTCGAGATTGCGCTGCGCGACCTGCATCTTGGGATCGAGCTCGAGCGCCCGGGTGAACGCGCCGATCGCCTCCTCGACCAGGCCTTTCTGATAGTAGAGGACGCCGAGGTTGTTGTGCGCGCCGGCGTCCGACGGGTCGATCCGGCGGGCGAAGGATCGGAGGACCGCGAGGTCCCGTTCCGAGAGCGCCGGCGCCGTCACGGGTCAGCTCAGGCGGATGGCGTCAAAGATGGCCTTGAGCGACGCCAGGTCGGGCAGCAGCAGGAAGTGGCCCCGCAGCCCCTCGGCCGAGTCGATGGTGAACTCGGTCTCGACACAGAACACGAAGTCGCGTTCGTGCCCGAAGTTGAGGTAGGTCGTCGTGAGCACCGCGGCCGAGAGGTCGACCACGAGGCTCGGCACCGACGGCAGCAGCAGCATGCCCATGAAGTCGGACAGCGCGTTCATGTATGCGCCCGACAGGATGTTGCCGGCCTCCTTGAGGCATGATTGCTCCAGCACGTCGAACGCCGTCGTCGCGCCCATCGGCCGCCGCAGCAGAATGTCGCACACCCGCCGCCCCACGGCCTCGGGGAACAGCAGCAACGTCCGTCCCGTCAGATCGCCCAGCATGTGCATCAGCACCGCCGCGACTACATCCTGAGGATTTCCCAGGAGGTCGGGCACCTCCTCCAGGCGCGCGATGTTGATCTGCGGAACGCTGATCATGATCCTGCGGTTGGTGAGCTGCGACAGCGCGGTCGCAGCGTGACCCGCGCCGATGTTCGCCACCTCCCGCAGCGCATCGATCTGCAGCTCCTTCAAGTCCCGCACGTCCTCCATGCCGCCTCCCCTCCCCTCCTACAGGAGCCCGCCGGCGTCGAGAATCAGCGCCGGAATGCCGTCGCCCATGATCGTCGCCCCGCTGAACACGGGGAGCGTGCCCTGCGGCTGGTCGAAGCCCTTCACCACGATCTCCTGCTGCCCCAGCATCCCGTCGACCACGATGCCGCTGCGCCGCTCGCCCATCTCGAGCACGATGATGGGGGAGCGCGGCGGCGGATCACCGCTCACGCCCAGCATGCGCCGCAGATGCACCAGCGGCACCACGCGGTCGCGCAGCACGATCGCTTCCCGCCCCTCCACCATCGTGGTCGGCTGGACGCCGAATTCCACGGTCTCCGCGACGTACGTGAGCGGCAGCGCGTAGCGCTCGCAGCCCACGCCGGCGATCAACGCGCGCACGATGGCCAGCGTCACCGGCAGCCGCAGCACGAACGTCGTTCCCTTGCCGAGCTCGGTGCGGATGTCGATCGTGCCGCCCATTGCGCGGATGCGCGTCATCGCCACGTCGATTCCCACGCCGCGTCCCGACACGCTCGTCACCGCGTCGGCGGTAGTGAACCCCGGCCGCGCGAGCACGCGCAGCAGCTGGTCGTCGGAGAGGGCTTCCGCGTGCGCGTCCACGAGACCGTCGCGCCGGGCCCGCTCGAGGATCTTGCCGCGGTCGATGCCGCGCCCGTTGTCACTCACGCTGATGGCGACGCTGGCGCGCTCGCGCATCGCCGCGAGCACGATCTCGCCCTCGGGCGGTTTGCCGCGGCGCCGGCGCTCGGCCGGCGGCTCGATCCCGTGGTCCACGGCATTGCGCAGCAGGTGCAGCAGCGGGTCGCCCAGCTCGTCGAGAATGGCGCGGTCGAGCTCGATCTCCTTGCCCTCCACGCGGAACGCCACCTGCTTGCCGAGCTCACGCGCCAGGTCGCGCACCAGACGCGGAAACCGGTCGAACACCTGCCACACCGGCGTCATCCGCGCCTGGATGATGCCGGCCTGCAGGTCAGCGGAGAGGCGGGAGACCTGGATCGCCACGTCGTCGACTTCCGGGTCGCGCCGCACCGCCGCCAGCTCGTTCAGCCGGCCGCGCACGGTCACCAGCTCACCGATCATGTCCATCAGCTGGTCGAGGCGCCGTAAGTCGACCCGGATGTGGCGCGTCTTCTCGGACGGCGCCTCCGGCCCGGCTCCGCGCTCGGGGGCCACGCGGCGCTCCTCCCCTCCCACGCTGACGTGCTCCACGTCGCCCGCACCGCGCACTGCTTTCTGGATGTCCTCGGGGCTCGCCTGCGACTCGATGCGAAAACTGAAACGGCCGTCGAAGTCGTCCGACTCGAACGCCGCCTGCGGCGGCGTAATGCCGTGCACCGTCCCAAGACCCTGGGCCCGCTTGAGGGCGAGCAGGGCGCGCCCGCCCTTGAGCGGCGCTTCGGCGCGCAGGGTGACTTGAACCAAGCGGCCAGCTTGGGGCTCGGGGCTCGGGGCTCGGGGCTCGGGAGCTGGCGTTGCCTTCCCGAGGCCCGAGTCCGGAGCCCCGAGCCCCTCAGCCGCGGTCTCGAGGTCGGCCACGATCTCGGCGACGTCGAGCTCGTCTTCGCGGCCCACCACCGACAGCTCCACGGCCGTCTCGAGCGCGTCGCGCGCGCGGAACAGGAGCTGCAACAGCTCATCGGTGGCCGGGCGGGCGCCGTGGCGGATCAGGTCCAGCAGGTTCTCGGTGCGGTGGGCCAGATCGGTGACGCGGGCGTAGCCCATCGTCGCCGCCATGCCCTTCACGGTGTGAACGGCGCGGAACAGTCCGCCCACGGGCGCGGGATTGGTCGGCGCTCGCTCCCAGTCGAGCAGCAGCTGGTTGCACGCGCTGAGGTGCTCCCGGCTCTCGGCCAGGAACAGCTCAGCGTACTGCGAGAGGTCCATGGGTTCAGCCGAGGACGCGCTGGACGGCCTCGAGGACGCGCGAGGGCTGGAACGGCTTGACGACGAAATCCTTCGCGCCGGCCTGGATCGCCTCCACCACCAGGGCTTGCTGCCCCATGGCGCTGCACATGAGGATCTTGGCGTCGGGATCCTGCTTGACGATCTCGCGCACCGCGTCGATCCCGCCCATGTCCGGCATCACGATGTCCATCGTGACCAGGTCCGGTTTGAGCTGCCGGTACTTCTCGACCGCTTGCGAGCCCGTCTCCGCCTCACCGACGATCTCGAAGCCGGCCTGGGCCAGGATGTCCGAGATCATCGTCCGCATGAAGATGGCGTCGTCGCAGA
>CBFHAJ010000153.1:0-8604 GCA_965653495.1 uncultured bacterium | reverse complement strand
ACCGCCGGCCAGGCGCCGCCCGGCGCCCTCAAGGTCCAGGTCGTCGGGCATCAGTGGTGGTGGGAGTTCAAGTATCCCGATCTGGGGATCACCACCGCCAACGAAGCCCACATCCCCGCCGGCAAGCCGGTGCAGTTCGCGATCACCTCGGCCGACGTGATCCACTCCTTCTGGATCCCGCCGCTCGGCGGCAAGCGCGACGCGATCCCCGGCCAGACGAACCGCATCGCGTTCCGTGCGGACTAGACCGTCGCCTACTCCGTCCAGTGCGCCGAGTTCTGCGGCGCCTCGCACGCCAACATGCGGCTGCGCGTTATCGTCGACTCGGATGCGGGGTTCGACGCGTGGACCAAGGACCAGCAGAGCCCGCCGGTCACGCCCGCCAAGGCGAGCCTGGCGGAGCAGGGGAAGGCCGTGTACTCGCGCTCGGCGTGCATCGGCTGCCACATGATCCAGGGCGTCTCGCCGGGCGTGATCGGACCCAATCTCACCCACGTCGCGAGCCGGACCACCATCGCCGCCGGGCTGTTCCCTGATGACTCGAGCCACCTCGCGAGCTGGATCGCCGACGCGCCGGCGCTCAAGCCCGGCGCGATCATGACCCGCATGAAGCCGCCGCTCTCGGACGCCGACATCGCGGCCCTGGTCGCCTACCTGCAGAGCCTCAAATGAAGAGCTGGCTCACCACCACCGATCACAAGCGGATCGGCCTGCTCTACTTCTGGACCGCGTTCGGATTCTTCCTGATCGGCGGGATCGAGGCGCTGTTCATCCGCTTGCAGCTCGCCCAGCCGGACGGTCACCTGGTCACGGCCGAGACGTACAATCAGTTGTTCACGATGCACGGCACCACGATGGTATTCCTCGCTCTGATGCCGCTGTCGGCGAGCTTCTTCAATTACATCGTGCCGCTGCAGATCGGCGCCCGCGACGTGGCGTTCCCCCGGCTCAATGCGTTCAGCTACTGGGTCTTCCTGCTTGGAGGCTTGTTCCTGAACGCGAGCTGGTTCGTGGGGCCGCTGTTCCACGCGCCCACCTTGAACGTCGCGCCCGACGGCGGGTGGTTCGGCTACGCGAATCTGACGGAACGCCAGTTCTCTCCGGGGCCGAACATCGACTTCTGGCTACTGGGCCTGCAGGTCCTGGGCATCTCGTCACTCGCCGCCGGCTTCAACTTCATCGTCACGATCCTCAATCTGCGGGCACCGGGCATGAAGCTGATGCGGCTGCCCGTCTTCACGTGGATGACGCTCGTGACGCAGTTCCTCATCATCACCGCGTTCCCGGTGATCACGGTGGGGCTCGCGTTTCTCATGTTCGACCGGTTTTTCGGGACGCACTTCTACGTGCACGAGGCGGGCGCGACGCCCGTCCTGTGGCAACACCTGTTCTGGCTGTTCGGGCATCCCGAGGTATACATCCTCATTCTGCCGGCGATGGGGATCGTGTCGGACGTGCTGCCTACGTTCGCCCGCAAGCCGCTGTTCGGGTACACGGTGGTGGTCTATTCGGGGATCCTGATCGGCTTCATGGGATGGGGCGTGTGGAGCCACCACATGTTTTCGGTGGGCCTGGGGCCGATCGCCGACTCCGTGTTCAGCGCCACCACGATGTTGATCGCGGTCCCGACCGGCGTGAAGATCTTCAACTGGATCGCCACGCTGTGGGGGGGCGACATCCGCGGGACCACGGCGCTGCACTTCGCGGTGGGATTTATCGCCATGTTCGTGATCGGCGGGCTCTCGGGTGTGACGCACGCGTCGCCCCCCGCCGACCTGCAGCAGACCGACACCTACTACGTCGTCGCACACATTCATTACGTGCTGTTCGGCGGCACCATCATGGGCCTGTTCGCCGGCGTGTATTACTGGTGGCCCAAGATGACCGGCCGGCTGTTGTCCGAGGCGCTCGGCAAGTGGCACTTCTGGCTGCAGCTCATCGGCATGAACCTGGCGTTCTTTCCCATGCACTTCATCGGGCTGCTCGGCATGCCGCGGCGCGTGTATACCTACTCGCCGGACCTGGGCGTCGCCGATCTGAATCTCGCCTCGACGATTGGCGCGCTGCTGATCGCGGTCTCGATCCTGTTGTTCGTGATCAACCTGCTCCGCTCGCGCAGCGGGCAGCGTGCCCCCAACGATCCCTGGGGCGGCGCCACCCTCGAGTGGAGCATTCCCTCGCCGCCACCGGTCTACAACTTCTCCGTGATCCCCACGGTCGAGAGCCGGCTGCCGCGCTGGAAGACGGAGCACCACGGGGCGATGCGCGACCCGCCCGCGACCCCACCGGCCCCGATTCACGTGCCCGGCGGCTCCTGGTGGCCCATGGTGGCGGCGTTCGGCCTGCCCCTCATGGCCCTCTCCGCGCTCACGCACACCCTGTGGGTGGTGTTCGTGGGCGGCGCGGTGCTGCTGTTCGGCGTGTACCGCTGGGCGTTCGAGCCGTTCGAGGTATGAGTCACCACACGAGCCTGGGACTGGACAGCCGCAAGCTCGCGTTCTGGGCGTTCATCGGCTCCGAGTGTCTGTTGTTCACGTCACTCATCTCGACCTATCTGGTCTACAAGGGCCGCAGCGTGGCGGGCCCCTATCCCCACGAGATCCTCAATATCCCGTTCACGTCCGTCAGCACCTTCGATCTGCTGATGTCGAGCCTCATGATGGTGCTGGCGCTCGCGGCGGTGCAGCGCGGGGACATGAAGTGGGGCAGGATCTGGCTGTTCTGCACCGCGCTGCTCGGTCTGGTGTTTCTCGGCGGCCAGGTGATCGAGTTCACCGAATTCGTGCACAAAGGGCTGACGCTCCAGACCAACCTGTTCGGGTGCACGTTCTTCGTGCTCACGGGGACGCATGGCGCCCACGTCACCGTCGGCGTGCTGTGGCTGCTGACGCTGTGGGTGCGGGCGCTGCAGGGAAAGCTGACGCAGGCCCATGCGATGACGGTCGAGATCTCAGGGCTGTACTGGCATTTCGTGGACGTGGTTTGGATTGTGATCTTTACGGTGGTCTACCTCATTCAATAGTTGACAGTTGAGAGGCGCAAGGATGCCAATGCAGTTACCAGACGCCAAGTTGCAAGCGGTTCACAGTCTGGAGAAGCAGTTTGTTAGGGCGTCTTCCTGCAACCGGCACTGCCAGCTGACAACCGCTTGCAACTTGGCGTCTGGCAACTACACTGCGGACCGGACAACTGGGAGTACAGGTTCTAATGCCTGAGACGAATCACACGCAGCAAACTCATCCGACCGTCGACGTCTATCTGCGCGTCGCTGCGGCCTTGGTGATTCTCACCGTCCTCGAGGTCGGCGTCTTCTACGTCCCCGCGTTCCACCCGGTGCTGGTGCCGGTGCTGCTCGTCTTGTCCGCCGCCAAGTTCACGCTGGTCGTGATGTTCTATATGCACTTGAAGGCCGACAGCAAGATTTTCACATTCCTGTTCGGCGCGCCGCTGATCCTGGCCGTGACGGTGCTCGTGGCGCTGCTGTTCCTCTTGCTAGGCGCGCTGACGTTGCGGGGAGCGGGTGGGGGGGGGGGATGACCTGGCAGCGCTGGGACCTGCATCCGAGCGTGATCATAGGGCTCGTCCTTTTGGGCGGGCTCTACGTCTATCTGGGAGGATTGCGGGCGCCCGGGCGCCGTATCGTGTCGTTCGCCGGGGCTCTGGTCGTGCTGGGGTTGGCGCTCAACGGCCCGCTGCACAACCTCTCCGACAACTATCTGTTCAGCGCCCACATGCTGCAGCACCTCGTGCTGACGCTGGTGTTTCCGCCGCTGCTCTTGTATGGGACGCCGGCCTGGGTCGTGCGGCCGCTGCTCCGGCCGCGCGCGGTGCTGGCGTGCGGTCGCTGGGCCACGCGGCCGCTCGTGGCGGGCGCACTGTTCTCCGTGCCGATCACCCTGTGGCACTTCCCCCGGTTCTACGAGGCCGCGCTCGAGCACCATCCGCTGCACATCGTGCAGCACCTGGTGTTCCTCGCCACCGCGGTCATCATGTGGTGGCCGGTGTTGTCGCCCGTCCCGGAGCTGCCGCGCGCCAGCTACTTGACGCAACTCCTCTATCTGTTCGTCCTCGGACTGCCGATGTCGCTCGCGGGCGCGCTGATCACGCTGTCGAGTGAGGTGCTCTACCCGTTCTACGCGGCGGCGCCCCCCCCCCGCGTGTGGGGACTGGACCCGCTGGCGGACCAGCAGCTGGGCGGGCTGGCGATGTGGGTGGTGGGGACGGTGTATCTGTGGGGGGCGGCGACGGTGGTGTGGTTCCGCTGGGCGGCCCGGGAGGAGCGCGGTGAGGCGGAGCGAGCGGTGCCGCTGGAGGCTTACGGCGTCACTCTCCCTCGTCCGTCTCCCCCAGCGGATGCATCCTGAGCGTTTCCGCGATTTTCGGATGCTCGCGCCACAGGTAGTATCCCATGGCGTACGCCGCGATCGCGTTGCCGATCGCCACGTTCCACCACGTGAGCGCGCCCAGCAGCGGCTGCGCCAGCACCGCGAGCATGATGTAGAACCCGAATTCGAATACCGCGAAGGTGACGACGATGAGATACAAGGTCGGCGGGGCGACTTCGACCTCGGCGGCGAGCGCGGCGGCCACGGCCCCGACGATGATGAAGGCGCAGACATGGATCATCGTATACGGCACGACGCGGGAGAATTCGATCACGACCTTGGCGGGGTCCGTCTCTCCGAAGAACACCGCGGAGCCGAGCATGGCCGGCGTGAAGAACGGTCGACCGGCAATCACGTCGACGATGAGGAACCAGAGTGCCACGGCCCCGGCACCGATGATTCCCGCGATGAACCCCTCGCGCAGGATCCGGGTCAGCTGCATGGGGGCAATATAGCGTTGCCCCCGCTCGCGGGTAGATTGGGCCCATGACCGTCTCCCGATCGCTCGTCTACGCGCTGTGCCTGCTCGTCGGGCCGCTGCTCACCATCGCGGCGGGCGCGCTGCATCCCGACATCGTTGGTCTCGACGGTGCGGGTCAGCTCGCTGCGATCGCTCATACCGCGGCCTGGCCCGCGATCCATTGGGCGTTCCTGTTCAGCTTCCCGCTGTCACTGGTCGGCCTGGTCGGTGTGGTGGGGCCGCACGTGGGCACGCCGGGCGAGAGCGGCACGAGGGCCGGTGTGATGCTCGCGACCTTCGCCTACGCGTTGTGGGTGGTGATCGTCGCCTTCATGGGCGGAGCCGGGTGGGCGCTGGCAAACAGCTTCGCGACCTCCGACGCGGGGATGACCGCCACGCGCGCGGCGTTCCTGTTCGACATGATGCGGCCCTTCGCGCTCACGGCGCAACGCGTGGCGGGGTTCGCCCTGGGGCTCGCCACCACGCTGTTCGGCTGGGGGATGCTCGAGGGAAAAGTGCTGCCCCGTTGGCTCGCGACGAGCGGGGTGGCCGCGGGGGCAGTGGGGATCGCGCTGGCGCTCGTCTTCCGGGAAGACACGAAGGCCGATCAAGCGGCCTTCGTGCTTCCCGTGGTGTGGCAGCTGGTGACGGGCGTGGTGTTGGTCCGGCGGCGCGGCTAGCGCGCCCGGATTCTCACCACCGAACCGAGCCAGCCGTCCTGACTGTCGGGGCTGCGGGTCAGCACCTGCAGCGTCACCACGTCGCCCGACTTTACTTTCCGCAGTGCGTCCCCCAGTGCCGCACGGGTGCGCGTGGGCGTCCCGTTCACGGCGACGATGATATCAGGGCCGCCCTGATCGTCCGCCGCGCGCAGCCTGCCGTACGCGGGGCCGTCGGGCGCGACGTCGGTCACGGCCAGGCCGCCGCCGCGGTCGAGCACGGCCTTGAGGCGGGGGTTGTCCGCGTCGTCGGTTGAGAGCGCCTGCACCGTGATGCCGAGCATCTCCTCCTTGGCGGCGCCAGCCCTGGGCCGCGAGCTGGCGGCGGCGACGTCGGTTTCCGAGTCACTCGGCGCGCGGGCCAGGCGCACGGTAATGGTCTTGCGCTCGCCGCCCTGGCGCAGCACGGTGATTTCCACCGGGTCCCCCGGCTTCTTGAACGCTACCTTCTGCTGCAGCTGCGGCGTGTTGTCGATCGACTCGCCGTCGAGCGCCACGATCACGTCGCCCAGCTGGACCCCGGCCTTCTTCGCGGGTGAGTTGTCGTCGGTGTAGCTCTTCACGACCACGCCGGTGATCTGCTTCAGGCCCACCGCGGCCGCGTCGTTCTCGTCGGCGTCCACGATGCCGACGCCCATCACCGCGCGCTCCACGTGTCCGGTCTTGACCAGCTGATCCATGACCGTGCGCGCCAGGTTGATGGGGATCGCGAACCCGTAGCCCGCGTAGAAGCCGGTCTCGCTGGCGATCGCGGAATTGATGCCGATTACCTGGCCCCGGATGTTCACGAGGGGCCCGCCCGAATTGCCCGGGTTGATGGCGGCGTCGGTCTGAATGAAATCCTGAATCGCGTAGCGCGTTTGCTGCAGCCCCGCGAGCAGCCGCCCCTTGGCGCTGACGATACCGGCGGTGACGGTGAACGCGAACGCCTCGCCCAGCGGATTCCCGATGGCGAGCGCCCATTCACCGACCCGCGTCGAGTCGGAATTGCCGAACTGGACCGCCGGCAGGTTGCGCGCGTCGACTCTGATCACGGCCACGTCCGTGTTGGGATCGGTGCCCACGACCTTGGCGGTGAACTCGCGCTTGTCGTACAGCTTGACGGTCACCTTGTCGGCGCCGGTGACCACGTGGTTGTTGGTGAGGATGTAGCCGTCCGTCGAGACGATGAATCCCGAGCCTGAGCCCTGCTCGACCTGGGGGCGCCGGCGCAGGTTCGGGAAGAAGTCCTCGAAGCCCGGAGGCAGTCGCTGATCCTGGGCCCGCTCCACGTGCTGCGAGCGGATGAACACCACTTCGGGCCGCACGTGGTCCGCGATCGAGACGAACGCGTCGCCCAGCTCGGCCGTCGCCTTGGCCGACGGCTGTGGTACCGCCGCCGCGGCCGGCGCGGCGGCGGTCGGTTGTGGCGCGACGATCGACTCCGCCGCTCCCGTCTGCTTGGGCAGATTGAGTGTGGAGGCGAATGCCAGCCCAAAAACGAAGGCAATCGCCACCAGGGTCCCGAACTTCAGCCAATCGCGCGTGCGTACGGACATCGCTAGATCTTCCGGTAAAGGGTGTTATTTCTTCTTGTCGTCGTCCACGATTTCATAATCGGCATCGACCACGTTGTCCTTCTTCTCTCCAGCCCCCGCTCCCGCACCGCCGGTCGGCTGCTCCGCTCCCGGAGGAGGAGTTCCTGCGCCGCGCTGCGCCGCGTACAGCGACGCGCCTGCCGCGGAATAGGCCTGCTGCAGCTCCTCGAGCGCGCGGGAGATCTCGTCGCCGTTGCCGGAGCGAAGCGCCTGCTTCGCGCCCTCGAGGCCTTTGTCGAGCCGTCCCTTGAGGGACGCGTCCAGCTTGTCGACCCACTCCTTCGTGTTCTTCTCGACTTCGTACACCAGGGAGTCGAGCCGGTTGCGCCGCTCGATCTCGTCGCGGCGCTTCTTGTCTTCGGCGGCGTGGGACTCCGCATCCTTGACCATCTTATCGATGTCTTTGTCACCCAGCCCGGAGGAGGCCTCGATCCGGATCTTCTGCTCCTTGCCGGTGGCCTTGTCTTTGGCGGACACGTGCAAGATGCCGTTGGCGTCGATGTCGAACGTCACCTCGAACTGCGGCACGCCGCGGGGAGCGGGTGGGATGCCGGTGAGCTGGAACTTCCCGATCGTGCGGTTGTCCAGCGCCATCTGCCGCTCACCCTGCAACACGTGGATCTCGACCGTGGTCTGGGTGTCTTCGGCGGTCGAGAAGATCTCCGACTTCTTGGTCGGAATCGTGGTGTTGCGGGCGATCAGAACCGTCGTGACTCCCCCCAGCGTCTCGATGCCGAGGGACAGCGGCGTCACGTCGAGCAACAGCACGTCCTTCACCTCGCCGGCGAGTACGCCGCCCTGGATCGCGGCCCCGATCGCCACCACCTCGTCAGGGTTGACGCCCTTGTGCGGCTCCTTGCCGAAGAAGCTCTTGACGATCTCCTGCACCTTGGGCATGCGGGTCTGGCCGCCAACGAGAATGACCTCGTCGATGTCGGACGGCTTGAGCCCGGCGTCCTTGAGCGCCTGTTCCATCGGCGGCATGGTCCGCTTCACCAGGTCGTCGACCAGCTGCTCGAGCTTCGCCCGGCTGAGCGACAGGTTCAGGTGCTTGGGTCCCGACTGGTCGGCCGTGATAAACGGGAGGTTGATCTCCGTCTGCATCACGGTGGACAGCTCCATCTTCGCCTTCTCAGCGGCTTCCTTGAGCCGCTGCAGCGCCATGGGGTCCTTGGACAGGTCGATCCCCTGGTCGCGCTTGAACTCCCCGACGAGCCACTCCATGTTGCGCGCGTCGAAGTCGTCACCGCCCAGGTGGGTGTCGCCGTTGGTCGACTTCACCTCGAACACGCCCTCGGCCAGCTCGAGCACGGAGATGTCGTAGGTACCGCCGCCCAGGTCGTAGACCGCGACCTTCTCCTCCTTCTTCTTGTCGAGGCCGTACGCCAGCGCCGACGCGGTGGGCTCGTTGATGATGCGCACTACGTCCAGCCCGGCGATCTTGCCGGCATCCTTGGTGGCCT
>CBFHAJ010000152.1:0-8649 GCA_965653495.1 uncultured bacterium | reverse complement strand
TTCTCATGTTCGATGAGCGCGCCCGGGTGTTCGTCGACCGGTTCCGCAAGGGGGACGCGGGCACGTTCATCGGCCGGATGGAGATCCGGAAGCGGTACGACCGCCACGGCCAGTTCCACATGGACGTGGCCCTGCACCCCGAACGCGTAGCCGGCCACAGGCCCGTCCTGCGTGAGCGCGATATCGTCCGGTGGCTCGCGGCTCACGGCTACCAGGTGCCGGCCGATCTCGCAGCCCACGTCGCCCGCGTTCGGGCCGTGAGCGCGCTCCCGCTGGCCGTGGGGTTCGGCATCGGCACGCCGGCGCAGGCACGGGCCGCCGCGGCCCTGGCCGATGGCGTCGTGGTCGGCAGTGCGCTCGTCGACGCACTGGCCCAGGGCGGGCCGTCGGGGGCGGAGCGTCTCGTGCGCGCGCTGGCCGCGGCGGTGCAGAAGGAGGCGAGCGTCGCGTGACCGCGAACCGGCTCGTCGTTGTCTACAGCTGGGCGCTGGCGGTGGGGGGCCCGCTCCTCCTGGTCGCGACCCTGATCGCGGATCACCGTTGGATCGGCCAGCCTCTCGAGATTCTCGGGCTCTCCGTCGCGGCGTTCGCGCTGCGGGGCGCCCAGGTGCCCTTGAGCAAGTATTCGTATCTCACGCAGACGGCCCTGGTCGCGCTGGCCGGATCCATGCTGGTCGGCATCCCGGCGACGGCGCTCGCCCTCTGTGCAGGTGTGCTGGGAGCCGACTGGCTGTGGCAGAAGAAAATGTTCCGGGCGGCGCTCGTGAACCTGGGACGCGAGGTGGTCGGTCTGGTCGGGGCGTACGGGGTCTATGCCACGACGATCCGGCTTTCGGACGTCACCCCGGGATTGCACGTGGAGCTGGTGCCCGCGCTGTTCTTCTATTGCCTTGCGTACTTCGTCGTCAGTCGGCTGCTGTTTTACTTCGCCCTGATCATTCGCGGCAAGCTCGAGCAGGACGAGCGATTGTTGATCCTGCGCTACGAATGCATCGGCTACGGCGCGAGCCTGATCGCGGCGGCCATCGTCATCGGCACCGTCGCCTACTGGGCGCCCCTCGCGTGGCCGTTCGTGGCGGCGGCGCTCGGCGTTCTCGGGGTCCTGTTCAAGCACACGCTGGAGGAGGCGATCGCCGCCGAAGAGTTGAACAAGATCCATGCGATGGAGGCCGTGATCACGAGCAACATCAGTCTCGAGGATTCGTTCGCGCGGATCGAGCGCCTCGCGCATCGCCTGGTGGACTGGGGCGACTTTCGCATTTACCGGCGCCAGGAAGGCGCGCTGCAGCTCGCCTACCGCGGGCAGATCGGGCGACCCGATCGCGGCGATCCCACCCCGGATACCGCGGCGCTGCGATCCCAGGTGGCGCAAAGCAGCGCGGCCATCGTCATCCACGACGTGACGCGCGACAAACGCATCGCCGATGCGCCCCTCGCCGTGCAGAGTCTCGTGATGGTCCCGATCAAGTTCGGTGACCAGGTGATCGGCACCCTCGAGCTCGAGCACCACAAGCGCAAGGTCTATCGCTCGAAAGATGTGATCACGATCAACACCTTCGCGAACCAGCTCGCGACCGCGATCCACATCACCGAACTGCGCCGCCCCCTGGTCGAAACGGTCGACACCCTGACGCAGCAGCTCGCCACATTGGCGAATGCCGCCCTTTCCATGCGGGAGGCGGCGGGCGCGGTCGCGCGATCGACTGGCACGATCCGCCAGGGCGTGCTGGCCGAAGAGGGCGAGGTGTCGGGCGGGCTCGAGGCCACGGAGAGCCTCGCTCAGGTGTCGCGCCGCGTGTCGGTAGATGGCAACGAGGCGGCGCAGGCATCCAGCACCGCGAGCGAGGTGGCGAACCGCAACCGCCAGCAGATTCGCGACGCCATCGAGCGGCTGGTGGCCCTGAAGGCGTTCGTGGGCGAAGCGTCCAGCCAGGTGCAGCAGCTGGGGCAGGTGAGCCGCCGCATCACCGGGTTCATTGCGTCGATCCGCGAGCTCGCCGACATGACCAACCTGCTCGCGCTGAACGCCGCGATCGAAGCGGCGCGCGCCGGCAAGCACGGCAAGGGATTCGCGGTCGTGGCGGAAGAGGTGCGGCGGCTCGCCGAGCAGAGCGCCAACGCCGCGGTGGAAGCGGGCGACCTGGTGCAGGACATTCACCGTCAGGTAGGCGAAGTGGTGGAGCAGATGCGGCGCGGGCAGGTGAACGTGAGTGGCGTAGAAGAGCTCTCGTCCGCCGCGCTGCAAGCCCTCGACGCCATCGTGGCCGCCACGGCGGAGGCGACGGGCCATGCCCAGCGGATCGCGGCCGCCGCGGGGGAGCAGGACAAGGCGTTCGGAAAGCTGCGCGAGCGGATTCACGCCGTGGCGCAGATCGCGGGGAAGAACCGCGCCGAGGCGGACGACGTGGCGACGCGCGCCGACGAAGCGGCCCGCGGGCTGACCGACCTGGAGCGCGCCACGCGCGAGCTCGAGGACGTGGCCGCCATGCTGCGCGAGCTCACGCGCGGCTTTGCCAGCATCGCGTAGCCGGGCTACCATTCCGCGGTGGCGAGAGGGGAGCGCGTCTACGTGGCGCTGGGGTCGAACGTCGGAGATCGCGCGGCGCACCTGGCGCACGCGCGCGCGCGACTGGCGGTGTTACCGGGCACGCGCCTGGTGGACGCCTCGCGCGTCGAAGAGACCGCACCGCTCGGCCCCGTGCCCCAGGGAGCGTACCTGAATCAGATGGTCGTGCTCGAGACCACGCTCGAGCCGGCGCCGCTGCTGGCGCAGCTGCACGCCATCGAGGCGGAGCGCGGGCGCGAGCGACAGGGAGGGGTGCGCTGGGGACCCCGCACGCTCGACCTGGACATCGTCCGCTGGGGTGACCGCCGGGTGAGCGAGCCCGATCTGACCATTCCGCATCCCGAGCTGTCGCACCGCGACTTCTGGTTGCGGGAAATCGCCGAGCTCGACGGCTCTACACCATCCTCACGAGCCGGCGCGTGACTGACGCCCCCAAACCCGTCACGGTGCACGAGCTGCTCGGCATGAAGCAGCGGGGCGTGCGGATCGTGGTGCTGACGTGCTACGACGCCCTGTTCGCCCGGCTGCTCGACTCGGTGGGCGTGGACGTGCTGCTCGTGGGCGACTCGGTGAATCAGGTGCTCGCGGGCGCTGAGACGACCCTCTCCGCTACCCTCGAGCAGATGATCTATCACACGCGCATCGTGCGGCGTGGTACGGAGCGGGCCATGGTCGTCTGCGACATGCCCTTCCTCAGCTATCAGATTTCGCCGGCGGAGGCGATCCGCAACGCGGGGCGCGTGCTGCAGGAGACGGACTGTCACGCCGTGAAGCTCGAGGGCGGTGAGCCGATCGCAGCGACAGTGCGCGCCTTGGTCGACGCAGGGATCCCGGTCATGGGCCACCTGGGCCTCACGCCGCAGTCGGTGCACGCGCTGGGCGGCTATCGCGTGCAGGGGCGGGACGACCAGACCGCCGCCCGCCTGAAAGCGGACGCCAAGGCCCTCGAAGATGCCGGTGCGTTCGCGATCGTGCTCGAGCTGATTCCGGCGCCGCTCGCCTCTCAGATCAGCAAGTCCCTCTCGATCCCCACCATTGGAATCGGAGCCGGGCCGGCATGCGACGGTCAGGTGCTCGTGCTCCCCGACATGCTCGGCCTGAACGACCGGTTCACGGCCAAGTTCGTGAAGCGCTACGCGGCCCTCGCCGAAGACGTGCGGGAGGCGGTACGTTTGTACGGCGCCGAGGTGCGAGAAGGGCGCTATCCCGGACCCGAGCATTCGTTTCCGAAATGACCGACCTGTCGCGGAGGGAGCTGATGAAGATACTGGGCGCGGCCGCGTTGGCACCCGTGACGGGGGCAGACCTCCACCTGCCGTCGGCAGATGCGCCGGCACCGGGGTTCCGCATCCGCACGATCACCGCCGGCATGAACCTGCGGGGTCCTACGGACGTGCAAGGGTTGGAGCCCACGCTGCGCTTCCTAAAGCAGGCCAAGCGGATGGCCACGGACGCGGGCTACGAGGTCCAGACGATTCGCGTCGCCACCCAGCCGTTCCTGGAAGAGGCGAGCCCGCGGGCCCGCGCCGACGCCATGTCCGGGCTGCAGGCGCTCGACCGCGCGGTGGTCGCCGAAGGCGCGCTCCTGAGCATCGGCCCCGTTTTGGCGCCGGATGGCGACGATCCAGACTTCGGTAAATGGGCGGCCGAGCTGGCCCGCACGACGAAGAACCTCAGCTTCAGCGTCCGGGTCGCGTCACCCGGCCACACTGCGTCGCCGCGAGGGGTCACCGCGGCGGGCGACGCGATGGCCGCGATCGCGCGCTCGACGCCGGGTGGCATCGGCAACTTCCGGTTCGCCGCGGCCGCCAATGTGCCAGCCGGAACGCCGTTCTTCCCTGTTGCCTACCACAAGGGCTCGGAGGCCGTGGCGGTCGGGATCGAGTCCCCTCCGCTGCTCGCCGCCGCCTTCGCCGGAGCCAACACGCTGGCCGATGCCAAGCAGCGACTGGCGGCGGCGCTCGAATCGCGGCTCGCGCCGGTGGAGCGCCTGGTGCGGGACGCGGCCCGGCGCGACGAGCGCGGCTATGTGGGGATCGACGTCTCTCCCGCGCCAGGCAAGGATGCGAGCATCGGGGGAGCCATCGAGGCGCTCACGGGTGTGCCGTTCGGTAACGCATCGACGCTCGCCGGGTGCGCGGCGATCACGGACGTGCTCAAGAGCGTGAAGCTCAAGACCTGCGGCTACTCGGGGCTGATGCTTCCGGTGCTGGAGGATCCCGTGCTGGCGCAGCGGGCATCGGAGGGTCGGTTCACAGTGCGCGACCTGCTGCTGTACTCCAGCGTGTGCGGGACCGGACTCGACGTCGTGCCGCTGCAGGGAGACATCGGGGCGGACCAGCTGGCCGCACTGATCGCCGATGTGGCCGCGCTCTCCACCAAATTGCGCAAGCCGCTCTCCGCCCGGTTGTTCCCGGTGCCGGGTCGCAAGGTCGGCGAGGTCGCGAAGTTCAACGATCCATACCTGACTGACTGCGTGGTTCTGAAGGCCGAGTAGCGGTCCATCCCCGGCAGGTCATGCACGAGCTCGCGACGTCGAACGACATGCGCGCCTGGTCGCGCGCCGAGCGCGCGCGCGGCCGCCGCATTGGGTTCGTCCCCACGATGGGGTTCCTGCACGAAGGGCATCTGCGGCTGGTGGACCGCGCGCGCGAGCTCGCCGACCGCGTGGTGCTGAGCATTTTCGTCAACCCGCTGCAGTTCGCACCGGGCGAAGACTTCAAGACTTATCCGCGAGACTTGACGCGGGACCGACAGCTCGCGGTCGAACGCGGCGTCGATTGCATGTTCGTCCCGAGCGGCGAGGCGATGTATCCGGCGGAGCCGCTGGTCCGCGTGCAGCCGGGACCGATGGCGGACACGCTCGAGGGCGCCGCGCGGCCGGGGCACTTCGCCGGGGTGCTGACGGTCGTGGCGAAGCTGTTCCACATCGTGGAGCCCGATGTCGCGGTGTTCGGACGCAAGGACTTTCAGCAGGCGATCCTCGTCCGCCGCATGGTCGCCGACCTGAGCTTCGGGGTCGAGATCGACGTGACTCCGACGGTGCGAGAGCTCGACGGCCTGGCGCTCTCGTCCCGCAATACATACTTGAGCAGCGATGAGCGCCGCGCTGCCCTCGCGCTATCGCGCTCGCTCCGTGCGGTGGAGCAGGCGTGGCGCGGTGGCGAGGCCGATCCACGGACGCTGGCGCGCCGCGGACTGGAGGTCCTGACGACGCCCGGCGTGACGCCCGAATACGTCGCCATCGTCGATGAGCGGCTCCGCCCCGTCGCCCGGGTCGACGCCCGCAGCGTGGTGGCGGTGGCGGCACGCGTGGGCAAGACCCGGCTCATCGACAACGTTGTGTTGGGGGAGGGGATCGGGAATGACGTGTCGGTGCGGGCGTCGTGAGCTAAGATGAGCCTCCCCCCTTGGGCCGTCGTCACGCCCGAGCGTCGCGCCCACGTCGAGCGGGTCGTCGCCCTGCTCGGCTCGTGGGCGGACGCGCTGTGCACCCCGGAGGCCGAGCGCGCGCGCTGGCTGCGCGCGGGATGGTTGCACGACGCGCTGCGCGACGCCCCGGCGGTCAATGAGCTCGTGCACGGTCCGCTCGCGGCCGATAGGGCCGCGCGCGAAGGTGAGACCGATCGGGGCGTGCTCGACGCCGTGCGCTACCATTCCCTGGGGTACGCCCGTTGGGACGACGTCGGCAAAATGCTCTACCTGGCGGATTACCTCGAGCCAGGCCGCTCCTTCGACCAGGAGCAGCGGCGCGCGCTCGCCGCGCGGGTCGCCACGGCACGGGACGATGTGCTGCGCCAGGTCGCCGCCCGGCGCATCGCGCACGTGATCGCGAGCCGCTGGCCGCTGGTCCCCGAAACGGTGGACTTCTGGAACTCGCTCGTCGCCTCCTGATCGCAGCGACGGCCGCCCTCGCCGCCCTCGCCGCCTGCCGCGGCGAGCGTGGCGCCTCGGCGAGCCTCCCCATCCCCGGGGAGAACGGGCCGCACGTGCGCGTGGAGGTGCTGAACGCCAGCGGCAAGCCCGGCCTCGCGAAGATCGCGACCCGGGTGCTGCGTCAGGCAGGCATCGACGTGGTGGCGTTTGGGAACGCGGGCGAGAGCGTGGGAACGCTCGATTCGACCCGTATCGCCGTGCGGCGCCCCCCGGCCAGTGCCGGCGAGCGCGTGCAGGCGGCGCTGGGCGTGGGACGTGTGACCGTGCAGCTCGACAGCACCAGGCTACTCGACGCGAGCGTGTTCCTGGGCGCGGACTTTGCGCCGCGCCTCAAGTTCCACCCGTAGCTGGCCGCACGCGGCGCTGATGTCGAGGCCGCGGCTGCGGCGCAACACCGCCGCCACACCTTGCCGCTTCAAGCGCCGCTCGAAGGCGAGCATCTCCGGCCGCGCGCTCGGCGTGAGATCGGGCGCGCCGCCCGGATGCAGGGGCAGCAGGTTCACGAGGGCGCCGAGCGGGCCGGCGAGCTTGGCCAGCGCATCGGCGTGAGCGAGTGAATCGTTTCTGCCGCCGATCAAGACGTACTCGAGCGTCACCCGCCGCCGGAACTGCGCCAGCGCCGCCAGTACGTCCGGCAGCCGGTACTTCTTCTCGATCGGCATCAACGAGTGGCGCAGCTCGCCGCTCGGTGCGTGCAGCGACAGCGCCAGCCGGAACGGCTCCGGGCGCCGGGCGAGCTGCGTCAGGCCCGGCAGGATGCCCACCGTCGAGATGGTGATGTGCCGGGCTCCGATCCCAAAGCCGCCGGCGTCATTGAGGACGGTGAGCGCGGTGTCCACCGCCTCCCAATTGAGCAGCGGCTCGCCCATCCCCATGAACACCACGTTCGTGGGCGCGAGCGCCGGGTCGAGCAGCAGAAGCTCCCGCACCTGACCGGCAATTTCGGCCGCCGTAAGATTGCGACGGAATCCCATCCGGCCCGTCGCACAGAAAACGCACCCCAGCGCGCACCCCCCCTGGGAAGAGATGCACAGGGTACGTCGCTTTCCCTCGGGGATCAGCACCGATTCGATCGCCTCGCCGTCGCCGAGGCGCCAGAGAAACTTTTGCGTCCCGTCGCGCGACAGCTGTCGCGTGATGAGCTCGAGCCGGCGCAGCGGAAACGCCGACGCGAGCGCCGCGCGGAGCGGAGCGGGCAGATCCGTGGCCTCGTCCCAGCTCGGGACCGGGCGTTGCCAGAGCCGCGGTATTATCTGCTTAGCCCGGTAAGCCGGCTCCGCCAGCCCCTCGAGCCACTGCCCCACAGCCTCCCGCGCGCGGTCGGGAGTGAGACTCAGCAAATCCTGCACGTAAGTGCCGCTCCGGAAATGTGTTGCACGAGAAACCTAACTTAACTATCTTCAAGCGTTTAGGACACTTGGACCAGAGTGCGCCTGTCCCAGCTGTTGACGCCTGCCCGTATTCGGGTACCCCTGCGCGCGACCGACAAAGCCGGGGTCCTGAGGGAATTGGTGGACCTGGCGGGGGTGGGGAACGGTGGGGGGGCGTCGGACGAGGTGCTCGGCGCCATCCTCGAGCGCGAGAAGCAGTTCCCCACGGGCATCGGCTATGGCGTGGCGGTGCCGCACGGCAAGACGCCCGTCCTGGCGGCGCTCGTGGTGGTGGCCGGCACGACGCAAGCCCCGGTCCCTTATGAAACGATCGATGGCGAGCCGGTGCGGCTGTTCTTCCTTCTGGCAGGTCCGGAGTCAGCGGCCGGCGCTCACGTCAAAGCGTTGAGTCGCATCTCGAGACTCGTGCGGCGGGAGCCGGTGCGGGGCAAGCTGTTGGGCGCCCGCACGCCCGATGAGTTCTACCGCGTGCTGTGCGAGGCGGAGGTCCCATAGAGAGCGTCAGTCGCACGTCCATGCGTACCCACCGCTGCGGCGAGCTGCGCTCCCAGCACGTGGGCCAGCAGGTTCGGCTGTGTGGCTGGATCCACCGCCGCAGGGACCTCGGGGGAATTGTCTTCCTCGACCTGCGCGACCGCGCGGGTATGGTGCAGGTCGCGATCGGTCCGGGCGCTCCGGAGGAGGTCCGGCGCGTGGCGGGCCGGCTCACGAGCGAGACGGTGGTCCAGGTTGCCGGTCAGGTGACGGCGCGTCCGG
>CBFHAJ010000151.1:0-8792 GCA_965653495.1 uncultured bacterium | reverse complement strand
GAGCTGCACCACCGGCTGCTCCCCGAACGCGACCCCGCTCTGCGCCGCGCTCGACGGCGGCGTCGTCAGGGTCAGTTTCGCCGCCGTTCCCGCGGTGCCCGTTGCCGTGAACGTGACCGGACTGCCGGACAAGGTCCCCGACGTCGCGGTCAGCGTGTTCTGGCCCGCGGTGGCGCTGAGCGTCCAGCTGCCAACGGTCGCGACACCGCTTGCACTCGTGGTCTGACTCGCACCCGTCACGCTGCCGCTGCCAGCGGCCGGCGTGAACGTCACCGCCGCTCCAGCGACCGGGTTGGCGAACTGATCGCTCACGAGCACCGAGGGCGGGACCGTCACGGCCGTGCCCGCGGTGGCCGTCTGGTTATTCCCAGCGTTGACCGCGATGGTCGCCGCCGCGGCCGTGTTGACAGTGACCGTCGCGGTCTGAGTCACGGCGATACTGCCGTTGACCGTAGCACTGACCGTCTTCGTTTCGGCCTTCGTCGAGCTCAGCGTCCCCGTGATCTGCCCGCTCGCGTTCGTGGTCCCTACGGGCTGCGTGAGCGTATTCCCGGTCCCCGTGGCCGCCAACGCCACCGTCGCCCCACTCACCGGATTGCCGTTCCCATCCAGCACGGTGACGGTGATCGTGCTTGGGCTCGCTCCGCTCGACGCCGTGATCGGCGTCGTCGCCGCCACCGTCGACTGCGCCGCACTCGGCCCGCCCGCGGTCGCGGTCGCCGTGAAGACCACCGGGCTCCCACTCAACCCGCTGGCCGTGGCACGCAGCGTGTCGGTCTTGGCCGCCGCCCCGAGCGTCCAGGAGGTCACCGCCGCTATGCCGCTCGCGTTGGTGGTCACCGCGGTAGTCGGATCCACGGTCCCGTTCGCCGCCGTCACGGCGAAGGTCACCGCAACGCCGGACACGGGATTGCCGCTCCCGTCGGTCACGAGCACCGAGGGCGGCACCGTCACCGGGCTGCCCACCGTCGCGGTCTGTCCGTCCCCCGCGTTCACGGCGATCGTCGCGGCCGGCCCGGCACTGAGCGTGACCGCCGCAGAGTTCACCCCGGTGAACGACGGTGCGGTGAAGCTCAGGGTGTAGCTGCCGACGTGGCCCGTGATCCCGAGGTTGGTGAACGTCGCGGTTCCCGCGCCGTTGGTGCTCGCCGTCGCCGTCCCGACCAGCGTGGCCCCCGTCGGGCCCGACGCGATCGCCGCCGTCACCGCGATACCATTCTGGCTCACGGGGTTGCCGTTGGCGTCCTGAAGCTGCGCCACCGGCTGCTGCCCGAACGTCACTCCGCTCTGCGCCGCGCTCGACGGCTCGGTCACCAGCGCGAGCTTGGTCGCCGTTCCCGCCGTGCCGGTCGCCGTGAACGTGACCGGACTCCCTGACAGACTCCCTGACGTAGCGTTCAGTGTGTTCTGGCCCGCCGTGGAGCCGAGCGTCCAGCTGCCGACGGTGGCGATGCCGCTCGCGTTGGTGGTCTGGCTCCCGCCGGTCACGCTGCCGCTCCCCGCTGCAGGCGTGAACGTCACCGCGACCCCAGCGACCGGGTTGGCGAACGGATCGCTTACGAACACTGAGGGCGGCACCGCCACGGCCGAGCCCGCGGCGGCTGTTTGATTGTTCCCGCCGTTGCCCGCGATCGTCGCCGCGGCGGCCGGGTCGACGGTGACGGTCGCGGTCTGGGTCACAGCGATGCTGCCGTTCACCGTGGCGGTGACGGTCTTGGTCTCCGCCTTGGTCGAGCTGAGCGTGCCCGTGATCTGGCCGTTGCCGCTCGTCGTCCCGACCGGCTGCGTGAGCGTGTTTCCGGCCCCAGTCGCGGCCAACGTCACCGTCGCCCCGCTTACCGAATTCCCGTTTACGTCGCGCACGGTCACCGTGATCGTACTCAGACTCGTCCCGCTCGACGCCGTGATGGTCGTGGGCGCCGCGGCGACCAGCGATTGACTGGCGCTCGGCTCACCCGCGGTCCCGGTGGCGGTGAACGTCACGGGGCTGCCGGTCAACCCCGCCGACGACGCGGTCAGCGTGTTGGTGCCTGCCGTTGGGCCGAGAGTCCAGCTCCCGACCGCTGCCGTGCCGCTCGCGTCGGTCGTGGGCGCGCCGCCCGTCACGCTTCCGCTGCCCGGGGCCGGCGCGTAGGTCACCGAAATCCCTGCCACCGGATTGGCAAAGGCATCGGTGACCCGCACCTCCGGGGCGATCGGCACGGCGGTCCCGACGGGCACGGTCTGCTTGTCGCCTGTGACGAGCGCGATGTTGGCCGCGGGCGCCGCTGTCACCGTCACCCCGGCCGTCTGGGCCACCGTGACGCTGCCGTTCACGACCGCCGTCACAGTCTTGGTCTCCGCTTTGCTGGAGCTGAGCGTGCCCGTGACCTGCCCGCTCGCGTTGGTCGTGCCCGCAGGCTGCGTGAGCGTGTTGCTCGATCCGGTCGCGCTGAGAGCCACCGACGCACCGGCAACCGGGTTACCGAAGTCGTCGATCACCGTCACAGTGATCGTCGAGGCGCTCGTCCCCGAGCTGGCGGTGATGGTCGCGGGCGACGCGGCGACGAGCGACGCGCTGGCGCTCGCCCCTGCCGGCGTGACGGTGACGGTCGCCGTTTGGGTGACCGTGATAGTGCCGTTGATTGTGGCCGTCACCGTCTTGGTGCCGGCCCCGGAGGAGCTGAGCGTGCCCGTGGCGTGGCCGTTCGCGTCGGTGACGCTCGCTGGCTGCGTCAAGGTATTCCCCGCGCCGGTGGCGGAGAGCGCGACGGAGGCCCCGCTCACCGGATTCCCGTTCGGGTCGCGGACGGTGACCGTGATCGTCGACGCGCTGGAGCCGCTGCTCGCCGCGATGGTCGTCGGCGCCGCTGTTACCTGCGATTGGCCGGCGCTCACCGCCCCCGCGGTGCCCGTCGCCGTGAACGTCACCGGGCTGCCGGCGAGCCCGCTCGCCGTCGCGGTGACGGTGTTCACTCCGGCGGCGGAGCCCAGGGTCCATGAGCTCAGGCTCGCTACGCCCGATGCTCCGGTGGTCACTGGCGTCGTAGGACTGATGACACCGCCCCCCGACGCCACCGCGAACGTCACCGCCACACCCGCGACGGGGTTATTGAAGTGGTCACGCACGATCACGGACGGCGGCGTGGTGACTGCGCTCCCGGCCGTGGTGGTCTGATTGTCGCCGGCATTGACGGCGATCTGGGTGGCCGGCCCGGGCGTGCCGGTCGCCGTGAAGGTGGCGGAGCTTCCCGACAGGCCGGCCGCGACCGCCGTCAGGGTGTTCGTGCCGGCCGTATTCCCCAACGTCCAGGACGTGAGCGCCGCGACGCCGCTCGCGTTGGTGGTGACGGCGCTGGTGGGAGTCACGCTGCCGCTGCCCGCCGCCGGCGTGAAGGTCACGGCGACGCCTGCCACCGGGTTATTGAACTGGTCGCGCACTACGACCGCTGGTGGTGTCGGAACGGCGGTGCCGGCATTGGCCGTCTGATTGTTCCCCGCGCTCACGCCGATGGACGCGGCGGCTGCACTCGTCACGTTGAATGCACTGCTCGTCGCTGCCGTGAGCGATGCGGCGCTGGCCACCAGCGTGTAGCCGTTGGCCATGCGATCGACCGTGATGTCCCCGAACGTCGCAACCCCGCTCGCGGCCGTCTGGGTCAGGGTGCCGCCGAGGTGCGCGCTGCCGCCGCTCGCGTCGGTGCCGAAGGCGAGCGTGATGCCCGGCGTGGCTGACGTCACGAGATTGTTGAACTGATCGAGGACTTGCACCCTCATCGCCGGCGTGATGACGCTTCCGGCCGCGACTGTGCTCGGCTGCACCGTGAAGGCCAGCTGCGACGCGGCCGCCGGACTCACGGTCACCGTGGCCTGCTGCGAAATGGCGACCGAGCTCACGGTGGCGGATACGGTCTTCGGCTGAGCGACGGTGGAGCTCAAGGTCCCCGTCGCCACCCCGTTCAAATTGGTGGCGCCAGCGGGCTGAGTGAGGGTATTACCGGTGCCGGTCGCCGCCAGCGTGACGGACTTGTTCCTGATCACGTTGCCGTACTGATCGCGGGCCGTGACCGTGATGGTGCTGGCGCTCGACCCGGTCGAGGCGGCGATCGTCGCGGGCGCGGCGACCACGCTGGTCTGGGTCGCACTGACCGCGCCCGGCACGGTGAACCCCGTGAAACTGAGCGGCGAGCCGACACCCGTCGCCTGAGCCGTCTGCGTGCTGTCCGTCGGGCTCATCGCGGTGCCCAGCGTCCAGTTCGTCGACGCGATGCCGCTCGCGTTGGTGACCGACGTGACCGGATTCACCGACCCGCCGCCGTCCAGCACCGCCCAGCTGATCGTCACGCCGGCCACGGGATTGTTGAGTGCGTCCGCCACCCGCACCGAGAGTGGCGTCGGCAGCGTCTGCCCCACCGTGTCGGTCTGGCTTTGGCCGCCGCTGATCGCCATCTGGGTCGCGCCGCCGACCTGGGCCGTGACGCTGAAGGTGACCGCCGTGAGCCCGGTGACGCTCGCGGTCGTGGTCTGCGTGCCCGGCGCGGCACCCAGGGTCCGGGTGGTGGATGCGTGTCCGGCCGCGTCTGTGGTCGAGGAGGTTGGGTTCACCGACCCTCCGCCCGACGCCGCGGCCCAAGTCACGGTCACGCCCGGCACCGGATTGCCGTGCGCGTCGGTGACGAGCACCGTCTGCGGAGTGGCGAGCGTGGTGCCGACCTGGCCGACCTGGTTGTCACCCGAGAACTTCGCCAGCGTCGTCGCCTGACCCGCGGTGCCGGTGGCCGTGAACGTCACCGGGCTGCCGGCGATCGTTCCCGAGGTGGCAGTGAGGGTGTTGCTGCCCGCGGTACCCCCGAGGGTCCAGCTTCCTACCGTCGCGATGCCGCTCGAGCTCGTCGTCTGGTCGCCGCCCGTGATGACGCCGCCCCCCGACGCCACGGCGAACGTGACCGCAACGCCGGCGACCGGGTTGTTGCTCGCGTCACGCACGATCACCGCTGGCGGCGTGGCGACCGCGGTGCCGGTGGTCGCCGTCTGGTTGTTACCGGCGCTCACCGCGATCTGGGTGGCGGGACCGGCCGTCACGTTCACCGTGCCGGACGTGACCGGAGTCATCCCCGAGCTCGAGAATGTGAGCGTGCGTGGCCCCACGGTCCCGGTGAGGACGAGGTTGGTGAAGGCCGCCCGGCCATCGGCCCCGGTCGTGGCGGAGAGCGTGCCGCCGAGCGTACCGCCACCGGTAGCGAGCGTGACGCTCACCGCCACTCCCGCCTGAGCCACGGGATTGCCGCCACCATCTTCTATCTGTATCACAGGCTGCTGCGGGAACGGCACGCCGCTCTGCACGGTGCCCGAAGGCTCGGTCGTGATCGCGAGTCGCGCCGCCGTCCCTGCGGCGGCGGTCGCGGTAAACGTGACGGGGTTACCGGTGATCCCCGCTCCGGTGGCGCTGGCGGTCAGGGTGTTGGGACCCGCCGCAGGGCCCAGGGTCCAGCTCCCCACAGTCGCAACGCCACTGGTGTTCGTGGTCTGACTCGCGCCAGTGACGCTGCCGCCCCCCGTCGCAACCGCGAAGCTCACCGCCACCCCGGCCACCGGGTTGTCGAATGCATCCCGCAGCATCACGGCGGGCGGCGTGGCGACTGCCGTGCCTACCGTGGCGGTCTGCCCGTTCCCGGCCGAGATCGCGATCTGGCTCGCGGCCGCCGCCGTCCCGGTCGCGGTGAACGTCACCGGGCTCCCGGAGAGGGTCCCCGCGCTCGCCGTCAGCGTGTTGGTCCCGGCGGTCTTGCCCAGGGTCCAGCTGCCGACCGCGGCAATACCGCTCGCGTCGCTCGTCGGGCTCGAGCCGGTGACGCTGCCACCGCCCGAGACCGTTGTGAACGTCACGGTGACGCCCGGTACCGGATTCCCGAAGGCGTCGTGCACCACGGCCGACGGTGGCGTGCCCACCGCGCTGTTCACGGTCGCGGACTGGTTATCGCCCCCATTGGACGCGATCGCCGCGGCAGCCGCGGGTTTCACCGTGACGACGACCGTCTGACTCACGACCACCGAGCCATTCACCGTCGCCGACACCGTCTTATTTTCGGCCCGGCTGGAGCTGAGCGAGCCGCTGGCGTGGCCGTTCGCGTCGGTGACCGCGCCGGGCTGGACCAGGGTATTGGCGGATCCGGTGACGGCCAGGGTGACTGTCGCACCCGCAACGGGATTGCCGAACCCGTCGTTCACCGTCACGGTGATCGTCGCCGGGCTGGAACCGCTGCTGGCTGTGATCGTATCGGGAGCCGCCGCAACCACTGAGCGAGCAGCGCTCGGGGGTGCCGCCGTTGCGGTGGCCGTAAAGACCACGGGGCTGCCGGTCACGCCCGGCGCGGTGCCGGTGAGCGTATTGCTCCCCGCCGCCGTGCCGAGGGTCCAGCTCCCCACCGTCGCGATGCCGCTGGCGTTGGTGGTCTGGCTCGCTCCGGTGATGCTGCCGCCGCCGCTGCCGATCGCGAAGGTCACCGACACGCCCTGCACCGGATTGCCGTTGCCGTCCTTCACAACCACCGCCGGCGGGGTGGAGACGGCCGTGTTGACGGTGGCCGTCTGATTGTTCCCCGCGCTCACGGCGATGCTCCCGGCGTTGCCGGCGGCGCCCGTGGCGCTGAACGTCACGGGACTGCCGGCGAGCGTGCCGGACGTGGCCGTGAGGGTGTTGGTTCCCGCGGCCGTCCCCAGGGTCCAGCTGCCCACCGTCGCGATACCGTTTACATCAGTAGTCCGGTTCGCCCCGGTGATACTCCCGCCGCCGCTGGCGACCGCGAAAGTCACCGCCACGCCGGAGACGGGGTTGCCGCTCGCGTCTTTGGCGATCACCGAGGGCGGGATCGGGACTGCGGTGCCCGCGGTAACCGTCTGGTTGTTCCCTGCGTTGACCGCGACCTGCGTCGCCGCGCCCGCCACGACCGTCACGCTGGTGGACGTCACCGTCGCGATCCCGGCCCCGGCGGAGAAGCTCAACGTCCGCGGGCCCACGAGCCCGGTGAGGGTCAGGTTCGCGAACGTGGCGCGCCCGGTTGGGTCGGTCGCCACCGGATTGGTCCCGGTGAGAGCGGGCCCGCCGCTCGCGATGGTCGCGGTCACCGACGTGCCGCCCTGGCTCGCTACGTTCCCGGCCGCGTCCTGGAGCTGGAGCACGGGCTGGCGGGTGAAAGCGGTTCCGCTGCGCGCCGTGTCGGACGGCTGCGTGATGATCACGAGCTTCGCCGCGGGACCGGCGGCGAGCGTGATAGTACTCGACGTGGCGGCGGCCAGGCCGGAGGCGGTGAACGTCAGCGTGTAATCGCCGGTCGGGCCGCTGATCGCGAGCCCCGCGAAGGTCGCGAGTCCGTTGGCGTCACTCGTGGCCGTGGCCGACGCGAGGGTGGAACCTGTGGGCCCGGTGGCGATCGCCGCGGTCACGACCACCCCCGGCGTGCTGACGGGGTTGCCGCTGGCGTCCTCGATCTGGAGCGCCGGCTGGCGGGTGAGCGCCAGGCCACTTTGCGCGCTGGCCGGCGGCGCCGTGGCCAGGAACAGCTGACCGGCGGTGGCGGCGGTGATGTCGAACCCCGCGCTGGTTGCGTTCGTCAGCCCCGTCGCGGTGGCGCGCAGGGTGTATCCCGTGCCCGCCTTGTTGATCGAGATCCCCGGGAAGCTGGCGACGCCGTTCACGGCCACCTGACTGGCGGTGCCAGACAGCGTGCCTCCCCCGGGGTTGGTCGCGATCGCGAGGGCGATGCTGCTCGTGAACCCGGTGGCCGTATTGCCGAACGAGTCGCGAGCGGCGACCTGAACGGCCGGCGTGATGGCCGCGCCCGAGGGTGTGGTGCTCGGCTGCAGCGTGAACGCCAGGTGCTTGGCGCTCGCCGGAGATATAATGAAAGAGCCGCTGGTGACGGTGAGCGTCGTGCCGCTGATGGTCGCGCTCGCCTGGAGCGTATACCCGGCGGCGGCGTGCGCGACGCTCAGATCGGCGAAGATCGCGACCCCGTTCTGCGCTGGCACGGTCTTGGTCCCGGACAACGTGTCGCCGCCGGGGTTCGCGGCGAGCACAACGGCCACGTTGCCGTTGAAGCTCGTCAGCGTGTTGCCGAGCGCGTCCTGCGCCACGACCTTGACGGCCGGCGCGATCGCGACGCCGGCGACGGCGTTGCTCGGCTGTGCGCCGAACGCGAGCTGCGTCGCCGCCACCGCCACCCTGAAGTCGGTCGCCGATTCAAGATTGTTGCCGAACGCCACCCAGCTGCTGGCCCGCACCGTCTGATCGACGGCCCGGAGGCGCCAGTGATAGCTGGTGTTGTCGTTCAGGCCGGCGACGGTGGCCGTCGCCACTGCGCCGTTCGCGACCGCGGGACCGGAGCCGCTCACCGTGCCGTCGAACGCCGTGCCGATCGGCTTGACCTCGACCTCCACGTGAATCTGGTCGCCCGGGTTAGGATCGCTCACCTGCGCACTGAAGATCACCGAGCGCCCGGTCGCCGTCCCGCCGACCGAAATGGCGGTTGAGCCGTCGCTCTGGAACTGAGCGAGCTGTGTCGGGGCGTTGGGCGGTTGGGGAATTGAGGTGAGGAAATCCACGTCGGTGTCGGCGTTGCCACCGAACGCAACCCAGCCACTCGCCCGGCCCGTCTGGTCGACCGTGCGACCCTGCCACCGGTACGACGCGTTGTTCGCGAGCCCCGTCAGCGCGACGAACGCTGTCGCCCCGTTCGCCACGCGCGCGCTCGAGTCACTGGCCACGCCGGTGAACGGCGTGCAGGTTCCGGGCGTCGGGCGCTCGGCCTCGACCA
>CBFHAJ010000150.1:0-8859 GCA_965653495.1 uncultured bacterium | reverse complement strand
AGGTGGAGAAGCCGTTCCTGATGCCGGTGGAGGACGTGTTCTCGATCACGGGCCGGGGCACGGTGGCGACGGGGCGGATCGAGCGGGGGAAGGTGAAGGTGAATGAAGAGGTGGAGATGGTGGGGTTTGGGACGGACAAGAAAACGGTGGTGACCGGCGTGGAGATGTTCCGCAAGCTGCTGGATGAGGGGCAGGCGGGGGACAACGTCGGCTTGCTGCTGCGTGGGGTGGAGAAGCACGAGGTGGAGCGTGGGATGGTGTTGGCGAAGCCGAAGTCGATCACGCCGCACACGAAGTTTGAGAGCGAGGTGTACGTCCTGACCAAGGAGGAGGGCGGGCGCCACACACCGTTCTTCAAGGGGTATCGGCCGCAGTTTTATCTGCGGACGACGGACGTGACGGGGACGGTGGAGTTGCCGGCGGGGGTGGAGATGGTGATGCCGGGAGACAACACGAAGATGACCATCGAGCTGATCACGCCGATTGCGATGGAGGAGCAGCTGCGGTTCGCGATCCGCGAAGGCGGGCGGACCGTGGGTGCCGGCGTGGCCACGAAAATCCTGAAGTAACGAGGACCTATGGCGGGCAAGATTCGTATCCGGCTCAAGGCGTTCGACCACGCCCTGATCGATCAGGCGGCGGCCGACATCGTGCGCACGGCGGAGAAGACCGGCGCGCAGGTCTCGGGGCCCATCCCGCTGCCCACCAAGCGGCAGCTGTGGACCGTGCTTCGCAGCCCGCACATCGACAAGAAGAGCCGGGAGCAGTTCGAGCTGAAGACGCACAAGCGGTTGATCGACATCCTCGATTCCCGCTCGCAGACGATCGACGCGCTGACCAAGCTCGACTTGCCGGCTGGGGTCGACGTCGAGATCAAAGTGCAGTGAGCGTTCTATGACCGGACTGATCGGCAGGAAACTCGGCATGGCCCGCGTGTTCGACGCGGAGGGGACGCACGTGCCCGTCACGATCGTCGAGGCCGGCCCGTGTCCAGTGGTGCAGGTCGGGTCTGCGCAGGTGCAGCTCGGCTTCGAAGCCAAGAAGCCCAAGCGCGCCGCCAAGGCGCTCGCCGGTCACGCGAAGAAGGCCGGCCTCGAGGTGACGCCGCGCGTGCTCGAGAGCTTCCCCTTGAGCGGTGAAGCTCCCAAGCCCGGCGAGACCGTCACCGTCGCCATCTTCGCCGCGGGTGATCGGGTGAAGATCACCGGAGTCACCAAGGGACGGGGGTTCCAGGGCGTGGTGCACCGCCATCACTTCGGCGGCGGGCCGGAGACGCACGGCAACACGCGGCACCGCAAGCCGGGGTCCATCGCGCCCGGCACTGATCCTTCGCGAATTATCAAGGGAAAGCGGATGCCGGGGCACATGGGCGCGCGCCGCTTCACGGAGCTGGGGCTGCGGGTCGTGAAGGTGGACGCCGAGCGCAACCTGCTGTTCGTGCGCGGCTCGGTGCCGGGCCCCATGAACGGGCTCGTCACGGTCCGCAAGCAGGGAGGGCGGAGCCGCCATGATTGAGGCGCCGCACTTTTCCGCGACGGGCACGAAGAAGAAATCGGTGCGGCTGCCGGCCACGCTGTTCGACGGCACCGTGAACGAGGACGCGCTGCATCGCGCGGTGGTTACCTACCTCGCGAACCAGCGCCAGGGCACGCACGACACCCTCACCCGCAGCGAGGTCTCGGGCGGCAACCAGAAGCCGTGGCGCCAGAAGGGGACGGGGCGGGCGCGCCAGGGCTCGACCCGGGCGCCGCACTGGCGCCACGGCGGCATCGTGTTTGGCCCGCACCCGCGCAGCTACCGGCTCGGCATCCCCAAGAAGATCCGCCAGCTCGCGAAGAAGTCGGCTCTGAACGCGCGGGCGCGCGAAGGAGCGCTGTTCCTGGTGGACGCGCTCGAGTACGAGAAGCCCAAGACCAAGACCCTGGCCGAGCTGCTCACCAAGCTGGGCGTGGTCGGGAAAAAGGTCCTGGTGGTGACCGCGGGCGCGGCGCGCGCGCACAACGTGTACCTCTCGGGCCGCAACATGCCCAAGGTGCACGTGATGCGCTTCGCCGATGCCACGGCCTACGAGATCCTTTGGGCCGACGCGGTGGTCGCGGAGCTGCCGGCGCTCGGCGCGGCCGCGGAGAAGACGGAGGCCGAAGATGCCTGACCAGCACCGTCTCATCGTGAGCCCGGTCGTCACCGAGAAATCCTCGGCGGCGTTTCAGGCGCGTAAGGAGTACGCGTTCCACGTGCATCCGTCGGCCACGAAGCCGCAGATCCGCGCCGCGATCGAAGCGCTGTTCGACGTCACCGTCACGGACGTGCGCACCCTCGTGGTGCGGGCCAAGCGCAAGAGCCACCGTACCGTGGGCCGCCGGCCCGCGTGGAAGAAGGCGATCGTGAGTCTCAAGGAAGGGGACGCCATCCCGGTGTTCGAGGGCTGATATGGGCATCCGACAGTTCAAGCCGGTCACGCCGGCCACGCGGTTCCGCTCGGTCTCGGACTTCGCGGACATCACGAAAACCGAGCCCGAGAAGTCGTTGCTCGAGCCGCTGCGGCGCACGGGCGGGCGCAACAACAAGGGCCACATCACCAACCGGTGGCAGGGTGGCGGGCACAAGCGCCAGTATCGCAAGATCGACTTCCGGCGCGAGAAGTTCGCGATCCCGGCAAAGGTCGCGAGTGTCGAGTACGACCCGAACCGCACGGCGCGTATCGCGCTGCTCCATTACGCGGACGGCGAGAAGCGCTACATCCTGGCGCCCAAGGGGCTCGCCGTCGGCGACACGGTGGTGTCGGGGCCCGGCTCGGACATCCGGGTCGGCAATACGATGCCGCTGTTCGAGATCCCGCTCGGCACCACGGTGCACAACGTCGAGCTCAAGATCGGGCGCGGCGGTCAGCTGGCCCGCTCGGCGGGAACGGGCGTGCAGGTCGTCGCGAAAGAAGGGAACTACGTGACGCTGCGCCTCCGCTCGACGGAGATGCGGATGGTGCGGGGCGAGTGCCTGGCGACGATCGGCGAGGTCTCGAACGCCGAACACGAGCTGCTCTCCATCGGGAAGGCCGGCAAGACGCGCTGGCTGGGTCGGAACCCGCGCGTGCGCGGCGTGGCGATGAACCCGGTCGATCATCCGCTGGGCGGCGGCGAAGGCAAGACCTCGGGCGGCCGGCCCCCCACGAACCCGTGGGGCAAGGTCGAAGGCCGGAAGACGCGGCACCGCAAGAAGCCGTCGACGAAACTCATCGTGCGCGGACGCAAGCGCGGGAAGGCAACACAGTAATGGGACGCTCGGTAAAGAAGGGTCCGTACGTCGAGCCGTCGTTGCTCGTCAAGATCCAGGCCCTGAACGACAAGAACGAGAAAAAGGTCTTCAAGACCTGGTCACGGCGCTCGACCATCACGCCCGACTTCGTGGGCCACACACTCGCCGTGCACAACGGGAACAAGTTCATCCCGGTGTACGTGACCGAGAACATGGTGGGCCACAAGCTGGGCGAGTTCGCTGCCACGCGGCTGTTCCGGGGGCATTCCGCCAAGGGCTCGGCGCAGGAGCGCGAGGCCGAGGCGGCCGCGGCGGCGGGCGAGCAGCCGCCGGAGTAACCGATGGAAGCACGTGCGATTCAGCGGACGGTGCGCCAGTCGGCGCGCAAGATGCGGCTCGTGATCGATCAGATCCGCGGCCGGGCGGTGCCGGAGGCATACGCCATCCTCCGGTTCTCGAAGAAGCACGCCGCCAAGCAGATCCACAAAGTGCTCAAGTCGGCGGTGGCCAACGCCGAGCAGCGCGCGCAGCGCGACAACGCGGCGCTCGACGTCGACCGGCTGCGCGTCAAATACGCGGTCGTGAACGAGGGGCCGACCCTCAAACGCTTCACGCCGGCCGCCATGGGCCGGGCGACGCCGATCTTGAAGCGCACCAGCCACGTGGAGATCCGCGTGGAAGCGGCGGCGGAAGTCCGAGCGCCCAAGGCGGCGGCGCCCGCCAAGGCGGAGGCCAAGGACAAGCCCGAAGGCAAGGACAAAGCGGCGGCGAAGGGCAAGCGCCCCGCGGCCAAGCAGGCGGCCGCCAGGGGCAAGACCAAGAAGAAAGCGGGGAAGAGATAACGTGGGCCAGAAAACGCATCCCTACGGGTTCCGGCTCGGGATCATCAAACCGTGGCGGTCCCGCTATTACGCGCGCCGCGACTTTCCCGAGCTGCTGAAGGAAGACGACCTGATCCGGCGGTACCTGAAGACGCGACTCTCTCACGCCGCCATCGCCGACGTGCACATCGAGCGCAAGCCGGGCAAGGTGACGGTGACGGTCCACACCGGCCGGCCGGGCGTGGTGATCGGCAAGCGCGGCGCCGAGGTGGACAAGCTGCGCGACGAGCTGGCACAGCTCACCGGCAAGGAGGTCGGTATCAACGTGGAGGAGATCAAGCGGCCCGAGCTCGACGCGCAGCTCGTAGCCGACTCAGTGGCGCACCAGTTGACGCAGCGGATCTCGTTTCGGCGCGCCATGAAGCGCGCGGTGCAGAGCGCCATGCGGATGGGCGCGCAGGGCATCAAGATCAAGACCGCCGGCCGGCTGGGCGGCGCCGAGATCGCCCGCACCGAAGGCTATCACGAGGGACGCGTGCCGTTGCACACGTTGAGAGCCGACATCGACTACGCGACCTCGACGGCCAAGACGACCTACGGCACGATCGGCGTGAAGGTGTGGATCTTCACGCGCGAGATGACCGAGGAGCTGTCGGGCCGCACGTACTCGACGGGAGTCTGAGGGATGCTGGCACCGAAGCGCGTCAAGTTCCGCAAGCGGTTCAAGGGCCGCACCAAGGGGATGGCCACGCGCGGCAACACCGTCGCCTTCGGTCACTACGGCCTGATGGCGCTCGAGCCGGGGTGGATCACCAACCGGCAGATCGAGGCGTCGCGCGTGGCGCTCACCCGCGAGATGAAGCGCGGCGGCAAGGTGTGGATCCGGCTGTTTCCCGACAAGCCGATCACCAAGAAGCCGGCGGAGACGCGCATGGGGAAGGGCAAGGGCAACCCGGAGGGCTGGGTGGCGGTGGTGAAGCCCGGGCGGGTGATGTTCGAGCTCGAAGGCATCGCGGAAGACCTGGCGCGCAAGGCCCTGGACCTGGCCGCGGCGAAGCTGCCGATCAAGTCGAAGTTCGTGCGGCGGGAGGAGCGCTAGATGGCGACCAAGAAGCCCGAGGCGCTGCGGGAGATGAACAGCGAAGAGCTGGAGCGGCAGCTGGTGCTGCTCACGGAGGAGCGGTTCCGGCTCGGGTTCCGGCGGGCCACTGAGGCGCTGACCAACCCGCTGCAGCTGCGCTCCATCCGCCGCGAGATCGCGCGCATCAAGACCATTTTGGCCGAGAGGAAGCGGGCATGAGGGGGCGGCGCAAGGTTCGCACGGGCGTGGTGGTGAGCGCCAAGATGCAGAAGACCGTGACGGTCTCGCTCACCCGCCGCTTCGCGCACGGGTTCTACGGGAAGCAGGTGGTCCGCACCAAGCAGGTGGCGGCCCACAACGAGACGGATGCCAAGGCGGGCGACACGGTGCGGATCGTCGAGACGCGACCACTTTCGAAGACCAAGCGGTGGCGGGTGGTCGAAGTCGTCGAGCGCGCGAAGTAGGGACCTCGGGGGGGGGGAACCGTGGTGCAGCAGGAGTCGATACTCAAGATCGCCGACAACTCGGGCGCCCGGCGGGCGCTGGTGATCCGTGTGCTCGGCGGGTCCAAGCGCCGCTATGCGGGGCTGGGCGACATCGTCGTGGTGACGATCAAGGACGCCATCCCCACCGGTCAGATCAAGAAGGGCGAGGTGGCGAAGGCGGTGATCGTGCGGACCGCCAAGGAGACCAAACGCAAGGACGGCTCCTACATCCGGTTCGATGAGAACGCCGCCGTGCTCATCACCGATCAGGGGGAGCCGCGCGCCACCCGCATCTTCGGGCCGGTGGGGCGCGAGCTGCGCGAGAAACGGTTCATGAAGATCGTGTCGCTCGCGCCGGAGGTCATCTGACATGAAGCCGCTGGTCTTCAAGAAGAGCCGGCGCCGTGCGGCCGCGACCGTGCCCGAGCGGCATAAGCTGCACATCGCCAAGGGCGATACCGTGCGCGTCATCTCGGGCGAGCATCGCGGGAAAGAAGGCAAGGTCCTGCGCGTTCACCCCAAGCAGTTCCGCGTCACGGTGGAGGGCGTGAACATCGTGAAGAAGCACAAGGCCGCCACGCCGAACGAGGAAGGTGGCATCATCGAGCACCCGGCGCCGCTGCCCGCGTCCAAGGTGATGTTGCTCGACCCGAAGTCGGGCGAGCCCACGCGGGTGCGCCGGCGTTTGGACAAGGAAGGAACGGCGGAGCGGATCGCGGTCAAGTCCGGCCAGCCGATCCCGCGCGTGAGAGCGAAATGAGCATGGCCGACGAGAAACAAAAGGATACGGAGCCGCAGCAGGCCGGGGCGGCCGACTCCGGGGCGATACCCCGGGGTGATGGAGCTCCCACGCCCGAGCCAAAACAGAAGGAACAGAAGGAACAGAAGGAAAAGCAGAAGGACAAACAGAAAGACAAACAGAAGGGGAAGAAGGGGGCTGAGGGTCAGAAGCCGGCGCCGGCCGAGCCCGAGGGCCCACCTCCAGAGCCCGCGCCGCCGCCCCGGCTGCACGACTACTACGAGCAGCGGGTGCGCGCGAAGTTGGCACAACAGTTCGGGCTCAAGAATCCGCACGAGATCCCGAAGCTCCGTAAGATCGTGCTCAACGTCGGGATGGGGGATGCCTCCAAGAATCCCAAGGGGCTCGAGGCGGCGGTGGCGGAGCTGGCGGCGATCTCGGGGCAGCAGCCGGTGGTGACGCGGGCCAAGAAGGCGATTGCGAATTTCAGCCTGCGGCAGGGGATGGCGGTGGGCTGCAGCGTGACGCTGCGCGGGGCCCGCATGTACGAGTTCCTCGATCGCTTCATCACGATCGCGGTGCCGCGCATGCGCGACTTCCGCGGCCTGCCGCCGGACAGCTTCGACGGCCGGGGCAATTACACCGTCGGCATCAAGGAGCAAATGATCTTCCCCGAGATCGACTACGACAAGGTGGAGAAGATCCATGGGATGGATATCACGCTCGTGACGAGCGCGGGGCGGGACGATACCGCCCTGGCCCTGCTGCGCGAGCTGGGGATGCCCTTCCGGGGCGAGGCCCCGGTCGCGGTCGCTTAGGAGGCTCGGGATGGCGAAGCGGACGTGGATGGAGAAGGTCAAGCGGAAACCGAAGTTCAAGGTACGCGGCTACTACCGCTGCCAGCGCTGCGGACGCAGTCGCGGGACGATCCGCAAGTTTCGGTTGTGCCGCATTTGTTTCCGCGAGCTCGCGCTGCGTGGGGAGATTCCCGGCGTGCGCAAAGCCAGCTGGTAAAGGACGGAACACGAGATGAGTGTGACAGATCCCGTCGCCGATATGCTGACCCGGGTGCGCAACGCGTGCCAGGCGGGGCACCGCCGTGTGGACATGCCGGTGTCGAAGCTGAAGGTCGAAATCGCGCGCCTGTTGCGCGACAATCACTACGTGCAGGACTTCAAGGTGCTGGACGACGGGCAGCACGGGCTGCTGCGGCTGTACCTGAAGTATCACAACGATGCGCCGGTGATCCGCGAGCTACAGCGCGTGTCGGCGCCCGGGTTGCGGCGCTACGTCAAAGCGCGCGAGATCCCGCGCGTCAAGAACGGGCTTGGCATGGCGATTCTGTCCACGCCGCAGGGCCTCATGACCGACCGCGAAGCCCGCACCGCCCGCGTGGGCGGCGAGCTGCTCGCGGTAGTCTGGTAGCAGGCCATGTCGCGTATCGGCAAGAAACCGGTTCCACTGCCCAAGGGCGTCACGGCCCAGATCGACGGCCGGCGCATCACGGTCCAGGGGCCTAAGGGGGAGATCAGCCGCGCCGTCCACCCCGAGCTGGCGCTCGCCCTCGAAGAGAACGCGGTCGTGGTGCGACGCCCGTCGGATGAGAGCCGTCACAAGGCGCTGCACGGGCTCACGCGCACGCTGGTCGCCAACATGGTGGACGGCGTGACCAAGGGGTTCGCCAAGGCGCTGGAGATTCAGGGCGTGGGCTACAAGGCGGAGCCCAAGCCGTTCGGCGTGCAGTTGGTGGTGGGGTTCTCGCATCCGGTCCCCTACCATGCGCCGCAGGGCATCAAGATTTCGGTGGAGAACAACGTGGTGTTGAAAATCGAGGGCGTCGACAAGGAGCTCGTGGGGCAGGTGGCCGCGGAGATCCGCGCCATCCGTCCGCCCGAGCCGTACAAGGGCAAGGGCGTCCGTTACGTGGGCGAGCAGGTCCGGCGCAAGGCCGGCAAGACCGCCCAGGCGGCGAAATAGGCCATGCGCGCCATCCACAAGATTCGGACGCGGGAACAACGACGCTATCGGCGGCACCTCCGCGTGCGTCGCACGGTGGCGGGCAGCGCCGCGCGGCCGCGGCTGGTTGTGTTCCGCTCTTCGAAGCACATGTACGCTCAGGTGGTGGACGACACCCGCGGCGTCACGCTCGTGGGCGCCGCGGACCGGTCCGAGGGGATCGAGGTCGAGGGTAAAGGGAAAACCGCTCGCAGCTTCGCGCTCGGGCGCTTGATCGCGGCGAAAGCCAAGGCCAAGGGAATCACCAAGGTGGTGTTCGACCGCGGCGGCTATCAGTACCACGGGCGGGTGAAGGCCGTCGCCGACGGCGCCCGCAAAGGCGGATTGGAGCTTTAATGGAGAACGAGCAACAGCCGCGGCCCTCGGGCCCGGCGACGATCGAGACGCCCGAGACGGCGCACGCCGGGGGCGAAGGGCGCCCCGACGAGCGGCCGGCGGGCGGTGGCGGTGGCGGAGGGGGCGGGG
>CBFHAJ010000149.1:0-8986 GCA_965653495.1 uncultured bacterium | reverse complement strand
CTCACGCTCGACGCCACCGTCAATCCCGACTTCGGCCAGGTGGAGGTCGACTCGGCGGTGGTGAACCTGAGCGCGTTCGAGACGTTCTTCCCCGAGAAGCGACCGTTCTTCGTCGAGGGTGGCGGGTTGTTCCAGTTCGGCAATGTCCGCGCCCACAATCTGTTCAACTTCCCCACCTTCTTTTTCTCGCGCCGTATCGGTCGCGTGCCCGAGCGCTCCGTCGATGGCGACAGCGTCTCCTATTCCGACCCGCCGTCGCAGACGGCGATCCGCACGGCGGCCAAGCTCACCGGCCACACCCGCAGCGGCTGGGCGGTTGGCGTGCTCGATGCGGTCACCGCCAGCGAGGAAACCCAGTGGCAGGACACGCTCGGCCGCGACCACCTGACCACGGTGGAGCCCCTCACGAACTATTTCGTGACGAGAGTAAGAAAAGACCTCGACGCGGGGAACTCGACCATCGGTGGCATCGTGACCGCCGTCAATCGCCGGGTCTCCGACAGCGTGGTCGCGAGCCTCGAGCGAACCCAAGCGTACGTGGCGGGGCTCGATTTCACCCACGGCTGGCACAATCGCGACTGGTCGCTCGACGGCGCGGTGGTGGTGAGCCACGTGGCCGGCACCGATTCGAGCATCGCCCTCACCCAGCGCTCCAGCGCGCGCTACTACCAGCGCCCCGACGCCACCTCGCTCGTGTACGATCCCTCCCGCACCTCGCTCGACGGCCTCGCCTACGAGGTGGCGCTGTCGCGCAACTCCGCCGAGCACTGGCTCGGCTCGATCGCGTACCAGGAGACGGGGCCGGGGTTCGAAGCGAACGACCTGGGATTCCAGACCGGCGCCGACCGGCGTGCCCTTTCAACCCTCTTCGGCTATCAGGACAACCATCCACACGCCGTCGTCCGCAACTGGTTCGCCGTCCCGTTCGAGAATCACACCTGGAACTTCGACGGTGATCTCGTGTTCGCGAGCTTCGGCGTCGTGAGCGACATCGTGTTCGCGAATTTCTGGGGCGTCAATTTGCGGCACGACTACTCGGTCACCACGCTCGACGACCGGCTCACGCGCGGCGGGCCGCTGGCGCAGGTCCCGCATTACGAGGACGCGTCACTGGCGTTCGTCTCGGATACGCGGCGCACTACCCAGCTGTCCGGGAGCGCTACTTATCAGTGGGACCGGGCCGGACAGTCGAGCGGCCAGTACAGCGTCACCTTGGACATGCGTCCGACGCCGGCGGCGCACGTCAACATCGGTCCCAGCTTGAGCAAGACGCACGCGCTCGCGCAGTACGTGACCACCATCGCCGACGACTCGGCGGTCGCGACGTTCCAGCACCGCTACGTATTCGCCACGCTCGACCAGACCCAGCTGGCGCTGCTCGCGCGGCTCGACTGGACCTTCACGCCCCGGCTCTCGTTTCAGCTGTTCCTGCAGCCCCTCATTGCGTCTGCGCGGTTCACCGACCTGAAAGAACTGGCCCAGCCCAGGACTTTTGACTTCGTCGTGTACGGACGCCAGCGCGGGACGCTCGTGCCCACCGCGGCCGGCGATACGATCCATCCGGGAGACGGTGGTGCGGCGTTTTTCGTGGCGAATCAGGACTTCAACTTCCGCTCGCTGCGCGCCAACGCGGTGCTGCGCTGGGAGTGGCGGCCCGGCTCGACGCTGTTCGTGGTATGGCAGCAGAACCTGCAGGACCAGGCGGACGTGGGCGACTTCCGGCTCGGCCGCGACCTGTCGGCGCTGTTCAACGCCCAGGCGAACAACATCCTCGCCGTGAAAGCGAGCTACTGGATCGGGCTGTGAGCGTGCGGGCGCCTTCTCTAGTACAGAATGTTCCCCGTCGCGGTGAACGCCCAGTGCCGGCCGCTGAATCCCTTGCCGAAGCGATAGCCGAGCGCGAATTGTCCGACGTCGGTGATGGTCAAGCGGGTAGGGCCGAGCCGCAGGGCGAGCCCGGCGTCCCCGCCTAACCGCGTCGGCTCGTAGTCCCACCAGGCGCCGCCGTAATCGACGTACGGCGCCAGGCCCACGCCGAACAGTCCCCACACCTCCTCCTTCAGCACCACCCGATCCTCGAGCGCCACCCACGCCTCGCGCGTGCCCGTGAACGCGTGCGCCCCGAACAACCGAGGGCCCTTCGAGTCGCGCCACAGATCGAACTCGTCCCCCGGTTTGGGGCCGCGCAGCGCGCCGCCTTCCAGGTGGAAGATCAGCGTCTGGCGCGGCAGGTTCTGGCTCGCGACGGTCATGCTGCCGAGCACGCGCCCCGAGTCCACTGTCCCTGCTCCCGTCACCACGCCGTCCGCCTGACCGCGGACCACGGCGAACCCGTCGTGCCAGATCGCGCTGAGCTGCCCGGACAGCTCGGGACCGACGCCCGCGCTGTCGGGCCCGTAACCCCAGGCGCGCGGCGCCGCCCATACGCCGATTCGCAGGATCTGCGAGAGGTCGACGTCCTCCTGGTGCGCGAACGCATTGAAGTTCTCGAGCACCTGGAAGCGTACCTGCTTCAGCTCGATGCCGGCGCCTGCGGTACCGAATTGGGACCGGGGAAACGGGGTCGTCGTCGCGAGTGCGAAGTCCTCGCGCCGCCAATCCGCGCCGAACCACAGCCTGGTGTAGCTGGTCTGGGTCGTCTTGAGCGCAAGCCCTCCCGACAGGCCGAACTCGAGCTCGCGGTGCTGCACACTGTCCCGGAGCTGGCCGTCTTGAAACTGCAGGACGCGCAACTTCTCCGCGGCACCCGTCGTCACGAGCGCGCGCGGAGCGACGGTCTCGTAGAACGGGACGCCCACGGACCAGGAGCCGCTGTCTCCGTCGGAAATCACCTTGTACTGCCCACCGAGGACGGTGCGCCGACCGAGGATGCCGGTGCTCGCGTACCCCACGCTGACGCTGTGCCGATCCGGGGTCTTTTCGTACCGGCCCGTGAGCGCGGTTCCGGTCCCCACCAGGTTCCCTTCCGTGAACGCAATCGCCCACAGCACGTCGCCCGCTTGCGATGAATAGTCGATGTCGGGAATCGTGCTCCATGCATCGTCTGTCTCCACCCGAAGGGCGAGACGATCACCCTCCAGACGGACCGTGTCGATCTTCACCGCGCGAAAGATCGTCAGCGATCGCAGCGCCCGTTCACTCTCGGCAACCTTGGCGGAATCAAAGACGTCCCCACGCTTGATGAGCAGTGCGCGGCGGACGACCCACGCTTGGGTCGTGACGTGCAACGCGTTCCCCACCCGCGCAACGACTCTGGGGGCATCACGCTTGCGATCGTACACGTTGTGGCGGATGACGATGATCGTGTCGATGGTCTGGGCGGCGAGCGGTGCCGCCCAGCTTACCGCGAGCGCAACGGCGAGCCCGGCTCGCGTCACCGCACCAGCCTCCACAGCACGGTGCTCAACGTGACGAGAGCGGGAACACCGAGGAGCCCCGCCAGGACAGCGAGCACGCGATCGCGGGACGGCGCACCCAGGTTGCTGCGCAATGACGCGCCCGCCCGCAAGAAGAGCCACGTACCGGTGCCGAGCACCACATAGAAAGGGATCCCCCAAGGCGTGCCCAGCAGCGTAATCCCGAGAAACCCGACGTAGGCCATCGGCAAGAAGGTGAAGAGCACCAGTACAACGATGCCCACCACGCCCAGCGCGGTGGCCGCGCCGGCGTCCCACCGCGTCAATCTGCTCGAGCTCCCAAACCGCCAGGCGACGATCCATTGGGGAGCGGTGAGCAGGAACGCGCGCAGCGGCCGCTCTGGCAGGTTGCGCTCGCCCCCCAGCGCCAGCAGGAAGTAGCAGGCGGCGGCCTGAAAGATCGCGGCCAGCCAGATCTTGATGTCTTGTCCAGTCAGGTAGCGTGTTTCGCCGGCGGACTGCTGGTCTCGATACACCATCCAGCTCGCGACGGCGGCCACGACGCCGGACAAGATGATGGGCAATTGGAACGCCCACCCGATGCCGGTCATGCGGGCCGCCGCCCAAAGGCCGAGCGCCGCGAGGACTGCCGAGCTCGGCGCCAGGAGCGACATCCGCTCGTGGCCGCGCCTCACACGGTCGCAGGCGAGCACGCCTGTGATTACCGAACCGACCAGTAATTGGATCCCCACGAGGCGCCACCGCTTGGCGGCCGGGTCACCAGGGCTCATGGCCTCGAGTGTGGCGTCGTTGATCACCAGCAGCCCGAGCAGGCTCCACGCGGCGAACACGACCACGAGCACCAGCAGCGCGACGGTGACGTGCCGGGTCGAGACCCTCATACTAGATTTCGATCTTCGAAAATCGCCACGCTCCCGCCCCCAGGCATATCAATCCGACGGCCACGAGCACGGCGACGTCGACCGCGACTCCGAACTGTGTCGCCGTCCCCCCGCTCAACATGCCCCGCATGCCGTCCACGCCGTAGGTGAGAGGATCGAGTCGGGTGAGCACGGCGAGCGCCGTGGGCAGCCCGCGCAACGGGTACAGCGCGCCGGACAGGAAAAACAGCGGCACCACCAGGAAGTTCATCACCATCTGAAAACCCTGCATTTCCCTGAGGCTCGATCCGATCACGGCCGCGAGCGCCGCGAACACGATCGCCACCAGCACGATGATCCCGTACGCGAGCAGCACGGCGAACAGGCCGGCGGGGCGAAACCCGGCGACGAGCGTGGCGGCGAAGATCAGCGTGCCCTGAAGCGTCGCGACGGTGGCTCCGCCCAGCGTGCGCCCCAGCATGATCGCCACGCGCGGCACCGGCGCAACCAGAGTCTCCTTGAGAAACCCGAACTGTCGGTCCCAGAGAATCGCGATCCCCGAGAACATCGCGGTGAACAGCACCGTCATGCCCACGACGCCGGGCGCCATGAATTGCAGGTAACTCCCCTCGCCGGCGCGCTGGAACACGGGGCCCAGGCCGAAGCCGAGGACCCCGAGGTACATGAGGGGTGAGCCGAGCGAGGCGATGATCTGCGTGCGCGAGCGGAGATACTTCTTGAGCTCGCGCAGCCAGAGAATGTAGACCGCTGCCATGCCCTATCGCCTCCAGGCCCGCACGAACTGCCGCATGCGGTCGGTCGCGCTGACGCTCTCCTCGCGGATCGTCGTGCCGGTGAGCGCGAGGAACGCGTCCTCGAGCGACTGACTGTTGGTGCGCGCCTTGAGCTCCGCGGCCGACCCGATGGCCACGATGCGGCCGTGGTCGATGACCGCGATGCGGTCGGCCACGCGGTCGGCCTCATCCATGTAGTGCGTCGTGAGAAACACCGTGACGTGCTCCGTTTCGTTCAGGGTGCGCACCTGCGTCCACATTTGATTACGGCTCTGCGGGTCGAGGCCCAGCGTCGGCTCGTCGAGGAACAGCACCTTGGGCGTGTGCAGCAGGCCGCGCGCGATCTCGAGCCGGCGCTTCATGCCGCCCGAAAACGTCTTCACGAGCGCATCGCGGCGCTCCCACAGATCGAACGTGCGCAGCAGCGCCTCGCCGCGCTCGCGGCGGGTCTTGCGCGGCACCCCGTACAGCACCCCATGCAGCTCCAGGTTCTCCCACCCGGTCAGCTCGCCGTCGAGGCTGGGATCCTGAAACACCACTCCGATACGCCGCCGCACCTCGTTGGACTGGGTGGTGGGATCGAGGCCGTCCAGCTCGAGCACGCCACTCGTCGGAGACAACAGGGTGGTGAGCATGCTGATGGTGGTCGTCTTGCCGGCGCCGTTGGGTCCGAGGAACGCGAAGATCTCGCCGCGCGCGACATCGAACGAGACGTCGTTCACTGCGGTCAAGTCGCCGAAACGCTTCACGGCGTGCTGCACCCGGATGACGGGAGCGTGGTCGCTCAGAGCAATCGCCTCAGTGGAGGGTCGGGAAGGATAACGTGTCGGGCGCCCCCGCGCTCCGTAACGCGGCGTTGAGTGCCGGCAGCTCGGTCCCGAGCGCCCGCTGCCAGTCACGCGCCGCCGCGTCGAGCCGTTCGCGCAGCTCGGCGTACACCCGGCGCGCCTGCTCGGTCGGTTGGCGATCGGCGCTCTCGACGGTGGTTTCGAGGCCGCCCAGCTCGCCGCCGACGTTCGCCAGCCGCGCGAGACTGTCGGCCCGGTGCTGGAGCAACTCGAGCCGGCCGCGCGCGGCGCGATCGAGCGAGCGGCCGGCCAAACCGCGCAGCTGCTCGCGCGCCCTGCCGAGACTGCCCTCCAGAGCATGCTGCGCGGCCATCGTGTTCCAGATGTCGAGACCGAGACGTAACTGAGCGACGAGCGCTGAGTCAGTGACGTGAACCCGCGGGTCCAGATCTACCCGCAAAGACCGCGTGTACGTCCGCCCCCCCCCGACTTCGAGCCGCACCTCGTACACCCCTGGCAGCACGAGCGGCCCCTCCGGCTCGGCCACCGTCCCGTGGCCCGCGATAGCGGCGATGCTGTAGCCGTACCGCGCGGCCGGCGGCGGTGGGTAGCGCAGGTCCCACACGAATCGGTTCAAACCCCCGTTACGGCTGGGCGTCTCGACGCGCGGCAGCCACTCGGCGGCGATCTGGGGCGGCTCCGCGGGCGGGACGGCTCGATCCTCGCTCGAGAGCCGCCGCACCACACCACCACGCGCATCTCTGATCTCGATCGTCACCGCGCCCGACGGCACTGACGCGAGGAGGTAGTCGATCACCGCGCCCGCGGGCGGATTGTCGCCGTGGGGCTCCTCTGGAGGGAGCGGCGTATCGTTGCTGACGCTGCGGCGCAGGCGCAGCGCTGGCGCCGGCGCGAACAGATGGGCCGGCGCCGCGAGCGCGGAGTCGCCCAGCTGGCGCAGCGGCGTGACGTCGTCGAGCACCCAGAACGAGCGACCGTGGGTGGCCGCGATCAGGTCGCGGCCGTGCACCGCCAGATCGCGCACCGAGGCGACCGGCAGGTTGAGCTGCAACGACTGCCAATGGTCCCCATCGTCGAACGACACGTATGCGCCCGTCTCCGTGCCGGCATACAACAGACCCCGGCGCTCCGGATCGGCGCGCACCACCTGCACGTACGCCTGGGGGGCGATTCCCGCATCGGCGCGCGTCCAATGCGCGCCCCCATCGCGTGTCCGATAGATGTACGGTGCGAAGTCATCGACCCGGTGGCGATCGACGGCGGCGTAGGCTGCCGCCGTGTCGAACGGTGAGGCCTCGATCAGGCTGATCGCGCTCCACGGGGGCAGGCCTTGCGGAGTCACGTCGCGCCAGTGCGCGCCTCCATCGGTAGTGCGCTGCAGGACGCCGTCGTCCGAGCCAGTCCACAACAGGCCGGCGGCGCGCGGCGATGGAGCGATCGTATAGACCACGCCGTAGCCGCGCGCCGCCGCGTTCGCCACCGTGGGCGCACCCGTATCTGCCTTGGTTTGCCGCACGGCCCCCGCGCCCGTTAAGTCGGGGCTGATGGCTTCCCAGTGCAGCCCACCATCTCTGGTGCGCAGCACCATCTGGGCGCCGAAGTAGAGGGTGCGCCGGTCGACGCGGTCGAACACCAGTGGCGACGTCCAGGTGAAGCGGTAGGGCCGCCGCGGCATCGGCACGCCGAACGTGGACACCGGCCAGGGCGAGACGTCCTGCGACTGACCCGTGCGGCGGTCGAAGCGATGCACGCCGCCGTAGGTGTCCCCGCCGTACACGATGTCGGGATCGAGCGGGTCGGGCGCGATGTAGCCGCTCTCGCCGGCGCCCACCGGTGCCCAATCCCGGAAGGTGATCTCCCCGAAGTCGCTGCGGCTTTCCACGGCCCCCGTCCCCGCGTCCTGTTGCGCGCCGTACACGCGGTAGGGGAATGCGTCGTCCGTGACCACGTGGTAGAACTGCGCCGTGGGCTGGTTGTACCAGCTGCTCCAGCTGCGGCCGCCATCGAGTGAGATCGCGGCGCCCTGGTCGCTCCCCAGGATCATGTGCGTGGGGCTCTTGGGATCGACCCACAACGCGTGATAGTCGTCTCCGCCCGGTTGTCCCTTGAGCGCCGTGAAGGTCTTGCCGCCGTCGCTCGACTTGAGCAGCGCCACGTTAGGCACATAGACGACGTCCGGATCTTGAGGATCCACCGTCACCCGGCAGAAGTACCAGTTGCGGTTCGTGAGCCTGGGGTCGTTCCCCGCGAGCCGCCAGGTCGCGCCGCGGTCGTCGGAGCGGTACAGCCCCTCGCCGGTTTTCGCACCGATCAACGCGTACACCCGGCCGTCCTGTCCCACCGCGAGCCCGATACGGCCCAGCGGCCCCGCGGGCAAACCGTGCCCGGTCAACGGCGTCCAGGTGTTGCCACCGTCGGAGGACTTGTACACGCCGCTCCCCGGTCCCTCGTCCGGCGGGTACTGCTCCCAGGGCGTGCGGCGCGCTTGATACAGCGCGGCGTAGACGATCTGGGGATGGGACGGATCCGCGGCCAGGTCGATGGCACCGACGTCGGGACCCATGTACAGCACCTTGGTCCACCCGCGGCCACCGTCGGTCGACCGGAACACGCCGCGCTCGGGGTTCGGGCCGTACGCGTGTCCCAGCGCGGCGACCAGTACGATGTCGGGATTGCGCCGATCGACCAGCACGCGCCCGATGTGGCGCGTGTCGGCGAGGCCCGTGAAGCGCCAATGTGCGCCGCCGTCAGTCGATTTGTAGACGCCGGCCCCATACGTGATGTCCGAGCGGATCGCCGCCTCGCCCGTTCCCACGTAGATCACGTTCGGGTCGGAGGGCGCGAGCGCGAGGTCGCCGATCGAGGCGATCGGTTGATCGTCGAACAGTGGCTCCCACGTGACGCCTGCATTTCTCGTCCGCCACACGCCGCCGTCCACAGCTCCGAAGTAGAATGCGGCGGGATCACCGGGGACGCCCGCCACCGCGAGCACGCGGCCGCCGCGGTGCGGGCCGATGAGCCGCCAGCGCAGGGCGCCGTACGCGGTCGGTGGGATGGTCTGGGCGCGGAGCGGGAGGGCGTAAGCGAGCGCGACGACCAGTATGGCGCGCACGAGCTGCATCCGGGCAAATCCTCAGTGGGGGGTT
>CBFHAJ010000148.1:0-9105 GCA_965653495.1 uncultured bacterium | reverse complement strand
GCGCGCGCGGGGGGGGGGGGCGCGCCCCCCCCCCCGGGGGCGTGCTCACCGCGCGCTTGACTGGGCCGCAGGGTTCCGGCATCCTCACGTCTATGGCTCGCGCGAACGCCTTGTTGATCGTGCCCGAGGACCGCCCCAGCGTGCCGGCCGGAGCCACGCTGGCGGCCCTGCTGCTCGACGATCCACATCACGTCGCCGAGGCACCCTTCTAGGTGGCCGCCCGCTTCCAATGGCGGCGCGCGCTGCGGCTTCTCCTGTGGGCCGCGGTCGCCGCCGGCGTGTTCGTGCTCAACGTGCGCACACCTCCCGACCTGCGCTTGGGAATCCTGTATGTCATCCCCGTGCTGCTGGCCACCTGGCACGACGGGCTGGGGTGGGGCATCTCGTTCGCGCTCGCGACGGCGCTGCTGCGCTTCGGCGTGGGAATCGATCAGATGCCCTTCGACACGTCGCTCCAGTACCGCGTGCTCAACGAGGTCGCGTACTTCGCGGTCGTGGGTGTGGCCATCGCCGGGCTGTCACAGCTGCGCCGCACGCAGGCCATGCTGCAGGACCTCGCCACGCACGATCCCCTGACCAATGTGTTCAACGCCCGGGCGTTCTCCTCGGGCCTGGCGCAGGAGCTGAGCCGCAACCGACGTTATGGGCGGCCGCTGGCGCTGATTTACCTCGATCTGGACGACTTCAAGAAGGTAAACGACGCCCACGGCCATGCGACCGGGGACGCCGTGCTCCGGCTGGTGGCGGACGCCATGCGCAGCGCCGTGCGGCAGGCGGACATCGTGGGCCGCCTGGGGGGCGACGAGTTCGGCGTGCTCATGCCGGAGACCGACGGCCCCGTCGCCCAGGCCGCCGCGAACCGGCTCGTCGCAGGCATCCGCACGGTATTCCGCGGCACACCGTCGGTCACGGCCAGCATCGGCGTGGTGGCCGTGACGGGCACCGAGGCGGGTAGCGACGAGCTGTTACGCCGCGCCGACCAGGCGATGTACGAGGCGAAGCGCGCCGGCAAGGACCGCGTCGTTCAAGTCGCGATGTGATCGCATGGTGAAGACCCTCCAGGACCTGTTCCTGGTCTTCACATCGGTGTTGTTCATCGTCGACCCGGTGACCGCCGTGCCCACGTTTCTGGCGATCACGGCGCGCGACACGCCGCAGACGCGGCGGCTCATGGCCCGGCGGGGAGCCTGGACCTGTGCACTCACCCTCACGACCTTCGCGCTGGGCGGCAGCCTCATCTTCCGGCTGTTCGGGATCACGATCGGCGCGTTCAAGATCGCCGGCGGCGTGGTGATCGGCCTCAACGCGCTGGATATGGTGCAGGCCCGGCGCAGCCAGCAGCGCGAGACGCCCGTCGAAAAGGCCGAGGGGATCGAAAAGGAAGACGTCGGGATCATGCCGCTCGGCATCCCCATGCTCGCCGGGCCCGGCTCCATATCCACTGTGATGGTGTTGACCGGCGCGTCCAAGACCATCGTGACGACCGTGGGCGTGTACGTCGCGATCGCACTGACCGGGGTGTTGGCGTACTTGACGCTCGCCGCGGCCGGCGCGGTCGAGCGGCGGCTGGGTCAGACGGGGATGCGGATCCTCACCCGGCTCATGGGATTGGTGCTGTGCGCCATCGCGGTCCAGTTCGTCATCGACGGCATCAAGATGGCGGGCCTCTAGCTGCGGCGGGACTCGTCGGGCGGCGGCATGGGCACGTCGAATCCGGGCGGCAGCCGGTTGGCCCGCCGCAGCCGCGCGGGCACAAAGCCCTCCAGCGGCTGCGGCGCGATCACCTCGGTCCAAAAGGTGTCGCGTCCGGCGGCCTTGGCGCCGTACAGCAATCGATCGGCCGCGCTGATGGAGGCTTCCAGACTCTCGGCCGGCTGCAGGCAGGTAACCACGCCGCCGCTCACCGTGAGCGGCAGTGCCGTACTGGCGCACACCTCGTGGAGCGCGTGCTGGAGCTTCTTGACGACCGCGCTCGCCGCATCGGGCCCCGCTTCGGGGAGCAGCACCGCGAACTGGTCCGCCCCGAGACGCGCCAGGACATCGGTGCCCCGCACCGCGCGCCGGGCCGCATCGGCGACCAGTCGCAGAATCTCATCCCCGACCTGGTGCGGGAACTGCTCGCTCACCTCACGAAAGTCGTCGATGTCGAAGTACGCCAGCGTGAACGGATGGCCGTAGCGGCGCGCGCGCTCGAACTCGCGACCGGCGAGTTCGAAAAACGCCCGCCGATTCTCGAGTCGCGTCAGGTCGTCGGTGCGGGCGTACGCCCGCTCCCGCCGGAGCGCGCCGATGCGCAGATAGAGGTCACACCCTGCGGCGAGCAGGGCGACCACGAAGACGACATGCCACACCATGCGGACTCCTACCCCGCTCACATCCTCTTGTACTTGGGACCGCTCCCACCTTCGCGCGGCGTCCAGCGAGGGCCCAATACATCCGTCGCCTTGCAGTCCACGCAGTTCGGAGCGTTCACGCGCAGCGTTCCCTCGTGGACTTCGTACACGCCAGCCGGGCACAAGGTCGCATAGAATGCGGCCACCCTGGCCGGCACGTCCTTTCCCACCACCAGGTGCGTAGGAATTGTATCGCGCGTCGCGTTGCCGGCCTTGAAGACACCGTCCACCTTGCTGAAGGTGAGCCTGCCGTCAGGCGTCATGGCTGACCCCGGGCGCAAGCCCGGGGTCGCCTCGCGAGGGGCGTCGGCATCGCTGACCATCGGGATCCTGCCGCCCGGAAACCGGCCGCCGGTGAGCGTCATCAGCCCGGCCTTGATGCCGCCCGCATAGAAGCCCGCCTTGAACGCGAGCCGCATGTTGCGCGTGCGATACAGGTCCGTCGTGATGTAGGACTCGCGCACCAGCCGATCGTACTCGCCCAGACGCGTCCCCGAAGCATCCCGCGCGACGAGCGCCGGCGCGATCGCCCGTGCCGCCAGCATCCCGGAGTGGATCGCGTAGTGAATGCCCTTGAGCGAAGGCACGTCCACGAAGCCGGCCGAGTCGCCCAGGATCACGACCCCGTCTCCCGAACGACGCGCCGGGATCGAGTAATAGCCTCCTTCGGGAATCGTCTTCGCACCCCACTCCACCATCTCCCCACCCTCGAGCTGGCGGCGAAACAGCGGGTGCAGCTTCATCTGCTGGAACAACCCGTGGACGTCCAGCGTGGCCTCGGGGTAGTCGAGGCCGACCACCAGGCCCAGCGCGACGAGGCGCGGCTCGAGCGGGTACATGAAGCTGCCGCCGAACGCGTCGCGCGGCAGCGGCCAGCCCAACGTATGGACGACCGTGTCGAGCGGCGCGACGGTCTCCCAGATCTCCTTCACGCCGAGCGCGTAGATCTGCGGGTTCTCTCCCGCGATGCGCTGCGACTCGAGATAGGCCTGCGCCAGCATGCCCCGGGTGCCTTCGGCGAGCACCGTCACGGGCGCCACGATATCGTTGGGCGCCTGATAACTCGCCGTCTGTCCGCCGTCGCGGTCGAGGCCCGCCGCCGCGGTGCGGACGCCGGCGACGCGCGAGCCATCGACCAGCAAACTCGCGGCCGGAAACCCCGTGAATACGCTCACGCCCAGCTCCTCGGCCTTGGCGCCGAGCCAGCGAACGATCTCGCACAGCGAGGCCACGAAGTTCCCGCGGTTGTGCATCGTCGGCGGCGTGGGGAGCGTGATCGCGCTCCGCTCCGTCAGGAGGCAGACCTTCTCCCGCGCCACCGGACCGCGAAACGGAAAGTCGGAGTCCCTCAGGTCGGGAAACAGCTCTCGCAGCGCCCGTGGGCTCACCACGGCCCCGGACAGTGAATGCTCGCCGAGCGCCTCGGCCTTCTCGAGCACGCCGATGTTGAGTTCCTGCCCCGCGCCGCGCGCCCAGCGGGCCAGCTCGATCGCACACGCCAGCCCCGCCGGCCCCGCGCCGACGATCACGACGTCGAGCTCCATCCGGTCGCCGGCTCCGGGAGCGCCGATGGGCAAAAGGAGCTTGTCGAGCGGCAGCGAAGGTTGAAACTGAGCCGGAAGGAACTGCTCCCCGTTCCCCGCTCCCTTAGCCATGCAGCTTCTTGATCTCCTCGGTCAGCTTCGGCACGACCTCGAACAGATCCCCCACGATTCCATAGTCGGCGACCTTGAAGATCGGCGCGTCCTTATCCTTGTTGATCGCCACGATGACCTTCGAGGTCCGCATCCCGGCCAGGTGCTGAATCGCGCCCGAGATCCCGACTGCGACGTACAGAGTCGGCGACACCGTCTTGCCAGTCTGGCCCACCTGGTCGGCGTGCGGGCGCCAGCCGGCGTCCACCACGGCGCGAGACGCGCCGACCGCCGCGCGGCCTCCGAACGCCGCCGCCAGCTCCTCGAGGACTTTGAAATTGGCGGGTTCCTTGAGTCCCCGCCCTCCCGACACCACAATCGGCGCTTCGCCGACGTCGAGCGCACCCGCCACCGCAGCCTTCACCTGCCTCACGACTACCCTGCCCGCTTCGGCGTTGACCGCTGACGTTTCCGCTACACCCGCTTTGGGCCGCTCGACCGGCGTGAACACGTTGGGACGCAGCGACAGGAGGGCAGGACGCGCCGTGAGTTTGAGCCCGAGCAGGGCCTTGCCGGCGTACACCGGGTGAATCGTCGTGATGGCGCCGCCTTCCACGGCGAGGTCGGTGATGTCCTGCGCCAGCGGGACGCCGAGGCGCGCCGCTACACGGGGAGCGAGATCCCGGCCGCTGGCACTCGCGGCGAACAGCACGGCGGTGTAGCCACCGCTCTTCGCGCGGTCGGCGACCGCGCGCGTCAAGCCTTCCGGCGCGTAGCTCGCGAACGTTGGACTCGTCAGCGTGATCACCTTGTCCGCACCGAGCCGGCCGAGCTGATCGGCGCCCCGCACCGGGCCGGCTGCCAGCACCAGACCGTCTACCGTGCCGTTGCCGAGCGCGTCGGCGAGACGCCGGGCCCCGGTCACTACTTCATGGGATACTTTGCGCAGCACCGCGTCACGCTGCTCCAAGACCGCCAGCACCGACGCGCTCACAGAACCTTCGCCTCCTCGCGCAGCAGCCGCACCAGCTCCGCCACCGCTCCGGCGCCCTCCCCCACGATCTTGCCGTTCTTGCGGTCGGGCGGCGGCGTCAGCGCGATGATCTCGAGCCCCCCCCCGCCCCCCCCGCCGAGCGACACGGGCTTCACCTCGAGCGGCTTCTTCTTCGCCGCCATAATGCCCTTCAGCGCCGGATAGCGCGGCTCATTCAAGCCCTTGTCGGTCGTCAGCACCGCCGGGAGGGGAAACTCGACGACCTCGACGCCGCCTTCGACCTCCCGCTCGGCCACGCCACGAGCCCCGGTGATCTCCAAATGAGCGACGGTGGTGACGCACGGCAGCTCCAGCAGCTCGGCCACCATGGGCCCGACTTGATGGTTGTAGTCGTCGATCGCCATCTTGCCGAACAGGATCAGATCGTAGCCGCCGCTCCCCCCGCCCTTGAGCTCGGCGGCGAGCACCTTCGCGACCTCGAGGCCGTCGGGGGGGATCCGATCCGCCTGCAGCAGCACGCCGCGGTCCGCCCCCATCGCGAGTGCCGTGCGGATGGTCTCCTGCGCGGCCGCGGGCCCGAGGGCGATCACGACCACTTCCCCGCTCCCCGCCTGCTCTTTGCGCTTGAGCGCTTCTTCGACCGCGAACTCGTCGTACGGATTGAGAATGAATTTCACGCCCGCCTCGTCGAGCGATTTGCCGTCGGAGGAGATTTTGACGCGGGTTTCGGAGTCCGGGACGCGTTTGATGCAGACGGCGATTTTCATGTCGTTATCCGTCCACCGTTATCCGTTGTCCGGAAAGGCGCAGGAAAGGAAACCCGAGGGCCGAATCCTGGCAACGGGCAACGCCTACTGATGACGGATGACGGAGAACTTCTAGAAATCCGCACTGACGCTCACCAGCAGATGCCGCGGCATCCCTGGCGTCACAAATCGCTGCACCGGCGCACCAGGCAAAGTAGGATTGACGGCAAACGTGCCGAACGTCACGTAGGCGTGATCGAACATGTTGGGCACCATGACGCGCAGCTCGTAGCGGCCCAGCTCCGCCGCCAACGCTGCGTCGGCCACGGCGTAGTCGGGCAGCCGCGCCTCCACATTCTGCTCGTCCCCGCGCAAGTACTGTGGGCCGACGTAACGCGCGTCCAGCCGAAGGCGCACGTCGCCCGACAGGGGCACCGTCACGCCGGCATTGACGCGATGCGACGGCACCATCGGCAAGCGATCACCGGGCCTCACCGTTTCGTTCCCGGGCGGCCGGCCGGTGCTGAGGACGGCAGATGTCTCGAAGGTGGCCGCCGTGTAGCCGTAGTTCGCGTACGCGCGGGCGCCTCGCGCTGAACCCCATTGCAGCGACGCCTCCACGCCGGCCCGGCGCGTCGCGCCGATGTTCTGGAAGTATCCCGTCGTTGCAGTCGGCGCAACGAAGAAGATGTCGTCGCGGACGTCGGTGCGGTACGCGTCGGCGCTGGCCGACAGGCCCCCCCCCGGGCGCGGCGGCTGCGAGCGCCAGCCAAGCTCGTAGGTCGTGGCGACCACCGGACGGAGCGCCGGATCGGGGCCGAGCGCGAACGGCAGTGGGCAGGCCGCCGTCGGGTCACTGCACGCGATCTCCACCAGCGCCGGCGTGCGAAATCCCCGGCTGAGCGACGCGTACACCTCGTGATTCGCGGCCGGCGTCCACGACAGCGCGGCCCGCGGGCTCAAGCGCCGGAACACGTTGCGGCCGTTCTGGCTCGGGTCCAGGAGATCTTCGTACGGCAACCGCACGTAGTCGAAGCGCCCCACCAGCGTCGCCGCCAGCGCGGGGCCGACGTCCCAGCTCGCTCCGAAGAAGCCGCCAAGATCGACCTCGTTCGCCCGCACCGAGTCGGTGAGCGAATCTGGACCACCGGGCGACGCCGCGAAGAGGCCCACGACCGTGTGGGAGTATTGCCCGTCCACACCGGCGAACCACCGCAGCCGCCGTCCCGCGACGCGGGCCGCGCCCGTCAATTGCGCCGCGCCGCCGCCGATCCGCTCGCGATTGCGCTCGCGCGAGTCCGGCGGGCTCGCGTTGATGTTGAACTGCTCGGTGTTGAGCGCCCGGCCGAACAGATTGAGCGCGAGCTGGGTGGCGCCGAAGGACCGCTGCGCGTTGAGGGTCACCAGGTGCGCCCGGGGCGCGAAGTAGTCCCCGGGCGTAAAGTTCGAGTCCGGCCGCGAGCCGACGATGTCCTCGGGAAGGCGACCCGCCTGGGAAATCCGATTGGTGGCGCCGGAATAGCTCAACGCCGCGTTCCACGTGCCCGTCGTGAGGCCGAGCTTCGCGAACAACGTGGCGATGCGGCTCCCGGTCGCCTGGCGCCAGCCGTCCTCGTGCTCGTAGCGGGCACCGACGTAATAGTCCCACACGCCGCGCCGGTCGCCGGCCTGCGCCTTGAGCTCGTAGCGCCCGTAGCTGCCCCCCGAGACTTCGAATTCGCGCGGTCCCGGGCCCCCCCCCCGGCCGCGGCGCGTCACCAGGTTCACCGCCGCACCGAGCGAGCTCCGGCCGAGCAGGACGGAGGGGCCATAGGTGACTTCGACCCGCTCGACGTCTTCGAGCGGCAGCAGATCGAAATTCACTTCGTTCGCGTCCGGCTCGTTCACACGCACGCCGTCGACGTACACCGTGACACCCTGCGGCAGGCCGATCGTGGGCGAGACCTGAAAGCCCCGCAGCGTCACGTCCAGCTGGCCCGCGGCGCCGAGCTCATCGGAGGTCGTGACGCCGGGGAGCTCCTCGAGCGCGTCCGCCAGCGTCCGTACACCGCGGGCATCGAGGTCCGAGCCCTGCAGAGTCGCGGTGCGGCCCGTGAGGCCGCGCACGACTTCGTGGACAGTGGGGAGGCGCGTGGCGCTGACGACCACCGGTGCAAGGGTAGCCGTGTCGCGTGGAAGGGTGTCGGGTGTCTGAGCTGCCAATCGAGTCGACAGCAGGAGCACAACCAGGATGCTCTGTCGGCTTGCCACTGTGACTAGTTGAACGCATTCAGGCCGGTGATCTCTTGGCCAAGGATGAGCGTGTGAATGTCGTGGGTCCCCTCGTACGTGTACACCGACTCGAGGTTGGCGAGGTGACGCATGGCCTGATACTCCGCCAGAATGCCGTTGGCGCCGAGCAGGCGGCGCGTCTCGCGGGCGACGTCGGTCGCCATGTCGACATTGTTACGTTTGGCGAGCGACACCTGCTGCGGGGTCGCCTTGCCCTGGTCCTTGAGACGGCCGAGCTGCAGGCAGAGCAGCTGCGCCTTGGTGATCTCCGTCAGCATTTCGGCGAGCCGCGCCTGTTGCAGCTGGAACCCGCCGATCGGCTTCCCGAACATCGGGCGGTTCTTCGCATAACTCACCGCTTCGTCGTAGCACGCCATCGCGGCGCCCACCGCGCCCCAGGCGATGCCGTAGCGCGCCTGCGTGAGGCACGACAGCGGCGACTTGAGGCCGCCCGACTTTGGCAGGATCGCATCCTTCGCCACGCACACATCCTGTAATACCAGCTCGCTCGTATCGCTGGCCCGCAACGACAGCTTGCCGTGCTGATCCTTCGCCGAGAAGCCTTTGGTGTCGGTCGGGACGATGAACCCGCGAATCGAGTCGGCGTCGTCGACCTTCCCCGTCTTGGCCCACACAATCGCCGCCTGCGCGGTCGAGCCGTTGGTGATCCACATCTTGGCGCCGTTCAGCACCCAGCCGTCCTTCATTTCTTTCGCCACCGTGATCATTCCCGCCGGGTTTGAGCCGTAATCGGGCTCGGTGAGGCCGAAGCAGCCGATCACCTTGCCCGCCGCCATCGCGGGCAGCCAGCGGCGCTTCTGCTCATCCGAGCCGAAGGCGTAAATGGGATACATCACGAGGGCGCCCTGCACTGACGCGAACGAGCGGATCCCCGAGTCCCCCCGCTCGAGCTCCTGCATGATCAAACCGTACGCCACGTTGTTGAGGCCGGCGCAGCCGAACTCCTCCGGCAGGTTGGCCCCGAACAGGCCCAGCTCGGCCATACCCGGGATCAGGTCTTTGGGGAATTTCCCCGCGATATAGTGCTCGCCGATGATCGGCACGAC
>CBFHAJ010000147.1:0-9181 GCA_965653495.1 uncultured bacterium | reverse complement strand
CCGCCGACGAGGCATGGACCTTTTTTTGACGATCCGCCACCGGGGGATCCCCCCTCCCCCCCGGCGGCGAGTTGCCAGCGGTCGCAGACACTTTTCCGCACACGAGACATATAGCCCTCTCCTGCATCACGTGTCACACCTCGCAGAGTCAACGCAGCCGACTCACCTTCCAGCGTCCCCGTGGCTGCCAGATCTGTCATCACCAGGCGCCCAAGACGAGCGACTGCGGCACATGTCACACCACCACACAGCTCGCCGTGCCGGAGTCCGTGACCGCCGCGGTCACCGTAGCGGGCGCGCCCGCTCGCGCCCACGTAGCCAGGTTCGAGCACGTCCCACACCGCGCGCTGGCGTGCGTCACGTGTCACACGACCCCGGTGTCCCTCGATCCGGATGCGAAGACGCTGAGCTGCGCCGCCTGTCACGACGATCATCACGCGGCCGCGCGGCGCTGCTCGGCGTGCCACGCCGGTGACACGCCGGAATTGCGGGTGGCCCATGCGCCTCCTGCCGAAGCCCACGTCGCCTGCGACGCATGCCACGCGTCGGCGATCGTGGCTCACCTGGTGCCTGATCGCATGCTCTGCCTGACGTGTCACGCCGAGCAGCGCAACCATTATCCGGCACGCGAGTGCGCCGTCTGCCACTTCGGCGCCACGCCCGCGCAGTTGCGACCACTCCTGATGAAAGCCAGGACCCGCTCGTGACCGCGCCTCGCCCTGGCCCGCTCTGCGCCCTCCTCGTCGCGGCCGCTGTAGCGCCGGGCGCCTCCCAAGGCTATCGGCTCCGCGTGGACACGCGGATGCAGGCCGTCGCCTACCGCGGCGTGGCGTTCGACAGCATCCCCGTGGGAGATACCGTCAACAGCCCGAACGGTGGGTTGGTGAGTCCCGCCGGCTATGCGGTGACGTGCAACCCGAACGGCTATTGCACGTTCTACCGGCCGGGCGGGATCGTGCACGCGGCGCCTGTGACGACGACCGCCGACCTCACGTTGTGGGGCCTGGGTGTGCCTGGGCTCTCGGTGAAGGCGAGCGGCCGCGCGGTGGGCGATCTGAGCTCCGGCGATAACTGGGCGGGGACGACGTCCCATGTGCAGCTCATCGAGGGCTACGCCCAGTACGCCGCTGAACGCTGGACCGCCCAGCTCGGCCGCCAAACTGTAGAGAGCCGACTCGGCTTCACCGGCATCGACGGCGCCCGCCTCGCGCTCCGCGACGCGCGCCGGGGCCTCGAAGTCAGCGGCTATGCGGGATGGGGGCTCTGGCAGGGTTCAACCCTGCCGGTGACGAGTCCGGAGCTGAACCCGCTCGACGAGTTCCGGCCACCCGAGCGCACGATCCTCGCCGGAGCGGGAGGATCGTGGACCACGTCTCGCTTCGATCTCCGCGCGATCTACCAGCGCGAGGTGGACCCGAGCACGGACTACTTCGTGTCCGAGCGGGCGGGCGTAGACGCGGTCGTCCGCCCGCATCGGGGCGTCACGCTCACGGGAGGAGCCGATTACGACATCGCCCAGGGCTGGTGGGGAAACGCCGAGGCGCAAGTGGCGTACTCGGTGCCCACGGGTTGGCTAAGCGCCAGCGCGGGTGTGCGCCGCTACCGACCGCACTTCGATCTCTGGACGATCTGGGGCGCGTTCAGCCCCGTGCCGTACACTGCGTTCGATGGGTCGGTCACGTTCAAGCCGATCGCGCGGCTGCAAGTCCGCACCCAAGGCGGGCATTACCGCTACGCGAACAGCGAAACCGCCACGCCGCTCGTGAGCGTCGAGAGCTCCGGCTGGAGGTTCTCGTGGAGCGCGACCTACACGCTCACGCAGGCGCTGGTCGTGGACGGTGGGTACCGCGCGGAGTTCGGTCCGGGGGCCTCCTCACGTGGTTTCGAGGGTGGCATTACGTACGCGGCTACGGACCAGCTGTCGATTACGGCCCATGGCGCCACCCTCGATCGACCGCTCGAGTTTCGCTTCGACGAAGCCTCGCTCGATCTGTTCGGGCTCACGGCCGACTACCGCCCCATGTCGCGGATGCGGATCCAGCTCGAGGCCAGCCGGTACGCCGAGGATCGCAAGCGTCCCGATGCCGGAGCGTTCAGCTGGGACCAGCTCCGGGTCAGCGGCCGGGTCGTCTTGTTCTTCGGCGGTGGGAGTGCCGATCGTGGCGGACTTCCTCCCGCAGTGGGCGCGATGCCAGAACGAGGCTCGCCGTAATGTTGCGGAGCGGACTGCTCCTGGTTCTCGGCCTGGCGCTCTCGACCGCACGGCTCACGGGCCAGGAGCGACAGGGTTTCGACCACCAGAAGCACAGCAAGGTGTTCGCGACCTGCACGGCGTGTCACGCCGGGGCCACGACGTCCGGCGCCGCGCTGTGGCCCGACCCGATTTCCTGCGCCGCCTGCCACGACGGCACCATTCAGAAGCGCGTCACGTGGCAGCCACCCCGCGAGGCGATGGCCACCAACCTGCGGTTCGATCATGTGAAGCATTCGACGGCGGTGCGCGACAAGCCGGTCGGCTGCACCGTGTGTCACGCGACGCTGGGAGCTTCGTGGATGACGGCGGAAGCGCCGCAAGCTGCCCGGTGTCTCGACTGCCACGGCGTGCGCACGGCACACCTCGCGGCGCCCGATACCGCATGCGCGACCTGTCACCTGCCGCTCGCGCGCGCGGAGCGGCTCACCGTCAAGGATGTGGCCGCGTTCCAAAAGCCGCCGTCGCACGACCAGCCGGATTACGTGGAGGCGCCGGGCCACGGTCGCGCCTCGCAGGTCAAGGGAGCGAATTGCGCCACGTGTCACGCGCGGGATTTCTGCCTGCAGTGCCACGTCGATGCCCCGGAGCGGCCGGCGATCCAGGCGCTCGTCCCAGACGCTCGCTCACTCGCCATCCACGCGACGCTCCGCCCCCCGGCAAGCCATGTCGATCCGGCTTTCCTCATGGGCCACGGCGCGACCGCCAGGCCGGCGCCGGAGCAGTGCAGCGCCTGTCACACGCGCGAGAGCTGTTTGACCTGCCATTCGGCCACGACCCGTGTCGCCGCCCGGCTGCCGGCCGCCGGACCGGGGCGCGGCATCGGAGCGGTCGTGACACGCCGCCGGCCGCCCTCCCATGGGACGCACTACGCGGAGCGCCATGCCGCTGCCGCGTCCGCCGCGGCGGCCACGTGTGCGGGCTGTCACGCTCGATCGGACTGCCTCGAGTGCCACCGCCCCGACGCCGCGCGAGCCGCGGGCTATCATCCCCGCGGGTTCCTGGCGCGCCATCCAGCAGCGGCGTATAGCCGACAAACCGATTGCAGTAATTGCCACAATATCGCCGGCTTCTGCACCACGTGTCATGCATCGGCGGGGCTCGTCAGCAAGGGCGGGCAACTGCGGGCCGGCTACCACGACTTCAACATTTTCTTCAGCGCCGGGCACGGCCAAGCCGCTCGCCAGAGCCTCGAGACCTGCGTCGGGTGTCACGTGGAGAAGGACTGCCTCACCTGTCATTCGGCGTTGGGCGGCCGGCACATCAACCCGCACGGACCCGGTTTCGATGCAGCTCGGGAGATCAAAAAGAACCCCCAGATGTGCACCGCGTGCCACGGGACGGCTATTCCCACGCAGTGACGGGTTCCGTCACTTCTCCCGTTGCCAGGTAGACTCCATGTAGACCGGGATTTCATTCTTGATGGGAATAGTGAGCAGCGTCGGCGGATCGATCTTGAAGTCGGAGATCGTCGCCGGAATCGTTCCCGATACCCGTGCTTCGTCTCCGTTCATTACCACGTGCAATGGCACCCGCGCGTAATGCGCGGTCTGACCGGCAAATTCGATCTCCAGATCCGCGTAGACCGTGTCTGAGCGCTCGGCTCCTTCCGGCAATTCCGTCCGCACCGTGACCATCGGAAACTGCCCGCCGCGCGTGGTCTGCAGCATGTGCAGGTCGCGATTGCTGTCCCCGGAATCGAAGGACTTGATTGGCACGGCGATCAGAAACTCACAGCGTCGGGCTTGACACACCCCTTTTCCTCGCGCCGCGTGGCTCACACCGTCTACCTGATGCAGCGGATGAGACACGTGATACCTGAGCGTGGATGAGTCGAGCACCCATTGGCTGGGCGCTTGGGTGAGCGTCAAGACCGAGAGCAGTAGGGAGGTCATCTGTCAGTCAGAACTTGAGTGACACGGACAGGATCGAGACGCCGTACGCTGCGGCGGTGACCACCGCGACGACCGAATGCGCACTCGCGATGCCATGCACCCGCTCTCCCTGACTCCGTTGCGCGTACGCCATCGCCCCCAACACCGGGGTGAGGATCATCCCGGGGCCATGAATCCATGCCAGAGCCTTGTGAAGGCGGATGGGGCCGTGCACGCGTGTCCCCGGGATCTTGGGCGCCAAGATGGCGAAGGAGGCGCTCGTGAAATAGAGGCCGGCCGTGAGCGGGCCCAGCACGGCGTGCACATCGCGGGTGGTGGTATGCGTTGCCCGTCCTCCCGCGAAGGTGCCCGTGATGACCGTCGCCGCCAACGGGATCGTCGTGAGCAAACCGAGCCGCTGATGCAGCTTCAACATGTGTGAGCGCTTGTCGAGTCTCGCCTGCGCCTCGGCGCTCCCTTGCGTCTGAGCCGCCGAGAAACCGAGGTCCTCCAGCGACAGCGGCGGTCGCAGGTGCACATCCTGAGTTTGGTTCGCGCCCGCGACCATCGTCACAGTCACAGTGGTCGGGCTGTAACCGTCCACCGTGACGGACAGCTCGTAATCGCCGGGCACGAGGTCGGGCACTTTGTAAGCGCCGCTCGAATCGGTCTGCGTTTCCGTCGTGGGGCCAGCCGGAACCCGCGTGAGCGAGACCTTGGCGTTGGGGACGGCCGTCCCGAATGGTGCCGTCACGGTGCCGGACAGCGTCCCTTGAGCCCGCAACGGGCCTGAGAGCGCGAGGCTGAACAGGATCACGCGTGCCCACCCCGACCCTTTGGAGCTCACACCCAGATGTTACGTGAACGATCGGGTGCCCGCTGCAACTCTGAAGACAGCCGTTTCAAATCCTCACGGCCCCTTCACGGCTCTCTCATGCGTCCGTCGCTACTATACCGCGGACCTATAGAGGAGGTGAAAGGATATGTTCGGGATCGCGAAGCCAGTGCGGGACCCGATGCTCGATCTCCTGTATCAGCTCGAGCGCCGGATGGGGCGGATCTTCAATGAGCCGTTCCCGGCGTTCGATTGGAAGGTGGGCGAGACCACGACAGCTGCCTGGCTGCCCCTCGTCGACATCTTCGAGGAGACCGATTACATCCGTCTCGTGGCCGAGCTGCCCGGCGTAAAGCCGGAAGAGGTGAAGATCTTCGTGGAGGGCAACCTGCTCACCATCAAGGGCACGAAGGAGCAGGTGGCCGAGGAGAAGGCTGAGAAGGTGCATCGCTATGAGCGCACGTACGGCGCGTTCGAGCGCACCTTCACGCTGCCCGCGACGGTCCAGCCCGAGAAGATCAAGGCGGCGTACGACAACGGCGTGCTGACGATCACGCTGCCGAAGGTCGAAGCCGCGAAGCCCCACCTGATCAAGGTGGAGGTCACGCCGCAGAAGGCGCTGAAGTAAGCCGCCACGACGGCGTGCGCATCCCCCCGGTGGCGCCAAAGCCCCGCCGGGGGGATCGTATCTGAGAAGAAGAGGAGGGTGATCGATGATCAGCAGGATTTTGGCGGCAGTGGTATTCACGGCCCCGCTCATCGCGCAGCAGCCGGCAAAGCCCGACAGCACGCGTCATCCGCCGATGGGACCTGGTCCCATGTCAGGCATGATGATGGACGGCTCCATGATGGAAGAAATGGCGCCCGCGATGATGCACATGATGCTGTTTGCCCCGCAGCACCTGCTGAGCCGCAGGGAGGCCTTGGACCTGACGTCCCAGCAAGTCGCCCAACTCGGGGCCGTACGAGACCGCGCGAAGACTGCTCAAGATGCTGCCATGGCCGAAGCGCGGACCCACGTGAAGGAGCTGGAGCAAGCGGCCAGTTCCGCGATGCCGGACACCACGGCGCTCAAGGCGCATTTCCAGGCGACGCACGGCGCGATGGGGAGAGCTCACTGGGCGATGCTCGCGGCGGCAGTTCAGGCTCGAGCGCTCTTGACCGAAGCGCAGCGCACCAAGATGCGAGTGTGGGCCGACTCGATGCGGGCGTGGATGCAACAGCACGGTCAGATGATGAATTCCAACCGACCGCACTAGGCGGCCTTCTGGAGGAGGCAACCAGTGAACACCCGCAATCGAGCGATCATGCTGGCATTAGCCGTAGGTGCCCTGTTGCCGCTGGACGCGGCGGCCCAGGCCAAGGGGAAGGTGACGGTAAAGATCACGTCGCCCACCAACGGGGCCACGGTGACACCGCCCGTGACCATCAAGCTCCAGGCGACGGGAGTGCGGATCGTCCCCGCGAGCGTCGAGCAACCGGGCACGGCACATCATCATCTGTTCGTGGATCACAACTTGACGTGGATGACCGATACGATTCCCATCGGCAGCCCCGGCATCATTCACCTGGGACGGGGGCAGTCCGAGTTCGTGCTGGACTCACTCAAGCCCGGCCAACATCGGGTGATCGCCGTGTTGGCGGATTGGCGCCATATTCCGCTCAACCCGCTCGTCGCGGACACGGTCACGTTCACCGTCAGGTAGCCCGCTGCGCGGACCTAAACCTTCAGCTGCGCCAAGCTCTCGCGGACGCTTTGACGGGATGTTAGACGAGGTTTGGGGATCCGGGGACTGCCCGCCCCCACGCGGTCACCGGCCGATGTTCATCCCCGATCGCGCTATGGTGGTGGTTTTTCGCAACTCCCCTTCGCCCACGTCAGGATGAACGGGGCGCCCGCCGCGTGGCGGTACCGACGGCTGTGTTCGGGCCGTAAGACCCTTCCCGATCGTATTCAAGCATGATCGAGGCTGCTTTTGCAACGCAAGCGTCGAGCGCCAGCGCCGCGTTTCGCGAGAATTGGTGTATCGAGCGGAAGTGGGTCGATACCACTCCGAGCAATTCGCCCGATGGGCCAACGATCGGCGTCGACTGGACAGCACGGTATCCAGCCTCTGTTGCGGCTCCCACGTACGGTCCGTACCACGGGTCCTCAAGGATATCCGTGATAGCGACTCGCTGCTTCAACCGTATGGCGCGACCGCAGGCACTATCATCCTCGCTGGAAACAAACTTGAAAAACTGCAGAAAGGACTCGGAGAACCCCCGTTGCACGACGATCTCGAGCACGTTACGACCGGGGACCAGGCGCTGAATATTGCCGAAGTCGGCATGATCAGCTTCCAGCGCCTCGTCGAGCACTTTGGACAACGCATTCAGGAACTCAGAGCGAGTCACCGTCGATCCCCAACTGTGACGCGAAACCTGCCGACACCAACTGGAGCTGGTAGTGCATGCCGGCTCAGCTCGGCCAATATGCACACTCTGCCACGCGTGGCAAGTGTGCATGCGGCCTAACGAATCGCGTTTGAGGTGCCGGCCGCGCTCAATTGGTCGAGACGAGGCTTCGCGTCCTGCTGTCAGTGTGTCAAAACAATACGCGACAAACGGGGGGACAACCTGCTACGAAATCGCGTAAGCCTAATGCGCCCAGGAGGACTCGAACCCCCAGCCTCTTGATCCGTAGTCAAGCGCTCTATCCAGTTGAGCTATGGGCGCGAGTGGGCGGTACTAGACTCGAACTAGTGACCTCCACGATGTCAACGTGGCGCTCTAACCAACTGAGCTAACCGCCCGAACGACTAGACGGGTAGACGCTGAGACGGGTAGACGGGTAGGGGTGATGTTTGAGGTCCGACCCTATCCGTCTACCCGCCTGGCCGTCTACCCGTCTAGTAGTAGCGGGGGTGGGATTTGAACCCACGACCTCCGGGTTATGAGCCCGGCGAGCTACCAGACTGCTCCACCCCGCGTCGTTTGTCGGTGGGACCGTCGGACGGCCGGACAGTCGGACCGTCGCATCGTGTTCACGCCATCCTCTGTCCGCCAGTCCGCCTGTCCGTCAGTCCGCCCTTGCAGAGCGGGAAACGGGACTCGAACCCGCGACCCCAACCTTGGCAAGGTTGTGCTCTACCAACTGAGCTATTCCCGCGAAACGCTAGACGGGTAGACGTCGAGACGGCTAGACGGATGGGGGTGCATCCCGAAGTCTCGATGCTCCCGTTTTTCACTACTGCCAACTCTAGCCTAGAAACCACTACCCGTCTACCCGCCTGCCCGTCTAGTCAGTCTCAGTGGAGGCGAGGGGGATCGAACCCCTGACCTCGTGAATGCCATTCACGCGCTCTCCCAACTGAGCTACGCCCCCCGTATATTGGGCCCGGCAAAACGCGTTCCGGCGGGAACACGGCATCTTATCGGGACGTTCTGGCGGTGTCAAGCGATTTCATGCCCAAAAATGAACTTTTCCGCCTGTTGCCGGTATCACAGGCGAGTCCCGAGCCCCAATAGCCATGCGCAAGCAGAGCCGACGCAAGAAAACTGCCTCGCCCGCCCGGGCCAAGCCGCGGGCGGCGGCGACCGCCGTGGCGGCGCCCCAGCCGAAGGCGAAGCCCGCCCAAAAGCGCGGGCGGCGCCGGGGTCTGCTCGCGGGTCTCGGCACCCACGAGCACGAGCGCGACATCCTGGACCAGTACCTCCACGAGGTGTCCAAGACTCCGCTGCTGACGCAGAAGGAGGAGATCGCGCTCGCCCGCAAGGTTCGCTCCGGCGACCAGGAGTCGATGCAGGAGCTGGTGAAGCGCAACCTGCGCTTCGTCATCTCGGTGGCGAAGAAGTATCAGAACCGGGGTCTGCCGCTCACCGATCTCATCGGCGAGGGCAACGTCGGGCTGCTCACGGCCGCCCGCAAGTTCGACCCGGACCAGGGCGTGAAGTTCATCTCCTACGCCGTATGGTGGATCCGGCAGGCGATCCTCGCCGCCCTGGCTCGGCAGGGGCGCACCGTGCGCGTGCCGTTGAACCGCACGGCCGACCTGTCGCGCATCGTGCGCACGGCGGAGTACCTGCGGCAGACGCTGCGGCGCGAGCCGACGCCCGAGGAGATCTCCGACGCGACCAAGCTGTCGCTCGAGGTCGTGCAGTCGCTCGCCGCCCTCAACACGGGTGACGTGCGCCTCGACGCGCCCCTCGATCCCGACGGCGATCGCTCGCTGATCGAGC
>CBFHAJ010000146.1:0-9190 GCA_965653495.1 uncultured bacterium | reverse complement strand
CTGCTCTCCCGACACCATGCCGGTGGACGGCCCCGCTCCAAGACCGATCCCCCAGAGGTCCGCGCCCGCCCACACCAGCTCGGCGAGCCCGTGCGCCGCCCCGGGCGAGCCACCGCCCCCGCTGAGCGACGAACCGAGGAGCGTCGCTTCGCCGGCCAGCCGCAGCCTGCTGGAGAGCGGCGGGGTCGTTGCCCATACGCTCGCCCGCGCCTGACTCGACCACACAGACCCGGGGAGGGAGGCCAAAGAGCCAAAGGCGTCAGCGGCGACTGTCGCGGAGCTGAAACGAACGGTGGGGGACAAGACGGCAGAGCCGAAGCTCGTGCCGCCGGGGAATCGGACCGTTCCGACGCCCGCGCCGACCGACCCTTCGGTCTGAGCGGTGACCGGACGCGGAAGGATGAGCGCGGCGATCACCAGCGCTCCCACACTCGTTCGCCTCACGGGTGCAAAGCTACGCGGAGCCTCCGCAGAGGGAACGGTATGGAAAAAAAGCGTAGGGGCGCGGATTACCGCGCCCCTACGCGTGTGCGGGAATGCTATGCGCCGTTACGGCCGATGGTTCCCCGACTGACCGCCCTTATTGGCTGGCTGCCCCGGCGTTGCCGGTGTGGCCGGCTTGGCAGGGATCGCCGGCGTGGCCGGACCGCCGTTCCCCGGTACGGCCGGGGTCGCCCGCGTAGCCGGGGTGGCCCGCGTGGCCGGGGTGGCGGCATTGGGGTTGCGAGTCGCATCGGGGGCTACCACCACATCGCCCCGGCGATGCGTCGCCCGATGCTTGGCACCCTGCGAATGCAGCGCGACCATGGCCTTGCCCTGGTCCGAGGCGTGCTCATTGGGAATCTGCGGTGTCTGCGCGGCTACGATAGTCGGGACGACGACCACGGCCATCACACTGAAAAGCTTGCTGATCATGCAACCTCCCTTTGAATCCTGGTCTCCGATCGCGCCGGACATTCCCGAGACTGCAGGGCCGCACGGGCCCGGATGCGGGCGACCTTTCTCAACCAGGCGAAGACCAACGCGTTCGGGCGCCTACGCTGCCGCCCGCCAGCCATGCACCAAGGGCGTATCTGCCCACCTGGCTGTGTCTTGCGTCATGGCTCCCGGCCTTCCCCGGTCGCATTTAAGAGTGTGCGGGGCGCCTTGAGGTAACGCGCTCTGGTGCAACTCGCTACGGGCCAGGGCGTTACCAAGGTTGCCGGTTGCGACTCTTTACGACGGGCCGGTTGCCCGCGGCGCAGACGGCTTCTAGCATGACCTGCACTACCAGCGGCAGCGAGGGCGACGGGTGGGTTCCGCGGGCGACGGCACGGACGGCGAGGTGGTGCAGGCGGTGCTGAGCGGTGAGGTGGAACGGTACGCGGTGCTGGTGAGCCGGTATCGTGACCGCTATGCCCGCTACGCGGCGCGCATGCTGGGCTCGCGCGACGCCGCCGAAGACGCGGTGCAGGATGCGCTGGTGCGGGCGTTCGATCGCCTGGCGGATTGCCGCGAGCCGGACAAGTTTGCGGGGTGGCTGTTCCTGATTCTCCGCAACCGCTGCTTTGCGGAACGGCGCAAGCGGCAGCGAGAAGGACGACCGCTCGACGCGCGCGACGAAGCGATTGCCGTGTCGGAACGGCCGGACGGCACGTTCGAGACTACGGAGCGGCTCCGGGCCCTCGATCGGTCGCTCGGCCAGCTGACGCCGGAACAGCGTGAAGTGTTCGTACTGAAGCACGTAGAAGGATTGGCGTACGATGAGATCGCCGGTTTGACCGGTGCGACAGTGGCGTCGCTCAAGATGCGGATGCACCGCGCGTATGACCGGTTGCGTGAGCTGATGAAGGAGCATCTATGACCCGTGCGGACTTCCAGCCTCTCGTCAAGCGGATGCTGGACGGTGAAGTGGCGCTCGACCAACTGCCCGCGGAGCTGCGGGCGGAGGGCGCGGAAGCCCTGCGCCTGATCGGTGCGGTCGACCGCGCGCCCGTCTCTCTGCGTCCCGACCTCGATGAGCGTGTCATGGCGATCGTGCGTCGGCATGCTGCGTCCCCGGGGCGCCGCGCCTGGCGGTGGCTCAACGCGCCGCGCGACGTGCAGCTGCGGCTGCGCGTTCGCCCGTGGGCCGCATGGGCCGGGGCGCTCGCCGCCGCGGCGAGCGTGGCGCTGCTGCTCACGCGAGCTCCCGCACCGACGAATGGTCCGCGGGCGTCGGCACGCGACTCCGTGTTCGTGCGGTTCGTCCTGTACGCTCCGGGCGCGCATGAAGTCGCCGTCGCGGGCACGTTCAACCAGTGGGATCGCGCGGCCGCGCCCCTGGTGCCGGCGGGCTCGAGTGGCGTGTGGAGTACCACGCTCGCGCTTCCCGTGGGGCAGCATCAATACGCGTTCGTGGTCGACGGCGCGCGCTGGGTGGTGGATCCGTCGGCCCCTGCCGTGGACGATGGGTTCGGTCGCCGGAACAGTGTTGTCGCTGTGACGGCGCGGGGGGCGCGCACCCTGTGAGCGCCGTCCGCCTCGCTGTCACGGCGGTCGTGGGTGTGGCCTCACTGCGCGGCCTCGCGGCGCAGGACCCTGCCGCCCGGCTCGCTGGCCGCGTGTCGCCCGACGTGCAGCGCGCGGTCGTGGCGGTGGCCGCGGACGCCGCGCGACGCGGACTTCCCGTCGAGCCGCTGATCCAGAAGGCCATTGAAGGAGGGGCGAAGGGCGTGCCCGCCGACCGGATCACGGCCGCCGTGCGTACCCTTGCCCGCCGCCTGAGTGAGGCCCAGGACGCGCTGCGGGCAAAGGGCCAGCCCGCGCCGAGCGCGGATCTCGTGGAGGGGGGGGCTGAGGCACTCGGAGCCGGGCTCGATGCGGGCCAGGTGCGCGACCTGGTGCTGGCGAGCCACGCCCCCTATGAGCCAGCGCTCACGCTGCGGGTGGCCGCCACCCTGGCCGCCATCGGCGTCCCCCCGCAGCAGGCGGTGGGGTTGCTCGAGGGGATGATCGCTGCGGGCCGTGATCCGGCCGACCTCGTCGCGTTGCCGGGCCAGGTCCTGGCTGGGGTCGAGCGCGGCGCGACACCGGCCCAGGCGGCCGGAGGGCTAGGCCGGGCCGGCGGTGGCTCGCCGCCGGGCCGCGCCACCGATTGGGTCCCACCCGGGCAGCGCAAGCCGCCCAACCCGCACAAGCCGTGAGCGTTACTTGAGGGCCCGGGCATAGGTAGATTCCACTGCCTATGCCCATCTCTCACAATCTCGGCTTCCCTCACCTCGGCGCCGGCCGCGAGCTGAAGCGCGCCACCGAGGGCTACTGGAGCGGTAAGGTCTCGCAGGCAGATCTGCTCAAGCAGGGCGCGGCGCTGCGCGAACGCCATTGGCGCCTGCAGCGCGACGTCGGCATCGACCTGATCCCGTCGAACGACTTCTCGTATTACGACCGTGTGCTGGACGCGTGCGCCCTCGTGGGCGCCGTGCCCAAGCGCTACGGCTGGGCGGGGGGGCCGGTGGATCTGGACACCTACTTCGCGATGGCGCGTGGGGTCCAGTCCGGCGGGCGCGACGTCACCGCGATGGAAATGACCAAGTGGTTCGACACCAACTACCACTACATCGTGCCGGAGTTCGAGCCGGGCCAGGCGTTCCGGCTGTCGTCCTCGAAGCCGGTGGACGAGTTCCTCGAGGCGAAGGCCCTGGGGATTCAGACGAAGCCGGTGCTGATCGGACCCGTGACGTTCCTGCTGCTGGGGAAGACACGGACCGCGCGGTTCGATCGCCTGTCGCTGCTCGACGCCCTCTTGCCCGTGTACGCCGAGACACTGAATCGCCTGGGCGCGGCGGGCGCGACCTGGGTGCAGATGGATGAGCCGTGTCTGAGCCTCGACCGCACGCCGGCCGAGCGGGCGGCGTTCGTACGGGCGTACGGCTTCCTGGCGGAGCAGGCGCCTAAGGTGAAGCTGCTGGTCGCGACGTATTTCGGTCCGCTCGACGACAACCTGAGCACCGTGCTGGAGCTGCCGGTCGGGGGCGTGCACGTGGACGCCGTGCGCCCGGGGGAGCGCCTGGCGCCCCGGCTCCAGGCCTGGCCGGTGGGTGGGGGGCGGGAAGGGAAGGTGCTGTCGCTGGGCGTGATCGACGGCCGCAACATCTGGAAGGCCGATCTTACAGCGGCGTTGCGCCAGCTCGAAGACGCGCTGGAGCGCGCCGGGGCCGCGCAGTTGTGGGTGGCGCCGTCGTGTTCGCTGCTGCACGTGCCGATCGACCTGGATCTCGAGCGCCGGCTCGACAGCGAGCTCAAAGGATGGCTGGCATTCGCGAAGCAGAAGCTCGCCGAGGTGGCGACGTTGGCGCGCGGCCTGCGCGACGGGCGCGATGCGGTGGCCACGGCGCTCGAAGCGAACGCGCGAGCGCTGGCGGGTCGGCGCGCCTCGAGGCGCATCCACAACCCGGCGGTGAAACAGCGGGCGCGCGGCGTGACCGAGCACGACATGCGCCGCGCCGCGCCGTTCGGGGAGCGGCGTCGCAAGCAGCTGCGCTTGCCGCTCTTCCCCACCACGACCATCGGGTCGTTCCCGCAGACGGCCGAGGTGCGGGCCGCACGCAAGCAGCTGCACGACGGCAAGCTCGCGGCCGGGGAGTACGACGCCTTCATCGCGGAGCAGATCACCCGCACGCTCAGGCTCCAGGAGGAGCTGGGGCTCGATGTGCTGGTGCATGGCGAGTTCGAGCGCAACGACATGGTGGAATACTTCGGCGAGCAGCTCGAGGGCTTCGCGTTCACGGAGAACGGTTGGGTGCAGTCGTACGGCACGCGCTACGTCAAGCCGCCGATCATCTTCGGCGACGTGTCCCGGCCCAAGCCGATGACGGTGCGCTGGAGCACGTTCGCGCAGTCGAAGACGGCGCGTCCGGTGAAGGGCATGCTCACCGGCCCGGTGACCATCCTCCAGTGGTCGTTCGTGCGCGACGACCAGCCGCGTTCCGAAACCACGAAACAGCTCGCCCTGGCCATCCGCGACGAGGTGAAGGACCTGGAGGCAGCGGGGATCCGCGTCATCCAGATCGACGAACCCGCGCTGCGGGAGGGGCTGCCGTTGCGGCGCGCCGAGTGGCCGGCGTACCTCGAGTGGGCCGTGAATGCGTTTCGACTCGCCACCGCGGGGGTATCGGACGCGACCCAGATCCACACGCACATGTGCTACAGCGAGTTCAACGACGTGATTCGGGTAATCGAGAAGATGGACGCCGATGTAATCTCGATCGAGAACGCCCGCTCCGGGTCGGAGCTGCTCGAGGGCTTCAAGGAGTATCGCTATCCCAACGAAATCGGCCCTGGAGTTTACGACATCCACTCGCCGCGTGTCCCGAGCACGGCGGAGATCGTCCAGGCCTTGAAGCGCATGCAGGAAGTGCTCGCTGACCGGCAGATCTGGGTGAACCCCGACTGCGGCCTGAAGACACGCGCCTGGCCGGAGACGTTGGCAGCGTTGCGCAACTTGGTCCACGCCGCGCGTCAGATGCGGCCGGTGCCGAACCCTGGGGTCGCGCCCGGCGTCGGTACTCCGGGCTAAGGCCCGGGGGGGACTTTGCACCCATGAACCCTGCCGACATCCGCATCACCGCCGAGCCGGTCGACAACGGCCGCTGCAAGTTCGTCGTGAGCGAGCCGCTGTACGCCGGCGGGGTGCGTCGCTTCGCGTCGCCCGAGGAGGCGAGCGGCTCGCCGCTCGCGCGCGCGATCTTCGCGATTCCGGGTGCTGACGTGACGGAAGTGATCGTGTCGGGGAACCTCGTCACCGTCGTGAAGGGCAGCCCGGCGCCGTGGCCCGCGGTGGGGAAGGCGGTGGGCCAGGCGATCCGCGCGACGCTCGCTGGCGGCGCGCCGGTGATCGCGCCGCAGGCCGCTGGTTCAGCCGCCCGCTCGGATGATGACGCGCTGTACGAGCGGGTCGCGGACCTGTTCGAGAGTCAGGTCAACCCCATGGTGGCCCGCCACGGGGGACGCGTAGAGCTGATCGACGTGCAGGACGCCGTCGTCATGGTCCGGATGGCGGGCGGCTGCCAGGGGTGCGGCATGGCGGATGTCACCCTGCGCCAGGGCATCGAGGCGATGCTGCACCAGCAGGTTCCCGAGGTGAAAGGCATCGTCGACATCACCGATCACACGGCGGGCTCCAACCCGTACTTCACGGGCGCCAAGAAATAGGGGGAGTCACGCCCCGGCTGCTGCTGCTGCTCCCCACGGCGACCTATCGCACGACGGCATTCGTCGACGCGGCGCGCCGGCTGGGGGTGGACCTGACCGTCGCGTCGGAACGTCCCAGCACCCTCCAGGACGTAAACCCTGCTGGTCTCCTCACCCTCGATCTCGCCGACCCGGAGCGCGCCGCGACCCAGGTGCGCGCGTTCGCCAGCGCGTACCCGGTCGCGGGCGTTGTGGGCGTGGACGACGACACGGCCGTGGCAGCGGCGGCAATCGCAGCGGCCTTGCAGCTGCGTGGCAACACGGTCGCGGCCGCCCGGGGCGCCCGTGACAAGCACGAGCAGCGCACCCGGCTCGCGGCCGCGGGCGTGCCCGTGCCCCGCTTCGCGCTACACCGGTTGGACGAGGACCCGCGACTCCTCGCGGCGCGCACCCCCTACCCGTGCGTCCTCAAACCGCTGCGCCTGGCAGCGAGCCGCGGCGTGATCCGCGCCGACACGCCGGCCGAATTCGTCACGGCGTTCGAGCGGGTGCGCGGCATCCTCGCCGCGCCCGACGTGGCTGGCTGCGGCGACTGGGCGCGCTGCCTGCTGGTCGAGGAATTCATCCCCGGTCGCGAATTCGCGCTCGAGGGTCTCCTGATCGAAGGCACGCTGCACGTGCTGGCGCTGTTCGATAAGCCCGACCCGCTGGACGGCCCGTACTTCGAGGAGACGATCTATCTGACGCCATCCCGTCTGTCGGTGGACGCGCAGCGCGCAGTCGCCGCCTGTGCGGCGCGCGCCGCCTGTGCGCTCGGCCTGCGAGAGGGGCCGCTGCACGCCGAGCTGCGCGTCAATGCGCGCGGACCGTGGCTGATCGAGCTGGCGGCGCGGCCGATCGGGGGACGGTGCAGCGCGGCGCTGAGGTTCGGGACGGGGGACTCGGGGCTCGGGTCTCGGGTCTCGCTTGAGGAGATCGTTGTGCGACACGCGTTGGGGATGCCGATCGCGTCGCTGGAGCGGGAGCGCCGCGCCTCCGGTGTGATGATGATTCCAGTGCCGGGAGGGGGGGGAGTGTTACGCGAGGTGCGAGGGGTAGAAGCGGCGCGGGCCGTACCGCTCGTCGAGGACGTCACCATCACGGCGCACAAGGGTCAGGAGCTCGTGCCGTGGCCCGAAGGGTCGCGCTATCCGGGGTTCATCTTCGCGCGGGGCGACACGCCGGAGGCAGTCGACGCCGCGCTGCGCGCGGCGCATGCCCGTCTCGACTTCGTGATCGAGTAGGTGTTACGTCGCCGTCGCCACGCACTCGAGCCAGTTGCGCGGCACGCTCGAGACGCCGGTCTCGTCCATCGCCCGCTCCAGGCCCTTTTCCAACGCTGCCGATCCCTCCTCGAGCGGCACGCCCGGGAGCGCGCCCTCGATGAACAGCGAGAAGCGGCCGATGTCGCGGATGCTCTCGGGCGTCATTTCGATCCGGACCAGATCGACCGACGGGGGGGAGAACCCGCCCTGCACGCACAGCTCGGAGTACTCCTGCGGCGTCAGGAACTGTCGCGCCACGGCGTGGGCCTTATGCTGTACCTCGAGCCCGCGCTCGCGCAGCACCTGGGCGGCGCGCACGACCCAGCGGCGCCAGAACCCCGACGTTCCTTCCACATAGGCGCCGTTGAAGAAAGTCGTGTTGAACGCGAACACGCCGTTGGCCGTCAGCGACTTACGGATCTCGGCGATGACCTGCGCTTTGTCCGGAACGAGGTGAATGGCGTTGAGGAACACCACCGCGTCGGCCGACGAGACGAGCCGCGACACCCACTCGGCGCTGCCTTCGATGAACTCGACGACGCGGGAGTGAATCGCCGCCCGCGCCCGGGACAGCGCCGACGCGGACGGGTCGATCCCGATCACCTCGGCGTTCCGGGCATCCCCAAGTCGCTCGAGAATCAGCTTGGTGACGGCGCCCGGGCCGCAGCCCAGGTCCACGATCTTGCGGCGACCGGGGCAGATAACCCGCTCCACGATCCACCGGTTGACCTCGGTGAAGAACGGGTGCTGGCTGAACGCCTCGAACGAATATTGATCTGCGGCGGCAACCTGAGCGTGTTCGGCCATCCGATTCCCTCCGCTGACGGGCGGTTCAAGATACACGCTCGGGGCTGGCTTCGCTCCCATGCGCGCCCTAGTATGGAAATCTAAGTGACCCCGCCAAAACGTCTTGGTCAAGAGGAAGAGCGCTCGTTCGTGCGCCGCCTCAAGGCGCGCGAGGAGGATGCGCTTCGGGAGCTGTACGACCTGCTCGCCCCCTGGGTCCTGGGCCTCGCCTACCGCATCCTGCAAGACGAGGCCGAGGCCGAGGAGGTGGTGGAGGACGTGTTCGTGCGGGTGTGGCGTCAGATCCACAGGCATGACCCCCAGCGTGGCCCGATGGTCCCCTGGATCCTCTCAATCGCGCGCAACCGGGCGCTGGATGGGCTACGGCGACGGCGCCGCTGGTGGCGCAAGGCTGAGCGCTGGGAGCGCGCTCGCACGGCCGAGGGTGAAGATATGACGGTCCCGACACCCGCCGAGGCCGCCGTGCCCGGGTGGCCACTGCACCGCGAGGTGCACGCCGCCTTGGCGGCGTTGCCCGAAGACCAGCGGCGGGTGGTGGTGCTGTCGTACTTCGAGGGCCTGTCGCACAGCGAGATCGCCCGGCGGCTCCAGCAGCCGCTCGGCACGGTCAAAACGCGGCTGCGGCTGGCTCACCAGAAGCTGAGTACCGGATTGCAACACTTGAAGGATTGGCTGGAATGATCGACTGGCTGGGCATGCACGTGTTTCCGCGGACACCGTCCCCCGAGCTCAAGGGGCGGGTAATGGCGCGCGTCCTCGCTCCGGCCTCGCGGCGCTGGCCCCTGGCGGCGGCGGCCGTGTTTGTCCTTGCGGCCGGCGGCGGCAGCTGGTGGGCGTATCGCACGATCGAAGCGCTTCAGGCCGAGCGCGCGGGGCTCGTCGCCCGCGTGGAGGCACTGCAGGATACGGTGACGACGTTCATCCACGGC
>CBFHAJ010000145.1:0-9206 GCA_965653495.1 uncultured bacterium | reverse complement strand
TGATTGGCGCTGGCGCAGCGTGGCCGCCGAGGTGTACGGCGCCGCCCGCGATCGCGGGCGGCTCGAGGCACAGCTCGGCGACACGGATGGCCGCGTGGTGGCGCAGGCCCTTCAAGCATTGGGCCGCGTGGTGCCCGAGAGCGATACGAGCCTGGCGCCTCGCGCCCGCGCGCTGCTCGCCCACCCTGACGCGGCCGTGCGCAGCGTCGCCGCGGACCTGCTCGCCCGTCACCCCTCGCTCGTGGACATCGACGCCCTCGCCGCCGCCTATGCGCGCGCCGCGGCCGATACGTTCGACGATGCCCGGCTCTCCGCGGTGACGACGCTTGGTGCCATTGCGGCTGCCACTCCGGAGGCGCGTGCGGCCGTGGCGGCGCGGTTCGTGGCCCACGTCCCCAGCGCCGACGATTATCTGGTGCGCCAGCGCGCGGCAGAAAAGCTTCCGGACGCGAGGCTGAGCTGGGGCGCGGCGTTTCCCATCACCACCGGGCGCTCACTGGACGACTATCGCGCCCTGGCCCGAGCGTTCCTCGAGCCGGCGCGCCGCGGGACCGCCGGTCCCCGGGTGACGATCGCGACCGATCGGGGTGACATGGTCGTCGAGCTGTTCCCGGCCGAGGCGCCGCTCACGGTCGCCGCGTTTCTGTCGCTCGTCGACCGCCATTACTTCGACCGGTCGAGCTGGCACCGCGTGGTGCCCAACTTCGTGCTGCAGGATGGCGATCCCCGCGGCGACGGCTGGGGCGGACCGGGCTTCGTGCTGCGCGACGAGCTCAATCCGCTCCGTTACGAAACGGGAACGGTGGGCATGGCGTTGTCGGGACCCGACACCGGCGGGAGTCAGTTTTTCATCACGCTGTCACCGCAGCCCCATCTCGACGGCACCTACACGGTGTTCGGCCGCGTGGTCTCGGGCGTCGCGGTGCTCGGCGCCCTGGCCCAGGGCGAGCGCATCCGCAGCATCCACCGCTGAGGGCCAAGGTGTTTAACTATTGAAACGGCAACGTCTTTTGCTTGACCGCCGGTGTGCGCTTTCCTACATTGGCGCCGGTGCGATCGTGATCGGCTGCCGTCACCCGCTCCCGCCGCTCGTGCCGCTCCCGCTCCCACCGGCGTCGTGGGACAGCGCGGTCGCGTGGACCAGGTCGCTCGTGCCCGCGCACCGCACGTTGATACGGTTTCGCTGGAAGTACCACGAAGCGGACAAGGACTACGCGGGGCGCGCGGCGGTGCGGATCGCGCCGCCCGATTCGCTGCGCATCGATTACGCGGGCCCGTTCAATTGGGGCGCCGGTGCGGCGGTGGTCGTGGGTGACTCCACGCTGTGGGCCGACCCGGAGAAGAATTTCCGGTCGCTCGTGCCCGCGGTGCGGATGCTGTGGGCGGGACTGGGGATCGTGCGGCCGCCGGCTGCGGGAGCGGCGGTATTCGGTGGTGCGGGGCAGGGCAGGGCCTTAGGGAAGGAGCCGGGAGCGCAGGGTGCGGACAGCAACGTGCGGATCTGGCGTTTCGTCCAGGGCGACGATACGCTGGATTATCGTCTGGCGTCGGGCAGCGCGCGCGTGCTCGAGGCCGAATGGCGGCAGCAGGGGAAGGTGCTGGCGCGCAGCCGTGCGGAGCTGGACGGTCGCGCGATGCCGGGCAGCGCCCGCATCGACTTCCCGGAAGGACGGGCGCGCTGTGAGTTCACGGTCGGTGCCGTCGACACGGCGGCGGTGTTCGATTCCACGACGTGGCGCCGGCGCCGTAGCTAGCGTCCTGGCGCTCGCCCTCTCGGGGTGCCTGTACGGTTTCAAAGGCGGCGGTCTGCCGAACATCAAGACCGTCGCGATCCTGCCGTTCGACAATCAGACCCCCGAGCCCGCGCTCACCAAAGAAGTGAACGACGCCGTGATCGAAGCGTTTCAGAATCGCCTGGGGCTGCGGGCCGCCGGCGAGAGCAACGCCGATGCCGTGGTGCGCGGCAAGGTGACCCGCTATGACCCCGACGTGCCGCTCTCCTTCCAGGCGACCCAGGGGCGCACCAACGTGACCAGCCGCCAGGTCTCGATCACGATCGACGTCGAGATCGTCAACCAGCGCGAAGCCAAGACGCTGTGGCAGCGGCAGGGGTTGAGCGAAGTCGGGGAGTACCAGCCGCCCAAGGAAGCCGACGGCCGCAAGATCGCGCTGCAGAAGCTCGTCAACGATCTGGTGGACGGAGCGCAGTCGCAGTGGTGAGCCGCCGCGGCGCCGGCTCCACCGGGTGCCTGTTCTCGTTGATGATCTTCGTCGCCGTGCTGTACTACGGCGTCAACATCGGTGAAGTGTTCTTCCGCTACTACCGGCTGCTCGACGAAATGCAGACCCAGGCCGCGCTCGCTCCCTCGCTCGACGACGGCACCATTCGCCGCCGCATTCAGGCGACCGCCTCGGACATCGGGCTCCCCGACGAGGCGCAGCAGGTGAAAATCGCGCGCCGCGCCTCGCCGCGCGAGATCGTGATCGAGGCCGAGTACGCCGAGACCGTCAGCCTGCCGCTGTTTAATCACACGTTCACTTTTCATCCCAAGGCTACGCAGCCACTGTAGGTGGACGTCGTCCGGTTCTTCACGGTGCTCGCCGTCATGCTGCTCGCGGCCAAGATCGTGGGGGAGGCGTTGGAGCGCCTGCGCCAGCCCGCCGTCCTGGGCGAGCTCGTGGCGGGCATCCTGCTCGGCGCCGGTCTCCTCAAGGTCATTCCCACCGCACCCGGCGACCCGCTCACGCCCGTGTTCCAGCTGCTCGCCGAGGTCGGCGTCGTGGTGCTCCTGTTCGAGATCGGCCTCGAGACCGACCTGAAGGCCATGCTGCGCGCCGGCGGCGACGCGACCGCCGTCGCCACGGTAGGTGTGGTGGTGCCCTTCGTCCTGGGCTTCGCCTACTGGCGCACCCTGGCCCCCGTCGATCCCGTCAGCACAGCTGTGTTCGTGGGCGCCACGTTGACCGCGACCTCGGTGGGCATTACCGCGCGGGTGCTGCGCGATCTTGGCGCGCTTCATAACATCGAAGCGCGGCTCATCCTCGGCGCCGCCGTGATCGACGATGTGATGGGCCTCGTCATCCTCGGCGTGGTGTCGGCGCTCGCCGCCGGCGCCGCGTTCAGCATGGCCGGAGCTCTGAAGACGCTCGCTGTCGCGGTCGCCTTTCTCGCGGCCGCGCTGTGGGTGGGGCTGCGATTCGCGCCGGGTATATTTGCACTGGTGGAGCGGCTGCGGGTGCGCGGCGTGCTGCTCGTCTCGGCGTTCGCGTTCCTCCTGTTGCTGTGCGTCCTGGCCGACCGCGCCGGCAGCGCGTTGATCATCGGCGCGTTTGCGGCCGGCCTGATCCTGTCGGAGACCAACCAGTTCGCCTTGATCGAAGAGCGCATCAAGCCCGTGGCCGACATTTTCACGCCCATCTTCTTCCTCAGCATCGGGGCGGCGGTGGACCTGCGCCTCTGGAACCCGTTCGTCGCCGCGAATCGCCCGACGCTGGCGATCGGGGTGGTGTTGCTGCTGATCGCCGTGCTCGGCAAGCTCGCGAGCGGCTGGGCCGCGCCGTGGCGCCGCTACAACCGCGTGGCCGTGGGCGTGGGCATGGCGCCGCGCGGTGAGGTCGGGATGATCTTCGCGCAGATCGGCCTCGCGGCTGGCGTGCTCTCCAATCAGGTGTTCAGCGCCCTCCTGTTCGTCGTGATCGCCACCACGCTGATAACGCCGCCCTTGCTCAAATCGGCGCTGCGCCGCGGCACGGTTCCACCAAGCACGTGAACACCGCGGAGAAGGTGCGCACACCGCCCGACGCGGAAGCCTGGCGCTGGCGTCAGACCAAACCCGTCGTGTTCACCAACGGCGTGTTCGACCTGCTGCACGTGGGGCACGTGGCGCTGCTCGAGGCGGCCCGCGCCGAGGGGACCGCGCTGATCGTGGGCGTGAACAGCGATGCCTCGGTGCGCCGGCTGGGGAAGGGCGCCGATCGGCCCCTCGTGCCGCAGGCCGCGCGCGCGCGCATGGTGGCGGCGTTGGGCAGCGTGGATTGTGTGGTTGTGTTCGACCAGGACACCCCGCTCGCGCTGATCGAGCGCCTCCGGCCCGACGTGCTCGTGAAGGGAGCCGACTACGCCCGCGACGAAATCGTCGGTGCGGAGCAGGTGACGGCGTGGGGCGGGCGGGTCGTCCGTGTGCCGCTCGTTGCCGGCGTGTCGACGACCGAGCTCCTGGCTCGACTGCGCCAGCGGTCCCGATGACCAAGCCCCGAACCGCGAGCCCCGGCTCCACCAAGCTGCTCATCGCCACCCGCAATGAGGGGAAAATCCGCGAGATTCGTGATTTGTTCACCGGCCTGCCGTTTCAACTCGCCTTTCCGGCCGACCAGTTTCTCGAGCGGCTGCCGGACGAGCGCGATCTCGAGCGCGGCACCAGCTTCGCCGAGAACGCGGTGGCCAAGGCGCGCTACTTCGCCAAGCGCGGCAATGTGCCCACGCTCGCGGACGACTCGGGGCTCGAGGTGGACGCGCTCGAGGGCGCGCCCGGCGTGTTCTCGGCGCGCTGGGCGGCGATGCACGGCAAGGGCGAAGGCGACGCCGCGAACAACGCGCTGCTGCTCGAGCGCCTGGCGGCGGTGCCCGACGAGCAGCGCACCGCCCGCTATCGCTGCGTCGTGGCGTATCTCGAGACGCCGCTAGCCAAACCGCAGCTCGTCGAGGCGACGTGCGAGGGCCGCGTGCTCACGGAGCCCCGCGGCAGCGACGGGTTCGGCTACGATCCCCTGTTCTATTCGCTCGACTTGAACTTGAGCTTCGGCGAGGCGCCCCTGCCGGCCAAGCAACGCGTGTCGCACCGCGGGCGGGCGATCCGCGCGCTCATCGAGGTGCTGGTGCGACGGCCGACGTGAGCTGGATGCGTTTGGCCAGCAGTTGCGGGTAAGCTGCCGCCACAACGCCGCGCGGGCCTACCGCTCAAACAGTCGCTGCAGCGCGCTGAGGCGAGACTCTCCGCTTGGTCGGCGTGGACGCCCCATGGCATCCACGCCGGTGGCGCGGCGGTCCGGCCCGCCATTGCGACGAACGATGACCCGCCGCTCGCGTCCGCTGCGGTGCTCGAACACGACGGTGCCCACGTCCCGGCGCCGATCGCGCACGAGCCGGCGGCCCAGGCCGTGGCGCCGATCGATGCCGCGGCGCGGATGGTATCGCGAGTAACCCCACGTGAACGGTGTCATCGGCACGCGCGCCTCGTCAGCAGGCGGTTGCATAGGCAAGACCGCGCGGCGGTTCCCCCATGTAACAGCTCTATCGCGCTGAAGGGACTGACGATGCCTGCTGCAGGGTCACCGAGCAGCGGAGAAAATGTGTATCGCCGCCGCGACAAAGGCTGGGTGACTTAAATGGCGGCCACGCAACAGAGGTGCGCGAACTCGCGCCTGCTTTACGGCGGACAGCCCGCTCCAAGCCGCGCGCTAGGCGGGGGTATCTCGAGGCGGTTCATCCACGGTTTTTCGGGCCCCGGCGACATCGAGACGAAGGCTTGGCTGATGTGTGCGAGATTCCGTGTGGCGATCGGCACACGGTAGCCGGCACGCGGTATAGTGCGCTGTGACTCTACGCGAGGCCGTGCGCGGTCGAAGCAACCCATTACCTTGTAGAGCCTTCGGGGCGTAGCGCAGTCCGGTAGCGCGTCTGGTTTGGGACGCGACGCAGCACACGCAGATTTCGCCGGGTTAGCGCAAGTCGTAGCGGAAAAACAGAAAAGGTCGCTGCCCGAGTCCTGAGCGGCGACCTTTTTCGCTTCCATTCTTCTACACATTCTTCTACACGGTGGCGCGTCTGGCGCGGTGCCAGTTGCAACAACCCTGTCGCGTCGTGACTGTCAAAGTCGAAAAAACAGCCTAGTGCTGAGGCCGGGGAGCGCCCTAACTTCGCGGGCGAGCGGGTCGTAACGTTCGAGCGGCCCTTATCGAGGTGGATTCCAGCGTGGAGCTGAAACTCGCGGTCCTGGCGGACTCGGCCAACGTCAGCGTCGAAGGAAAACTAAACATCCTCGGCGAATTCGGCGTTCTGTGGACCGCCAGTGTTCCGGTCACTTGGCCTTCGATGGTGCTGGTACTTCGCTTCGACGCTACGGCCGGAGAGGGACCACGGCATCGCATCGGCATCCGCGTCCTGACGGAGGACGGTCAACCCATTGCACCGCCCATCGACGCCGATGCGGACTTCGGTGTCCCGTTTCAGGCTGGGTTGCCGCACCGAGGGCAATTCGTCATCGGGATCAGGGGTGCCACGTTCCCGAAGTTTGGCACGTATACGTTTGAGGTGCTGGTCGACGGGCACAGCATGGGGACAATCTTGCTCCACGTGCTAAACCTAGCCCAGCGGCAGGCGCCTGGACCTTAATGAACCTGTCGGAGCGGGACTGCACCGACATTCGACACGCGCTCTCGACAAAGGCGACTGGCTTCCGTTATTCGGAGGTAGCTAAATGGCTGTTGCGTGCCGGCTTTGAGCCCCCACGAGGGGGATCCGGGAGCCATCGTGTGTGGTATCACAGACCTAGCGGGCGCCGTCTGCCGATGGTAGATAAGGGTGGAGGGGAAATCCTCCCTGTGTACGTAAAGCGGGCCGCACGGGCGATCATTGACGTCGGAGGGTGTGCCGAATGACGCTTGAAGAGCTGATGCTGCAGCCCTGGACCTGGACCGAGCCGATGTTTGTGCCCGATCCCGAGGGTGCCTATTGGGAGCAGCGCGTCGCGGAGCTGCCGGATTTCTTCGTCGCCGCGGCCGGACGTTCCGACGTAATGAAGGAAGCGCCAGCAGCCCTCAGGGCTTTCCTGGAGAGTTACGTCGACCGCGGCGAGAATCCGCCCCTACCGAATCCTGGTCGTAGCGAGTGGGTGTATGCCTTCGGCGGGGTTTCCGCCATGGTTCAAGTGCAGGGAAGTAGCCAGATTGCAGCGCATACTCGCCTAGCGAAGATCGCCTAGGATCTGTCGTTTAAGCGTGCAGGTGAAGAGGCCCCGGAGCAATCTGGGGCCTTGTTATTTCCGCCGAGCAGCGAGCACCTTGTCAGCGAGTTGCTGGTTATCACTGTAACAAATTTGTCCCACTTTCCGCCGCGGCAAGTCGCCGCGCTGTACCCTGGGCTTGTGCTTTGAGCCAGCATTCCGGATGCGGCCTTCGCTCACGGCGTGCTGCAAGGCGCTGTAGCTCAGGCCCGACTCGGCGGCGGCCTGCTCGAGCGTCAGGGCCTCAAGTTCGTGCTCTCGTGCCCACGCCTCGAGCTCCTGGGCGCAGCTTTCGAGGCTCGCAGCGAGCGATTCGCCACCCCGACGACGGAGCACGTCGGCCTCGGATCGCCAGCGAGCAACCAAGTCGCGGGGCGTCATGCTGCGGGCTCCGCAGCAAGGGGTAGGGCGACCCCCCCAGCGATCGTTGACGGGCGGGGGGCTGGCTCAAGTTGTTGTGCGGGGGAAATGCAGAGGCACCGCGGACAGAGCCAGCCGCTCGGCGTGGCTGTCATGGTGCCGGCCAGCGTGTGGCCCCCCTCGAGCAGATCGTCCGGGACCGGCCCGGCATCGGGGGGGCGTATCTGTTCCCGATCAAAGAGGGCGAGCCGGTGCCTTACGAAACCGCACGGCGCTGGCTGATTGAGGCCGAGCAGCTCGCCGAGCTACCTAAGCAGGAACGCTCCCTGTGGCATGCCTACCGGCGGGCCTGGGCGACGAGTCGGAAGAGCCTGCCGCTAGCCGATGTGGCCCAGGCGGGCGGCTGGACCAGCACCGAGACCCTGCAGCGGTGCTACACGCAGCCGGATGATGCTACTATCTTGGCGGTGGTGCTGGGCGGTGCGGAGCTGCGGGAGGTGGGCACATGAAGGGCCGCGTTCTTCTACACCGTTCTTCTACAGTCGCACGTAAGTCGTTGACGGGGCGTAGCGCAGTCCGGTAGCGCGTCTGGTTTGGGACCAGAAGGTCCCGGGTTCAAATCCCGGCGCCCCGACTTTAGCCTGCCGCAGCGTACTCTAGAATTCGCTCAAACGCAGATGCCGCTAAACGACTAGGGCGTGGCAGGGGGCGTGCCCTTCACACGTTCGACCGGCTCGACCCACGCGTCCCGCTTCTGCCACTGGTGGACCTCTCCGCAGGCGGGGCAACGGGTGACGGCCATCGCGTTTTCAGGAGCGTGGAAGGTCTGGCGGACCGCATCGAATCCGACGGGTACGACCTTCCCCGTCTTGGGACAGCGAATCACCACAGTGCCCACGCTCGAAACCTTCCTCTATCTCCTATGGTAGGCAAGAGGGGAAATCACAAGTTGGAGGGGAAGGGGAACCCCTCCGGCGGCGTGCGGCGCTCCGCCCTCACACGTCGCTGGTCACCGCATCGGCGGTCTGCCCCGCCACGGCGCTCTCCCAGAACCGGCCTCGTCTCCCGCCGCCGTTCCCGGATGATCCGTCGGCCGGAGCCGTCTCGCCGGTCGATGGCGCGTCGCTTGGGCTGCTCCCCGAGCGTGTAGTCCCTGGCTGCCACCGCCACCTCCACTGGGCACGTTCGCACGCGCTTGCATTCCCGAGGCCACTCCGACGTCCGAGCCGGTCAGGCCATTGCGTTGCCGTTACTGGAGTTGGCTCTTGACAGCGAGCGTGGGATCCGCGCGATCTGTCCCAAGCTGTTGCGGGCAGTTCGACTGCTGAGGCAGCGACGCCGCACACCGCCCATCGGCCCAGCCGCCCATCCGCCCCCATTTGACGAACATCCGTAATGGCATTATGGTCGTTTGTCCGTCCGGAGCGCCCGTGCACCTTCCCACCAAGTCCATCACCCAGCTCGAGCGCTTCGCCGGGCATCCGGCCTTGGATTTCGCGAACACCGTCAGCTGGCGCGGGTTGCCGGCCGCGGTCGAATACCTGCAGGACTACCCGGCGCTGGTTGACTGGTCGCGCACGGAAGGGTTGCTGCAGCCGCGCGAGTCGGCGCGGCTGGTGCGGACGGGCGCCCGCGAGCCGCGCCGCGCTGCGGCGGCGTTGGCTCGCGCGCTGGCGCTCCGCGCTACGGTTTTCGGAATTGGCACGGCGCTGGCGCGCGGGGTCGCACCGGCCCGGCGCTTGGTGCAGCGGCTCCACACCGCCCGCGTCGCCGCGCTGAGTCAGGCGCGACCCGAGCGCGTCGGCCCCGCGGCGTGGGCGGCCTCCTGGTCGGGCGCGGCAACCG
>CBFHAJ010000144.1:0-9223 GCA_965653495.1 uncultured bacterium | reverse complement strand
ATACCGGCGCGAAGCTGGCCTTCGGCTCCTACAGGACCGTCGCGCCTCTCGACCCGTTGCTGGGTGTGTACGCGGCCGTGACCCGTCGCACGCTGGACGACAAGAATCCCAACGGTTGGGTGCCGGAGCAGAAGATCACCCTGGACGAGGCGCTGCGGGCCTACACCGCGGGCAACGCGTACGCCACGTTCGACGAGCACACTCGCGGCGCGCTCGCCCCCGGCTACGACGCCGACATCGTGGTGATCGATCGGAATCTGTTCGCCGTGCCGCCGGAATCCCTGAACACGGCGCGGGTGGCGGTCACGATCGTTGGTGGGAAAATCGTGTACGAAAAGCGCTAGCCTGAGTAGTCGAAGCCGGCCGCCTTGAGCGTGAGCGGTTGCTCGTCCGCGCGCTCCACCCCCGCCTCGATCACCTCTCCCAGGACCAGGGTATGGTCGCCGCTCGGCAGCGTGGCGACGACGCGGCACTCGACCCACCCGAGCGCGTCCGCCAGGATCGGCGCGCCCGATGCCGGTGCCGGCTTGGTCTTGACGCCCTTGAGCTTCTGCGGCGCCGTGGCCGAGCCCCGAGCGAGTTTGCCCGCCAGCTCGCGTTGTCCCTGGGCGAACAGGTTCACGGCGAAATGATGCGCGTCGCGCACCATCCGGATCGTCTTCGAGGTGTTCTCGACCGCCACGACCACCATGGGCGGATCGAATGACGCCTGGCTGACCCAGTTCGCCGTCATGCCGTGTTCGTCGCCCTGGTGCTTCACCGTGAGGGCGTACAAGCCGTACGGGAAGTGTTGCAGCACCGCCCGTCGCGCCGCGTCGTTCATGGCGGCAAATATTGCCGCGCCGAGTATCTTTGTGCCATGGCGACGCGCACGCAACTCGGGCCCCGGGCCGCCAAATCGCTGTCCAAGGCCGATCTGCTGGACATGTATCGGCTGATCCTCCTGTCGCGGCGCATCGACGACAAGGAGATCCAGCTCAAGCGGCAGAACAAGATCTTCTTCCAGATCTCCGGCGCCGGCCATGAGGCCGTGCTCGTCGCCGCCGCCAGAGCCCTCCGCCCCGCCTACGACTGGTTCTATCCCTACTACCGTGACCGCGCGCTCTGCCTGGCGCTCGGCATGACCCCGACCGAGATGCTCCTCGCGGCCGTCGCTGCCGCCGACGATCCCAACTCCGGCGGCCGCCAGATGCCGTCGCACTGGGGTCACAAGGCGCTCCACATCGTGAGCCAGTCGAGCCCCACCGGCACTCAGCTCTTGCAGGGCGTGGGATGCGCCGAGGCGTGGCTGCGCTACGGCCGCATCGACGCCATTGCCGACAAGCCCATCAAGGCCGACGAGCTGGTGTACGTGTCGGCGGGCGACGGGACCACCAGCGAAGGCGAGTTCTGGGAGGCGCTGAACAGCGCCTGCAACCTGAAGTTGCCGGTGCTGTTCCTCATCGAGGATAACGGCTACGCCATCTCCGTCCCCGTCGAGGTCCAGACCGCGGGCGGCTCGGTTTCGCAGCTGGTGCGCAACTTCCCGGGCATGCTGGTGGAAGAGGTGGACGGCTGCGATCCGGTGGCATCGTACGGAGTGCTGCTGCGGGCGACCGAATACGTGCGCCAGCGCAAAGGTCCCGCGCTGGTGCACGCGCACGTCATCCGGCCCTACTCGCATTCCCTGTCGGACGATGAGATCCTGTACCGGCCGCCCAAGGAGCGTGACGAAGACAGCCGGCGCGACTGCGTCCTGACGTTTCCCAAGCGTCTGATCGCCGAAGGCGTGGCCACCGAGGCCGAGATCGAGGCCATCAAGCGGCGGGTCGAGGAGGACATCGACGTCGCCACCGAGATGGCGCTCGCGTCGCCCCAGCCCGCGCCCAAGACCGCCACGCTGTACGTCTACTCGCCCGACGTCGATCCCACGTCGGAGCAGTTCGACACCGAGGACGACCCGCAGTTCGGGGGCGATCCCACGACGATGGTCGATCTGCTCAACGCCTGTCTCCGCGACGAGATGACGCGTGATCCTCGCATCGTTGTGTTCGGTGAGGACGTGGCCGACGCGAGCCGCGAGCAGTACCTGGGCCAGGTGAAAGGCAAGGGCGGCGTGTTCACGGTCACCCGCGGGCTGCAGCGCCAGTTCGGCAGCGACCGCGTGTACAACTCCCCGCTCGCCGAGGCGAACATCGTGGGGCGTGCGATCGGGCTGGCGACCCGCGCCCTGAAACCCGTGGTCGAGATCCAGTTCTTCGACTACATCTGGCCCGCGTATCATCAGCTGCGCAACGAGCTCGCCACACTGCGGTGGCGCTCGAACAACGCGTTCAGCTGTCCGGTGGTGGTCCGTGTCACTTACGGCGGCTACCTGAAGGGCGGTGCCATCTACCACTCTCAGACGGGCGCGGTGGTCTTCACCGCCATCCCTGGGCTACGCGTGGTCTGTCCCAGCTCGGCGCTGGACGCGAACGGCCTGCTGCGCACGGCCATCCGCTGTGATGACCCGGTCATGTTCCTCGAGCACAAGCACCTCTACCGCCAGACGTATAACAAGGCGCCGAACCCAGGACCGAACTTCATGATCCCGTTCGGCAAGGCCAAGCTGATCCGCGACGGCCGGCACCTCACGGTGGTGACCTACGGCGCCGTGGTGCAACGGGCGCTCACCGCGGCCAGGCAGCTCGAGGAGCAGGACGGGGTGAGCGTCGCGGTGCTCGACCTGCGCACCTTGTCGCCCGTCGATTGGCCGGCGATCATGGCGTCGGTCCGGAAGACGAACAAGGTGCTGGTCGCGTACGAGGACTCGCTCTCGTGGGGCTACGGCGCCGAGATCGCGGCGCGGATCGCTGATGAGTGCTTCCCCTGGCTCGATGCGCCGGTGAAACGCGTCGCCTCGGCCGATACCTTCGTGGGCTACGCGCCCGGCCTGGAGGACTTCATCCTGCCACAAGTGGAGGATCTCGCGACCGCGATGCGCGAGCTGCATGCGTTCTAGCGCTGCGCGCGCCTACGCCATCCTGTTTTTCCTGTCCGGTGCCACCGGACTCGTGTACGAGCTCCTGTGGGTCCGGGTGCTGTACCAGTCGTTCGGCTCGACCATCCAGTCGGTGACCACCGTGGTGGCCGCCTACATGGGCGGCCTCGGCCTCGGCGCATGGTGGCTGGGCCGCCGCGCTGATCGCCATCCCCGCCCCGCCGCGCTGTACGGCCGCCTCGAAATCGCCATCGGTGTGTTCGGCCTGGCCTCTCCGTTCGTGCTCGCTCTCGCGCAACGCGCGTACCTCCGCATCGCCACGGCCTTCGCGCTCGGGGGCAACGCGACCGTGGCCCTGCGCTTCGGACTTGCCGCACTGGTGCTGCTGATCCCTACGACCCTCATGGGCGGTACGCTGCCCGTCCTCACGCGCGCATTCGTGGGCACGGAGCGCCAGGGGTTGAAGCGGTCGCTCGCGCGCCTCTACGGACTGAACACGCTCGGCGCCGTCGCCGGCACGGCGCTGGCCGGGTTCGTCCTCATCGAGCACGCGGGTATCCGGCTCTCCCTGTGGGGCACGGCGGCGGTGAATCTCGCGCTCGGCGCGGCCGCGCTCGCCCTGGCCGTACCCCTCGAGCGGAGCGTCCTGCACCCCCCGCCCACCTCGCCCGCGCAGCGTAGCATCGCGAGCCCGCGCTCGGTTCGCGGCGTCGCGCTCGCGCTCCTCGCGTTGACCGCCTTCGCCTCCTTGCTGGACGAAATCGCGTGGACCCGCGTGCTCGTCATGGTCGTGGGCGGCTCTACCTACGCCTTCACGCTCGTCCTGCTGGTCTTCCTGCTGGGCATAGGCCTGGGGAGCGCGCTCGTGTCGCGGGTCGGCGCCGGTCGTCCGGCAACGCCGGCGGACGCGGCGCTGGCGCAGGGTATCACCGGCGCCGGTGCCGCGGGGTTGCTGGTGTTTTTTGGTCTGCTGCCGCTCTACATCATCGCGGTGTTCCAGCAGCCGGGGTTCGGCGCCACCACCCGGCTGGTGCTCCTGGGCGTGGCGGTAGGCGCGGTGGTGCTGGTGCCGGCGGTCGGCATGGGGCTGAGCTTCCCCATCCTCGCCGACCTCGCCGCTCCCGCGGACTCCGGCCCGGGCGCCGACGTGGGCGTCGCTTACGGGCTCAACACGCTGGGCAGCATCGCGGGAGCCGTACTGACGGGATTCGTCCTGGTCGTCGCGCTCGGGACCGAAACGACCCTGCGAATCGGCCTCGTGATCAACGGCGGCGCCGCCCTCCTGCTGGCGGTGCTCGCAGCCCGCGGCGTGGCGGAGGGGTCGGCCGAGCACCGCGCGTTGCGCGGGCGGGTGCTCGTCGCCGGTGCACTCGCGGCTGTGGCGATTGGCGTGGCGGTCGGCGCGCCCGGCTGGAGCAGTCGGCTGATCGACCTCGCGCCCACTATCTACGCGCGTCAGCCCATGGACGGTGCCGCACGGCGCGCGTTCCTCGCGCATCGCGGCTCGCGGCAGCTGGCGTTTCAGGAGGGCCGCAACGCGACGGTCAGCGTCTGGGAGGGGATCAGCGGGCGCACGCTCCGGGTCAACGGCAAGGTGGACGCATCCGACCACGGGGACATGAACACGCAGATCATGCTGGGCCTGGCGCCCGCGGCGGCGCACCCCCGACCCCGCGCGGCTCTGGTGATCGGGTACGGCAGCGGCGTCACCACCCGCGTGCTCGCGGACGTGCCCGGCATCGAGCGCGTGCGCGTGGTCGAAATCGAGCCCGCCGTCCTCGCCATGAGCCGGCTGTTCCAGGGAGTGAACGACTCTGTGCTGGGCCGGCCCAGCGTTTCGGCCGTGCAGGACGACGCGCGCAGCGCGCTGCAGCTCCACTCCGACCGGTTCGATGTCATCGTCTCGGAGCCGTCGAATCCGTGGGTGGCCGGCGTGGCCACGCTGTACACCCCGGAGTTCTTCGGCATCGTCCGGTCACGGCTCACGGATGATGGGGTGTTTTGCCAGTGGGTCCAGCTCTACCAGCTGCCGCTCCCGGTGGTTGCCGGCATCGTGCGCAACCTGGGCAGCGTGTTTCCGCACGTGGAGGTGTGGTTCTCGACCAATCTGGACCTGGTGGTCCTCGCTTCGGTGCGCCCCCTCAATTACGACCGCGCCTGGCTGCGTGACCTGCTCGCGCCGTCCACGCCGGTCGGCGGCCTCAGCCGCGAGTGGCTGGGGATCGATTCTGCGGGTGATCACTTCGGCCGCCGCCTGCTTGGTCAGGCAGGGGCCGCCGCACTCGCGGCGCGCGCCACCCTCACCCACCGCGACGATCGCCCGCAGCTCGAGTTCGCCGCAGCACGCCGCTTTCTCGACCCGGTTTGGGACTCCCGGGTGTTCGATTCGCTCGCGGGTATCGGAGCCGCCACCGGCGACATCGCCGGTACGTCTCCCGTGCTGTTGGCCCGGGCCATGACCGCGCCGCGTGTGGCCTCGACGGAGTTGGCGATCCTCGAGGCTGCTCACCGCGCGCAGCCCGGCGACCCGACGTGGACCGTGCGGCTGGCGCGGGCGCACTTCGCGCTGGGCGATACAGCGTTCGCGGACAGTGTGTTGCCTCGCGTGCTGGCCCGGTCGCGCCATCCGGAGGCGCTGCTGTTCGCGGCGGGGCTGGCGGCGCGCCGCGGCGATACCCGGCGGCGCGCGGCATTGCTCACCGAGGTGCTCGCCCGCGGCGGCGACTCACTCGAGGCGGAGGCGGGCCTCGCGGCGCTCGCCGCGCATGGGGCTCGCTGGAGCGAGGCCCTGTCCCGGCTGCGAGCCGTGCTCACAGTGCCGGCGGGCCCATACCGTCACCCGCTTCCCGCGGACGCTCTGCGCGACGCGCTCACTCTCCTGGCCGTGTCGGGCCCGCCCCCCACGGCCGACAGCGTGCTGGCGGTGGCAGCGGCGGTGTATCCCGGGTGGGCCACGCTGTACGAGCTGCGCGCGGCCGCGGAATTGCGGGCCGGCCGCTGCGAGGCAGCAGCAGCACTGTTCACCCAGCTGCTGGAATTCGAGATCGAGCCGGCGGACGCGGTCGCGCGCGTGGCGCGCTGCCGCCGTGGGGAGACGCCTTAGGCGCCGGGCCGCTCGCCCAGCGCCTGCTTCACTTCTCCGGCCGCGGCGATCACGTGATCGACGTCGCGTGACAACGCGCGCGCCTGCTGCGTAGCCCGCGTGAGGTCGTCCAGCGCGACGGCCACGCCGGCCGACCGCAGGCGCAACAGGTCGAAGCGAACGTTCTGCATCGCCAGCACGCACGACTCGAGCTGGTCGCTCACCAGCTGGCGGCGGGTGAGCAGGTCGGTGAGCGTCTGGCGCTGGCGCGCGAGCAGGCCCACCTGCCGGTCCCGTTCGGCTCCTTCCGGCTGCCGCTTGGTAGCCTCGAGTTTCTCATCCAGGCGCGCGAGCGCACCCTGGTCGACGCTGCCGCTCATCGCCTGGAGCGTACGCGCCAGCTCCTCGGCCCGCGTGAGCAGCGCATCGGCCGTGGCCACGATGTCCGGCAGCAGCTTCCGCTCCGACTTGGGAAGTCGATCCACGATCTTGAGGATCGCCTTCCGGTCGCTGCGCGCCTGCTGAATCGAGTCTACCTCGCGCCCGAACTCGTCCGTCGTGGCGCGTGGTAAATCGACCGGGCGGCTCCCCACGGCCGCGAGGCGTGCCTCGACCGCATCCGCCGCCGGGGGACGCGCGAGCACGTCGCGCCACGAATACCCCGCGTGCCACAGGCGCACGTAGCGCGGCACGAGCTTCCACCCGGCCCACACGCCCGCCAGCGCCAGCGACCAGCTCGGCATGTGTCCGCCGCTGGTGGCGACGTCGATCACCAGGCACGCGCCGCACACCGACGCCCACGTGACGAAGCGATTCCGCAGCTCGCGCACGATCCGCGCTTCTCCACCCGGCGCGAGCTCCGCTTGATCGCGGCGCAGTGGCTGCGCCCCCCCCCCGGCCCCCCCTCCCCGGCGCAGGCCCGGGCCCCGGTCGAGCGCGCTCTCGGGGAGCCTGACTCGCGGCGGGGCCATCTGAGCGGGCGGCACCCGCACGCCACGCGACGGACTGGGCCCGCTGGGACGACGCGGCTTGTACATCGTGGCGCTACGGGCCTCGAGCGCGCGCCGCAGCGCGTCGGCAGTCGGCCAGCGGTCGTCGGGATCCTTCTCGAGCGACCGCATGACGCACGCAGCCAGGTCTTCCGGGACATCCGGCCGCCGGTCGCTGATGAGCGGTGCCCGCTCGGTGATGTGTTTCATCAGGATGCCGGGCACCGTAGGGGCCTGGAACGGCAGCTCGCCCGCGAGCGTCTGATATGCCACCACGCCCAAACTGTAGATGTCGGAGCGTCCATCGATCTCGCGGTCGCCCGCCGCCTGCTCCGGACTCATGTAGTGCGGCGTTCCGATCGCGACGCCGGTCGCCGTGAGGGTCGCGGGCCCGGTCGTCGACGACAGCGCTTTCGCGATGCCGAAGTCCGTCACCACGACGCGCCCCCGGCTGCCCTCGAGCAGGATGTTGTCGGGCTTCACGTCGCGGTGGATGATCCCCAGGGCATGCGCGGCCCCGAGCGCGTCGGCCGTTTCCTGCATCACCCGGCGTGCTTCGTCCGGCGGCAGGCGGCCACGCCGCTTGAGCTTGGCGGCGAGCGATTCTCCGTCCACGTAGGCCATGACGAAGTACACCAGGCCGTCCGGCCCTTCGCCCACTGAGTGGATGGGGACGATATGAGGATGCGACAGCCGGGCGGCTGTCTCCGCCTCTCGCAAGAAGCGCAGCCGGATCTCTTCGCGGAACGCGAGCTCGGGCGGGAGCACCTTCACGGCGACACGGCGTTTCAAACGCTCATCCCGGGCGTTGAAAACCACGCCCATCCCGCCCCGGCCGATCTCGCCTTCGAGGGTGTAGGCGCTTCCGAGCGCCTGTGCCAGGCGGCCGGCCAATGACTTGTCCGCGTCGTTCATCCAGGGCTTCGCCTGCAGTACGCGCGCATAGATTAGCCGCGGCGGCGCGGGCGTGCAACCTGCAAGCACCTTTCGACTTACAGAAGCAGCACCGCGGGCGCGCGTTTCGCGCACGGCTGCGGTGGCTATTCGGCAGCCCCTGCCTAATTGACCGCTGAGACGTGGAACGGCCGTGCTCAATTCGGCGTTTGGGGATGGCATGAACGATGCTTATCGCCCGCGGCGATATGCCTGAAGTCCACCCTCAAGCAGAGACGGGACCCATGTCCGAGCGATTGACGCTCCCGGTCCTTCCCCTCCGGGAGGTCGTGTTGTTTCCCGGTGTGTCCACGCCAATCGGCGCTGGGCGGCCGGCCACGCTCCGCGCGATCGAAGCCGCGTTGCGGAGCGATTCACATCTCATTTTCGCGGTTGCCCAGCGCGACAACATCGATACGGTGACCCCGAGCGTCCTGTACACCACCGGGACCATCGCCAAGATCAGCCAGGTCCAGCGCGGCCTGGGCGGCGTGCAGCTGCTGCTGCACGGTGAGCGCCGGGCGGCGGCGCTGCATTACGCCGAGAACGGTCGCTACATCGAGGTGGTGGTGCGCGAGGTGGCCGACTTGCCGCCGCTGCGGCTCGACGACCCGGCCTTCGTCGCACTGCATCGCGAAGCGCGCGAGCGCGCGGCCGAGCTGGGCCAGAAGTCCGGCCTTCCCGAAGAGGTCGTGCGGCAGGTGCTCGAGGGGGTTTCAGACCCCGGTCGCCTGGCGGACCTGGTGGCCGGCTATCTAGAGATCGCGCCCGCGGAGCGCCAGGCGCTCCTCGAGACGCTTGCGGTGGAAGACCGGCTGCGCCGGGTGCTGGTGCACGTCCAGCGGCAGATCGGTGTCTTGGACGCACAGGAGCACATCAAGTCGCAGGTGCAGGAGGAGCTGGGCGAGCGGCAGCGCGAGATGTTCCTGCGCGAGCAGATGAAGGCGATCCGCAAGGAGCTCGGCGAAGAGAACGAAGGCACGGAAGTGGAGGAGCTGCGTAAGCGGTTCGAGGCGCTCGACCTCCCCGAGGCCGCGCGCAAGGAGGTACAGCGCGAGCTCCAGCGGCTCGAGCGGGCGAGCCGCGACTCGATGGAGGCCCAGGTGATCCGGACCTACCTCGAGACCGTGGCCGAGCTGCCGTGGAACAAGCGCGCCGAGGAGTCACTCGATCTGCCGCGCGCCGCGGAGATCCTGGAGCAGGATCACTACGGCTTGAAGGACGTTAAGGACCAGGTGCTCGAGTTCCTGGCCGTGCGCC
>CBFHAJ010000143.1:0-9268 GCA_965653495.1 uncultured bacterium | reverse complement strand
TGACCTGCTGCGCCATCATCTCGCCCACGCCGAGCCAACCCAGGCGGTCGCTTATCTCGGGAGTGGCAGGATCCGGCTTCCACACCGTCGGATCACGGCTCCAGATGCGCTTCGGCACGTCCGCCTGCTCCAGTGCGGCCAGTCGCGCACTCACCACCTGGTCGAACGTCCGCAGCTCCGCCGAGTGCCGCGGCGCTGGGGGGGGCGGGGCTGCCGCGACGAGCGCCTTGCGCTTGGTCGCGATCACGCCCAGCAGCGTATCGAACGAATGCGCGAACTTCTCCACCCCTTCCCGCTCGAGCACGCTTGTGACGTCGTTGAAATCCATCACCGGCCCCAGTCGCTCGAACACCCGCCGCGCGGCGGCAATGTCGCCCGGCAGGGTTGGCTGCACGGTGCCATGGTCCTCGAACAGCTGCAGCGTCTGCGGCGGCACGGTGTTGATCGTATGCGGGCCGATCAGGGAGTCCACATAGAGCACGTCGGAATACGTGGGGTCCTTCGTGCCGGTGCTGGCCCAGAGCAGCCGCTGAGGCTTGGCGCCCGCCTCCGCCAGCCCGCGCCAGCGCCGATCGACCAACTGCTCACGGAACCAGGCGTACGCCAGCTGCGCGTTCGCGATCGCGACTTTGCCGCGCAGGCCGCCTGTCTTTCCACCCGCCGCATCGAGACGCCGGTCGACCTCGGTGTCCACCCGGCTCACGAAGAAGGACGCGACCGATGCGATGCGGTCGATCGGCTTCCGGGCGGTGCGCCGGGCTTCCAGCGCCCGCAAGAATGCCTCGGCGACCGCGCGATAGTGCTCGAGCGAGAACAGCAGCGTGATGTTGACGTTGATGCCATCGGTCAGCAGGCGCTCGATCGCGGGCCAGCCTTCGCGCGTCCCCGGCACCTTGATCATCACATTCGGCCGGTCCACGGCGGCCCACAGCCGGCGGGCTTCGGCGATCGTGCCCGCGGTGTCGCGCGCGAGGGTCGGTGAAACCTCCAGCGAGACGAACCCATCCCCGCCATCTGACGCATCGTAGACCGGGCGAAACAAGTCCGCGGCCGTGCGGACGTCGTCCACGGCGAGCAGCTCGAACACCGCGCGGTCGCTGCTGGGCGACGCGGCGACGCGCGCCAGGGCCTCGTCGTAGTCGGTGCTGCCACCGATCGCGTGCTCGAAGATCGTCGGATTGGACGTCATGCCGCGCAGGCCGTCGTCGATGAGCCGTTGCAGCTCGCCCGATTGCAGCATTCCCCGTCGCAAATAGTCGAGCCACACGCTCTGCCCGAGGTCGAGCAGCTCGTGCATCCGGGTCTTGGTTGCGAGTTTCGACGTCTTGGTTGCGACTTTTGACATACGCCCTTCCTCAGGATTGACCCAGTCTCAGGGGAGCCGCGCGGCGACGGCGGCTGCTCCCAGCAGCCCGACGTGCGGATTGACGATGACGTGCACCGGCACGCGTGTGAGAAACTCCGACAGCCGGCCCTTGTCGCGGAACGCCCGCAGGAAGCCTCCCCCCCCGTCCCGCAGGTGATCCACGATGCGCGGGGCGATCCCACCGCCAACGTAGATCCCGCCCCGGGCGAGCACAGTGAGGGCCAGGTCTCCTGCCGCCGCGCCGAGCGCATCGACGAACAGGTCGAGCGTCTCGCGGCACAGCGGGTCCGTCCCGGTCAACGCGTGGCCGAAAATGACCGCCGCCGGATCGCCCCCAGCGATCTCGCCGCGGATCGCCGGGTTCTCCGGCGACGCGCCGGCCCCGGGGGTCGCAAGATATCGGTACGTCGCGAGGATACCCGGTCCAGACAGGACCCGCTCCTGCGAGACGCGTCCGTATTCACGCTCCAGGGCGCGCGCCAAGCCCGCCTGCCGCTCGCCGCGCGCGGCAAAGCTACTGTGGCCGCCTTCGGAGCCGTGGACCTCATAGCGATCCCCACGCCAGGTGAGGAACCCCACTCCCAGCCCCGTCCCCGCACCGAAGAGCCCGATGGGCGCCCGCGGCTTCGGCTCGCCGACCTGCAGCGTCGCGACGTCCGCGGTGCCAAGTAGCGCGATGCCGTGACCCATCGCCGTGAAATCGTTGATGAGCGCGCCGGACGCGACCGCGATGTCCTTGGCGAGGGCGGCGGCCTCGACGCGCCACGGCAGATTTGCCGAGCGGCATTCGTCCTCCGCCGCCGGGCACGGCACACCGATGCAGGCCCGCTCCGGGTGGGCGCCCGTCTCTGCATAGAAGGTCCGCACGATCGCCGCGAGCCCGGAGTACGCCCGGCTGGGGTACGTCCGCTGCTCGTGAATAGTCGCCCGCCCATTGATCACCTCGACGAGCGCCAACCGGGCATTCGTTCCTCCCACGTCGCCGGCGAGGACGTTCATGTGACGGGCCGCGCCAGTTGTGCCGCTGCGGCGGGATCGAGAAACCACATACCGCTCCGGGCGAGCGCCGCCGGAACCTCCCGCGTGGGCGTGCGGTCGTCGAACGCGCGGGCGACGGCCGCCGCCTTTTCCTTGCCCGTGACCAATACGGCTACCTGCCGAGCCGCGGCGATGACCGGGGGCGTGATCGTCATGCGCCGCGCGGGCGGCTTGGGGCCCTCGACGAACACGACCCGACGACTCCGCTCTGCCAGCGCCCACGAGCCGGGAAAGAGGGATGCCGTGTGCCCGTCCGCACCCATGCCGAGCACCAGGACGTCGAGCGCCGCGGGGAGCAGTTTTTCATAGGCCGCCGCCGCCGCGTCCAGGTCGGGGCGCTCCGCTTCCATGCGGTGAAGGTGTGCGGCGGGGATCGGCACGTGAGAGAGCAGCGACTCGCTCGCCATGCGGAAGTTGCTGTCGACGTGATCGGGCGGGACGGCCCGCTCGTCGGCGAAGTAGACGTGGACCCGGCTCCAGTCGATGGCGCCTGCCAGGTCCGGGGCCGCCAGCGCGCCGTACACCGGTCGCGGCGTAGTGCCGCCGGAGAGCGCGATGGCACACCGCCCGCGCGCCGCGAGCACATCGGACAGAGTCTCCGCCAGCCACTCCGCCGCGCGGCGTGCAAATGCGTCCGACGATTCGACAGCAACCTGACGCGACACCATGGCTAACGCTCCACCGTTTGCGGCGGAGGCTCCGCTCCGTCAGGAACGCCCGCCAAACGGTCGGTGAGCCGCGACACGCGGCCGCGCTGCTGACCGCACGTCGGGCAGCGATTGAGGTGCGCCGTGCGGTCGAGGTACTCCCGCACCACCCGGACGTAGGCGGCGTGGCTCCATGTGAGCGGCGAGACCGACAGCGGCTCACCCGTGTACGGGTGCAGCTGCTCCGCCATCACGCCGGATGGCAGCGCTCGCTCGGCGGCCCACTCGATGAGCTCGAGGCCCTGGGCGAGGTCCGCGGCCGTTCGCGCCCGCAACAGCCGATAGCGGGCGAGCCACAACGTGCTGATGAACCAGGGGTTGCCTGGCACGCGCTTCGAGTCCGCTCGCTCGACCTGGTAGTAGGCGTCGTTCTCGTAACGCGCCAGGCCGCCGATGTCGGTGTGGACCCAGAGGCGCTCCTCCACCTGGCGCAGGGTGGCCTCGAGGTGCGGATCATCGGGCGCCAGCGCGCCGAGCTCCACCAGCCCGAACACGCTCGAGTCGACCGTCATGTCGAGCGTGTACCCGTTGGGCCCGGGCACCGCCATGCGCGCGAACCGCTGCTCCCGCTCGTTCCACAGTACGGCGCGCAAGCCGTCGCGCATCCGCTCCGCGCCCGCCACATAGCGCGCCGCCCGCTCAGATTCGCCGAACGCCTCGCTGAGGCGGGCAGCGGCCCGCAGTCCAGCGATCACCGCCGCGACCGTGAACGCATGCACGCCCCACCGCTCCTCCCACAGGTCGTGAGAGGGGAGGGGCAGACCGGTGGCGCTGTCCACGTAGCCGAGTAGGAAATCGGCCGGGCGCGTCACCAGCGCCCGGTAAAAGGGAGCGGTCTCCTCGATCGGCTGGTACAGCTCGAACAATTGCCACAGCGCCCAGATGATGAGCGCCGTTTCGTCCTCCTGTATGGGGAGCACGGGTTTGCCGTCGCGCACATAGCCGTGCCAGGACGATGCGAGCGTGCCGTCGGGGTTGTACTTGTGCCGGACGTACCCCAGCGGTGAGATGACGCGCGCACAGAATGCCAGAAACTTCTCCGGTGCGCCGACGTGTCCCGCGCGCAGCAAAGCGCCTGCGACCAGCGCGCCGTCGCGCGGCCACATGTAGGAATACGTGTCGCGCGCGAACTGGATGATGTCCGTGTCGTTGGCAGCCGTGATGGCGCCATCGTGGTCGATCTGCGACCGGATGATGAGGAGGCTCTGGCTGTAGCGCTGGGCCACGAGCGCAGGCAGCTGCTCCACGCCGCGCTGGTCCTTCCGTACCCACAAGCGCCAGTAATTGCGCGTGCGGCGCAGCAGCTCCCCGGGGGTCTTATCGCGCACCACCTTGTCGATAGTGGCGACCTCGCGAAAGTCCCGCCCCGCCGCCATCCAATAATCCGCTTCCGCCGTACCACGCGCCGCCACGGTGAGTGACAGGCCCAGCGTGGAGTCCACCGACCCCTGCGCGATAGGATTGCCCTGGAGCTCCCCGTCTTCCGCGTCGCGCCAGGTCCCTTCCGCTCCACCGACCTCCTTTTGCCCGCACGCGTAGCGCCGTACCCCGATATCGCCGCCCACGGCGCAGTTCATGAGGAAGTAGCGATCGTCCTTGTAATGGATCAGGGCCTGCGTTTCGGGCGAATACAGCGCCGTGTCCCCGATCTCGTTACCGCGAATGTGGAAGTCGTGGTGGAAGAACAGCCGGATCTCCCGCGCGCGGTCCAGGAGATTGGTGACCTGGAGATGTCGCACCAGGACGTTCTCGAAGAAATCCACCGCGTCGTGGCAGACGAGCTCGACCCCGAGTGCCTCGTTCCGGGCCCGGACCTCCGTCACCATGGAATCGACGCTGTAGCGCCGGTCGAGCTTCCAGTCCGGACCCATCCAGCTGAACGCACCGGTGGTCCACACGCCGAGCCGGAACGGATGCCCGGTCGCGTGATTTTCCTTGCCCACGTGCGGGTAGTAGATGTCCTGGATGAGATAATCGCGACCGAACGCGACCAGCAGCCGGCCATTCGACAGGGGCAGGTCACGAGGCATGAGACCTTACCCGCTTGCCCTCGAGCTGGCCGCGCGCGGCCGCGCCGCTGTGCGCCGCACCGCGCTCAGCGCCCGTGTGCGGATCGGGGGCCTGCTGAGGCGCTCGAAGTCAATCACGCCATCGTCTCCCGGAGCAGCGCAAGATGGCGGAGGCCCCGCCTGGCCGCTAGGGTGGTCCCGGTGAGCCGCGCGGCAAGAGTTCCACCCCATCTATCGCGTCGCCCCTCCCTGAGCGCGTTCCACGCGGTTGCGTCCCCGCTGCTTCGCCGCGTACAGAGCGGCATCGGCCGTGCTGCGTAGGTTCTCCAAGTCCTGGACGCTGTCGGGGTAACTCGACACTCCGCAGGAGATCGTGAGCGAATGGACCTCGCCGTTCCACCGCCACGCGGCGTGCTCGACCGAGGCCCGGATCCGTCCGGCGACCTCCAGGCCGACCTCGATCGGCGTATGCGGCATCCAGATCGCGAACTCCTCTCCCCCGATGCGGGCGACCAGATCGTTGTCTCGCACCGCCTGGCGCAGGATGTCGGCCACGTGGCGCAGCGCAGCGTCGCCCGCCTGGTGGCCCAGCGAGTCGTTCAGTCGCTTGAAATGGTCGATGTCGACGAACACGAGCGTGACGAACGCCGGCGGTTTGCCGGCGGCAATGGCGCAGCGGCGATCGAACTCACGCCGGTTGGCGAGGCCCGTGAGCGGATCCCGCACCGCCCGCTGCTCCGCCTCATGCACGGCCCGCGCGGCGGCGAGACGCGAGCCGAGATCGGCCACGAGCCGCTGCAGCAGGTCGGCCGCGGGGGTTGCGGGGGGGATCGGCGGGCCGGTCACCACCAGCGCGCCGATGACGAAGTGCCCGTCGCGCAGGGGATAGGCGGTGCCGGCTCGCTCGCTCCGCCGCCGGTCCGGGATGGCCGCCCCGAAAATGTCGTCGCTGCCCTGGGCGGCGACCGGAATCCCCGACTGAATCGAGCGCATCACGGGTGCGTCGGCCGGCACCGCCAGATCGAGACGCGAATCGATTCCCGCCGACAGGGCCGCGACCCGGCCTCCCCCTCCTCCCGCGTGGGCTGCGCCCGCCGCCGGCAGGACGATCGCTGCTCCCCGCTGCGCGACCTGGTGCGCCAGCTCGACGCCCGCCTTGGCGATCCCGTCGAGCGTCTGCGCCCCGCCGGCGATGGCGGCCAGCTGCTTTGACACGAGTTGCGCCGGCTGTTCGGTCGGCTCGTGCAGCTGCGCGAGCCGCATGCTCGCCACCACCCGGCGCAGCTCCTCCGCCACGGCTTCGGCCCGCGCGGGCGTGACGTCAGGCTGCGCCAGGAGCAGTCCCGCGCCGAACGGGAAGTCACCCACCGCGACGTAGCTGCCGAAGGACTCCCGGGCCACGTGCGCGCGCCCGTCGACCGAGGCCAGCTGGACGAGCGCGGCACCACGCTGCCGCGCCGGCCGTCCCACCGCAGGTTCGGCGACCTCGATGTCTCCTGCCGCCAGGCCGACCGCCCAGGCCCCGGCGGCCCCGTGCGCGCGCCGCACCAGATCGACCACGTGCTCGAAGTCGCTCGGCCGCGTGAGCGGCCCGTCGGCGAGCCAGACGCGCACCAGCGGCGCGAGGGCGAGTCCCGTGGCCGCGACGAACCCGCCCAGGGCAGCCACCAGGGCCCAGACGTTGGCAGCCTGGACTGCACGCACGACGGCCAGCAGGCCGAGCACCGCGAGTCCCCGCCCGACCCAGATCCCCGCAGGGGGCAGCTTCATGTGTGATTGATGCGGCTGGCGGCGGCGGCGGCCCCGAATCCGTTATCGATATTGACGACCGTGAGGCCGGACGCGCACGAATTGAGCATCCCCAGCAGGGCCGCGATGCCCCCAAAGGAAGCTCCGTACCCCACGCTCGTCGGCACTGCAATCACCGGCACCGACACCAGGCCACCCACCACGCTGGGGAGAGCTCCTTCCATCCCGGCGACCACGATGATCACCGCGGCGCTGCGGAGGACCTCAGTCTGGGTGAGAATGCGGAGAATGCCGGCGACGCCGACGTCGGTCAGCCGTGCGACGCGATTCCGGAACGCGCGCGCCGTCACCGCCGCCTCCTCGGCTACGGGAAGATCGCTCGTCCCCGCGGTGACGATCAGCACCGTGCCCCGGCCGGTCGGCGCGGGCTCAGGCTCCGGGGGCAAGTAAACGGTGCGGCCGAGCTCGTTCACCTCGGCGCGGGGAAACGCGGCGACCAGGGCGCCCCGATGCGCCGGCTCGGCGCGGGTGGCGAGAAACCGGGCCGAGGCCGCTGCCAGCCGCTCGGCGATGGCGACGACTTGCTCGGGCGTCTTCCCCTGGCACAAAATCACCTCCTCGTGCCCCTGCGTGAGGGGCCGGAGGTGATCGATGCTGGCGAACGGCAGACGCTCGATGAAGCGACCGAGCTCGTCGAACTTCACGCCGCCTGCTCCACCGCGCCCCCCCCCCCGCCGGCGACGTAGGCGGCGAAGATCGCTTCCGCCTCGCCCATGGACTCGATCTGGAAGAGACGCTCGCGCAGCCCGCCGGCTCCCGGCACTCCCTTCGTGTACCAGCCGAAGTGCTTGCGGAACTCGAGCGCCGTCTTGCGCGTGTCGCCCTGAAGCCGCAGCGCGAGGCGGGCGTGCTCCAACGCCACCGCAAACCGCTCCGCGGGCGACGGGGCGGGTCGCTCCGGCCGCCCCGCGAGCAGATCGCGCGCCTGGGCGAACAGCCATGGGTTGCCGAACGAGCCGCGCGCGACCATGAGACCGGCGCAGTTGGTGTGGCGCTGCATGGCGAGGACATCCGCCGCGCTCATGATGTCACCGTTGCCGATCACCGGCACGTCGAGCGCCTCGACCACGCGCGCGATCTCGTCCCAGTCGGCGGCGCCTGAGAACATCTGGGTGCGCGTGCGCGCGTGCAGGGTGAGGGCCTGGGCGCCCGCTTCCTGGCAGCGGAGCGCGATCGCGACGGGGTCGCGCTGCGTCTCGTCCCACCCGCTGCGAATCTTCACGGTCACCGGGAGGTGCGTTGCAGATCGCACCGCCTGGATGATGCGCTGCACCAGCCCGAGATCCTTCAGGCAGCCCGATCCCCCGTTGTTCTTGACGACCTTCTTCACGGGGCAGCCGAAATTGATGTCGATGAAATCGGGCTTCGCGGCCGCGGTGACCATGGCGGCGGCGCGGGCCATGATCGTGGCGTCGGCGCCATACAGTTGAATGCCGATGGGGCGCTCGGCCTCCTCGAAGCGCATGTCGTCGAACAGGTGCTCGATGCCACGCGCCACGCCCACCGCCGAGATGAACTCCGACACCACCACGTCTGCGCCGAACCGGCGGCACAGCAGCCGGAAGGGCGACTCCGAGACGCCGGACATGGGCGCCAGAAACAGGGGGCAATCGGAGCCCGCGGGATACGGGAAGTGCATGGGAGACAACGTAATGACGCGTTGCGCGACGAGCAACCACTCATTACGTTTCGCCGCCGTTCACGCATGGGAGATTGCACGTGCGCCTGCGCGAGTTCTTCTCCGAAGACGCCATCGACCTGCAGCTGAAGAGCACTGCGAAAGACGACGTCCTGAAGGAGCTGGTCGGCCTGTTGCAGCTCGACGAGAAGGCCGAACAGACGCTGGTGAAGATGTTGAAGCGACGCGAGACGCTCGGGTCTACGGGGATCGGACACAACATCGCGATTCCCCACTGCCGCGCGCTCGCGGTGAATCGCCTGCGGGTCGCGTTCGGAAGGAAGCTCGAGGGGATCGATTTCAACGCGATCGACGGCAAGGCGGTGCATTACTTCTTCCTGATCGTCGCCCCGCCCTTGGAAGTCTCCAATCAGTACCTGCCTGTCCTGGGGAAAATCGCCCAGTTCGCGAAGGAAGCGGACGTGCCGCACAAGCTCGCGCAGATTGGGAGCCCGCAGGAATTCCTCAAGCTGCTCGAAGACAAGAACATCTAGAGACGTTGCACGTTACACGTCGCACGTTCCACGCTGGGAACCGCAAGAAAAGGTGCCTGCTGGCCGAAACATGATGCCGCTCGGTCGGCGACCTCCCGCCATCGTATCGCCGTGGGAAACTTTCGCGAGCTACGCGCTTGGCAGGAAGCGATTCGCTTTGCGGTCCT
>CBFHAJ010000142.1:0-9315 GCA_965653495.1 uncultured bacterium | reverse complement strand
GGGAGCCGTGCTGTCCAAACGCGCAAGCGGTCGCGCTGGCCCGGGTCCAAGGGCGGCTCGTGGAACAGCCCCTCGGCGAGGGCACGGACGTACAGCCCCGTGCCGCCGACCACGACCGGCTGGCGGCCCGCGTCCCGGATCTCGGCGAGCCACCGCGCCGCGTCACCGGCGAACCGTCCGGCGCTGTAGCGCTCCCCCGGCTCCACGACATCGAGCCCGACGTGCGGCACGACGGCCAGGATGTCGCGGCCGGGCTTCGCGGTCCCGATGTCGAGCCCGCGGTACGCCTGGCGCGCATCGGCGGAGATGACGGTGATGGGGGTGAGGGCGGCCCACGCGGCGGCGACGGCGGTCTTCCCGACGCCCGTGGGACCGACGATGACGGGAGTCAGCGGCCGGGCGTCAGGATCGCCCAAATCTCCGCTCCAGCTCACCCTTCGGCAGCTGCACGATGGTGGGCCGGCCATGGACGTCGTGAGCCGGCAGGGTGGCGGTGAGTAACCGATCCACGAGCTCGCGCATCTCCGCGAGATCGAGGCGCTGACCCGCCTTGATGGCGGCCCGGCAGGCGAACGTGGCCGCGAATCGCTCCAGGCGGTTGGCGAGACCGCCGAATCGACCGCCGGCGAGATCGGCGACGAGCTCCTGCAGGCAGCGCGCGGCGTCGAAGCGCGGATGCGGGTTGGGGGCGGTGTGCACGATGACGCTGCGACCCGAGAACGGCTCGACTTCGAAACCCACCCGGCGCAGCAGCTCGCGGTGCGCGTCGATCGCTTCCAGCTCGGGCGGAGAGAACTCGAGCGTCAGCGGCAGCAGCAGGCGCTGCGCCGGCGCGCCGTCGCCCGTGAGCTGGTGGATCACGCGCTCGTACAGCACGCGCTCGTGCGCCGAGTGCTGATCCACGATCGCGACGCCGGAGTCGGATTGAAACAGGATGTAAGTGTCGAACACCTGGAGCAGAGGCGGGGCTAGGGGCTCGGGGCTCGGGGTTCGGGAATCACCAGGAAACATGTCGAGCGGAGCGGCAGCGCCGTCCCAAGGGGCCCGAACCCCGAGCCCCGAGTCCCGAGTCCCCAGGGGCGCGGCGGCGGTGAGGGGGGCGAGGGCCCGCCGCACGGCTTCCTCCACCACCTTCTCCACGAAAAACTTGTCGCGGAACCGCACCTCCAGCTTGGAGGGGTGCACGTTGACGTCGACCGCGTCGCCGGGAAGATCGAGAAACAAGATGAGCGACGGACGATCGTCGGGGGCGATCGTGGAGCGATAGCCCGCTTCGCCGGCGCGCAGGATGAACGGATCGCGGATCGGCCGGCCGCGCACGAACACGTACCCCTTCCGGCCGGTGGGCCGGGCCTGGGCGGGGCGCTGCGCGAAGCCCTGCACCGCGAGCGGTCCCTCGCGGTGCGCCACCGGCAGCAGCGTATCCGCGAGGCCCCCGCCCCACAGCCCCTGCACCCGCTCGATCGGGCTCGCCGCGGCGCGCACATCGATCAGGGTGCGCTCATCGCTCGAGAGGGTGAACGCGGTCCCGGGCCGGGTGAGGGCGAGCAGCGTGACCGCCTCGACCACGGCACGGGTTTCGGTCGCCTGGGCCCGCAGAAACTTGCGGCGCGCCGGCGTATTGAAGAACAGGCCGCGCACCGTGACCGTCGTTCCCTGCTGGCGCACGGCGTCTTCGACTGCCTCGCGCTTGCCCCCGACCACGCGCAGCCGGACGCCCGGCTCGCCCGCCACCGCCGTTTCGAGCTCGAACCGCGACACGGACGCGATCGCCGGCAACGCCTCACCACGGAACCCGAACGTCCCGACGCCGATCAAGTCCGTCGCGTCGCGGATCTTGCTGGTCGCATGGCGCGCCAGCGCGAGCTCCGCGTCCGCGCGACTCATGCCTTCACCGTCGTCGCTCACCCGGATCACGCTCTTCCCGCCGTCTTCGATCTCCACGCGGATGGCGCGCGCACCGGCGTCGAGCGCGTTCTCGACCAGCTCCTTCACCACCGACGCGGGCCGCTCGACCACCTCGCCCGCAGCGATCTGGTCGGCGACCTGAGGAGCCAGCACGGCGATTTTTCCGGAGAGCTGCTTGGTCTGGGTCGTCACAGCCGGGTCACCTCCGCGGCAAGCACCCAGCCGTGCACGCCGTCGCTCCGAGTCACTTCCAGCCAGCGCCCGTAGGTTCGCACCACGAGGAGCGCCGCCCCGGCCTCGACGGTAGCGGCCGCACTGGCGCTCCCGTACGGTGCCACGCGCACCGACGTAGCGGGCTGCACGACGACCGCAATCGGTCGGGCGCGCCGCGCCGCTTCACGCACGCCAAGGCCCGCGGCGCCGGCCGCGAGCAGCGCCAGCACGGTCACCAGCACGGGCCGACGGCGCCACCCCCCCCCTCCCGCTGCCACGATCCACAGCACGACCCACAGCGCGGCAGCGGCGAGCGCCCACTCGGCCGGCGTCGCCCACCCCACCGCCAGCAGCGGCTCGCTGGGCGCGTCCGGCGCCGGCAGCAGCTCGCGGGCACGCTGCACCAGCGGGTCACGCGGCGCCAGGCGCGCCGCGATGGCCCACGCCGCCGTGGCCTTGCCGTCGGCGCCGGCGCGATACAGCGTCGCGCCGAGGTTGTACCAGTGCGCCGGTACGCGGGGCTCGGCCGTGGCGCGCGCGGCGAACGAATCGGCGGCCGCGCGTAGCGCGCCCGCATCGTAGAGCGCTTCGGCATTGAGCGCCTGTGCCGCCACTTCACCGGGTCGCGTGAGGGCTCCCAACATAGCGAGCAGCAGCACGGCGACCACCCGACAGCCCTTGCGCACGGCGTCGGCGCCCAGCACGCGGAGCACTTGCTCGAGCTCGGCCGCCAGATCCCCACCGACACCCGGCCGCCGCGGTCCGTACCGGGCCGAACGCAGCCGGTCTCGTAACCGCATCACATGATCGGCGACCGCACTTTCCACCCCGGCCGCGCGCAGCGCGCGCCCCAGACCGTCACCGTCGCGGGCCTCCACATCTGGAACGTGGCTCGCGAGCAGCGCGTGAAACTCGCGCTCCGCGCGACCGATGCGGGACAGGGGCGGAGTCGCCGGCGGTGCGACACGAATCGGCGCGAGCGGCCGCCGCCGGCGCCACAACCAGGCGATGAGGGGCGGGCCCACCAGTAGCACCAGCCATCCCCAGGGCACGAAGTCGCGCGCCGTCTCCTCGGTCCAGAGAGGGCTGGCCGCGCGCTCGAGGGGCGGCAGCGCGCGTGCGGCGCGTGGCTCCGCACCCACGGCCACGGACAGCGGGCGCGGGGGCAGCGTCGCGGCCGCCAGTGCGCTCCCGGCTGACGCGAGGCGGTAGTATGGATAGCGCACGGCCGGGAGGACGAACGAGCCGGCGGAGTCAGGCATCACGAGATAGTGAAAGGTCTTGGTGCCCGCGACGCGACCATCGCGCGGCTCGATGCGCGTGCTCGTTTCGCCGCCGTACGCGCGGAAGCCTTTCGGCCAGTGGAGCGCGGGCTCGGGCCAGAGTGCCACGTTCCCCACGCCCGCCAGCGTCGCCGTGACCGCCATCGGCTCACCCACGCGACCGCTCGGCGGATCCATCTCCAGGTCGAGCGCCAGGTCCTGTGCCACCGCCGGCGGATCGTCGACGCCTCCCGCCCCCTGAGCACCGTGCAACGGCAGGATCGTGACCGGCACACTGTCGCTCCGCAGGATGTAGCTGTCCTCGCGGCTGAAGAAAGAAAAACCCGCTGGAACGGCGTACTCGACGGTCGCCGGCGGGATCACCACGCGTCCGGGCGCGAGTGGAAACACGGCCTCGTGCGCGACGAACCCGTCGAGCCAGCGACCGTGCACCTGTCGGGAAGCCACGACCTGGCTCGGGGCCGCGCCGGGGTACGACCACACGCCTTCGGGGGTCTGCATCGAGAGAATCGGCGGCCGCCGCAGGCGCTCACGCAGCTCGCGCGGAAACCAGGCGACCGCGACCACGTCGAGCTGCTGGCCGACCAGCACCGAGTCGGCGGGGAGAATGACGTTGAGCACAACGTGATCGCTGCCGTCCTCGGCGGGCGGCTGGCCGGACTCGATCAGCCGGCGCGCGATGGGCGAGACGGCGGTGGCGAGCCCCGGCGCCGCGCTGTCGACCGTGACCGTGAGCGCCGCGCTGGTCACGGCCCGGTCGCCCTGCTGCACCCGCACGGGCCCGATCACCAGTGCGCCGGGCCGCTGCGCCCGCAGCTCCAGCTCGCGCGTGGTAATGCGGACCGGGCCGCCCAGCGTCTCGAGCGTCACCTCGGTGATCTCGCGCGACCCGACCACCGTGAATCCGGTGAGCGCCGGCAGGGTCAGCGTGACCGGCTGCGGCGACCGCGAGCGCGCGCGAACGGTGAGCAAGAGTGACTCGCCCGCCGTCACGTGCGCACGATCCACCCGGGCCGTCACGTCGGGCGCCGGTCCTCCCCCCCCCGCGCCGCTCTGCAGCGCGACCGCCAGCCACAGGGCGAGCATCACCAGTCCTTGACCCCGGGCTCGACGGCCCGGCGCGTCTGGCCAGTCCGGTCGCGGCGTGTCTTCAGCTCCTCCTGGCCGATGGACCGCAGCAACTGCTCGGCCTGCGCCTGACTCAGGCCGCCCTGCGTGCCTCCCCCGCCGCGCGGCGAGCCACCCGCTCCGCCCCCGCTCCCGGGCGACGGTGCCCCGCCGCCACCGGACGGCGTGTTGCTGCGGGCGCCTCCCCCGCCGTGCTGCTGGCGCACAGCGAGCTCCAGGTTCCACTTGGCTCCGGCGTCGTTAGGGCGGAGCAACAGGGCTTCGCGATAGGCCCGCTCCGCGTCCGCCAGCCGGCCCTCGCGTCCGGCGCTGTCGGCGGCGGCCTGGCGCAGCGCGAGCAGCCCGAGATTGAAGAGCGCCCGGAACCGCACGTCCGGATCGAGCGAGGCGGCCGCGTGGGCGAGGCTGGCGCGCGCGGTCTCCGCATCGGAGTCGGCCAGCGCAGCGGTGCCGGCGTTGTACCACGCGGTGTCGTCCTTGCGGTGCGCGGCCAGCTCCGCGAGGTACGCGGCGCGCGCGCCGCCCAGATCCTTCCGGTCCCACGCCTTTTCGGCCGCGCTGCGCGGCTGCGCCGGCTGCTGCGCCCCGCCCCGCCCGGGCCCGAGACAGCACAGCGCGAGACCGATCAGCGCGGCGGTGCGGCGTGTCGCGGCCTGGGCCACAAGCAGCACGACGGCGCAGAGCAACGGCAGCCAGGAGCGGAGCGGCCCCTCTTCCGTGCGTGCTTCGCTCGCCCGGGCGCGCCGATACGAAGCGACCAGGTCACGCACGGCGCCCGCCTGATCGGGAAGGTCGGCGGCGACAATGGTGCCCTGCGCCGCGTCCGCAACCGCGCCCAGGATGTCGTCGCGCCGCGACGTCGCGATCACGGTCCCCTCGTCGTCCCGCTGGTAGCTGAGCAGCGCTCCATGCTCGTCGCGCACCGGAATGCGGGTCGGCGAGCGTCCGCCCTCGGCGACGAGGATCAACCGGATCCCCGCGGCGTGGAGCTTCTGCGCCTGCTCGGTGTCCGCGCTCAAGGTGTCGTGCGCTTCGCCGTCGGTGAACACGACGAGCACGCGGTCGGCGAGATCCGAGCCGGCCCGGAGCAGCTCGCCCCCCTGACGCAGCGTCCCCGCGAGACCGGTGCCGCCCTCGGAGGCGACGTCGGGGTCGAGGGCGTCCAGGTACATGGTGAGGGCGGAGCCATCGATCGAGAGCGGCGACAGGATGTAGCTCGAGCCCGCGAACGCGATCAGGCCGAGCCGGTCACCGTCCAGGTCCTGGACGAGGCGCCGGGCCTCGCGCGCCGCCCGGCCCAGCCGGTTGGGGCTCGCGTCCTCCGCCATCATGGAGCGGGAAATTTCCATGGCGAGGACGACGGAGAGGGCGCGGGTCTCCGCGACGACGGTCGCCTCGCCCCAGCGAGGCCCGGCCAGGGCCACGACGCCCAGGAACGCCGCGACCGCGAGGGCGGTGGGACCCAGCCGGCCCGCGCTGAGGGCGCGCCGCACCGTTTCCTCCGACCAGAGCGCCGCTCGCCGGATGCGCACGCGCCGCGCCCACGCGGCGGCGAACCACACAGCGCCGCCGACGAACGGTGCGAGCGCGAGGACGACGGGGGCGTCGAAGGCCATGATGGTTCAGGGCACGCGCACGGCGAACGTGCCGGCGAGCACGATCTCCAGGGCCAACGCCACCAGGCCGAGGGCCAGCGGCGTGCGATACTCCTCGTCGAACCGCCGGTACACCACCTGCTCGACCGGCGTCTTCTCGAGCCGGTTGATCTCGGCGAAGATGTTGCGGAGCGACTGCGCGTCCGTCGCCCGGAAGTAGCGACCCCCCGTCATCGACGCAATCTCGGTCATCAGCGGCTCGTCGATCTCGACCGGCATCATCTGGTAGCGCAGGCCCTCGAGGCCCTGCCCGGTCGGCACGGGGGCCTCGCCCCGCTTCCCCACCCCGACGGTGTAGATCCTGATGCCCAGCGCGGCCGCAGCCTGGGCCGCCGTCCGCGGATCCACCCGACCGCGGTTGTTCACACCGTCGGTCAGCAGCACGATGACCTTGCTCTTTCCGGGCGCCCGCCGCAAGCGGTTGGCGGCGGTCGCGATGCCGGTGCCGATCGCCGTGCCGTCTTCCAACATGCCGATACGCAGAGCCCGCAGCGCCTGCTCCAGCACGGCGTAGTCTGTCGTGATCGGCACCTGAGTGAGTGCCTGGGCGGCAAACGCCACCAGCCCGATGCGATCCGAGCTGCGGGCGCGGACGAACTCGATGGCGGTCTGTTTCGCAACATCGATCCGGTTGGCGGGCGCGAAGTCTTCCGCGAGCATGCTGCTCGACATGTCGATGGCGAGCACGATGGAGATCCCTTCGCTGTGCGTCTCGCTGCGCGCGGACCCGACGCGCGGGCCCGCCGCGGCGACGATCCACGCGGCCAGACACACGTTGCGCAGCGTCACCGGGAGGCGTGCGATCCACAGGCGGTCGGTCACGCCCGTGGCGGCCCGCACGTCGCTCATGCGCGTGCCGGCCAGCTTGTTGAGCCGCTTCTGCCGGAGCCACCACCACAGTGGCAGCAAGCCCAGCGCCAGGAGCAGGAACGGCCGCGCGAAGGTCAAGGGGCGACCTCTTTCGCCAGCTTGCGCGCCCGGGTCGCGATGGCCGCGACATCGGATCCCTGGCCCGCGGCGTACGCGACCCGATCGAGCTGCTCGAGCACCTCGCGCAGCTCAGCGAGCGGGGCGTGTGGCCGGGCGCGCGCGAACACGTCCAGGCATTCGTGGCTCGCGAGCGCGAGATGCGCTTTGGGGGCGGCCCGCGCCAGGGCGCTCCGCAGTCGCCACGTCGCCCGCGTCGCGACCGCTTTCGGCTCGCCCGCGGCGATCCAGCGGACGTCGGGGACTTCACGTTCCACTGGAACCTGAGGTCGCGGCGGTACCGGCCGAGGGGGCCGACGCCGCAACGCGACCGCCGCGGCGAGCAGTGCCAGGGAGATGCCCACGGCCGTAAGCGGGGCTACCGGGCGGAGGCGGCCCTGGCGCAGCGGCGCCAGCGGGCCGCGCGGGCTCGGTTGACGCAGCGAGTCGGGAATCACGCTGACCACGGTGAAGCTGGCCGTGCCCCCGGCGCTCGAGTCCGCGCGCCCGTCGGGACCCAGTCGCCAAAGCTCCGGCAACTCTAACGCGTGCGTCCCGGGAGTCCAGGCAGCGATGGCGTACCGCACCACCCAGCCGGAGCGGCTTTTCAGCACGTCCGGATCGCCCAGCGGCTCCACGTCTTCACGTGCCTCGAGTTTGCCGGGACGCACGCGCCAACCCGCAGGCACGGGAATCTCGCGGGCGAGCCAGATCGTGTCGCCGACCGTGGCGCGTAGGGGGATCGCGACCCAGGGGCTCACCTGGGCCGTTGCACGGCGCCAAGGCGCCAGGACGACAAGGACGGCGAGCTGGATGGCGACCGTCGGTCCCCGAGCGTGGGTGCGTCGTAGCGTCTTGCGACGCAGGATCATCTCTTGAGACGCTTGGCGCGCTCGGCGAACGCCCGCCGCAACACCACCGCGTATGGTACGCTCGTTTGCAGGGCGACGCGGTCCACCCCCGCCTGCAGCAGCTTGCGGCCGCGCTCCTGCAGCTGCCGCTCCCCCGCGACCCGCACCCGCGTCCGCGTGGCGCCGTGGCTGGTGTCGACCAGCACGCGCTGGCCGCTCTCCGCGTCCTCCATATCGACCCAGCCGGTGTCGGGGAGGTTCAGCTCGCGCGGGTCGTCGATGGTGATGGCCACGACGTCGTTGGCGGCCGAGAGCTGGGCGAGCGCATCCTCCCATCCTTCGGCCCGGAAATCGGACAGGACCACCACGATGGCGTGGTGGCGCAGCAGCTTGGCGGCGTAGCGCAGGGCCTCCGACAGGTTGGTGCCGCTCCCACGCGGCGAAAACGCGACGAGATCGCGGATGATGCGCAGCGCGTGGGGCCGGCCTTTGGCGGGCCGCACGACGTATTCGACCTTGTCGGTGAACATCAGCGCGCCCACCCGATCGTTGTGGCGCGCCGCGGCGAGCGCCAGGACCGCGGCCACCTCCACCGCCAGCCCCGCCTTGGTGTAGGGCCGCCCGAACTGGCAGGACCCTGACTGGTCCACGACGAGCAGCAGGGTGATCTCGCGCTCCTCGTGATACGTCTTGACGAACGGATGCCCCATGCGGGCCGAGACATTCCAGTCGATGGCGCGGAAGTCGTCGCCCTGCTGGTACGCGCGTACCTCGGCGAACTCGATGCCCTGTCCGCGGAATACCGAGCGGTATTCGCCCGTGAACAGGGAGTTGACCAGCGAGCGGGTGCGCAGCTCGATTCCTTTGTCCTGGCGCAGCACCTCCGGCGTGACGGCGCGCCGGCGCCGGCGCAGGGGACGGTGCTCGCCGCTGCGGCGATCGGCGCCATCGTACCTCTTCAAGGCACGCCTACCGCCTCGAGGATCTTCGCGATGACGCGATCCGAGTCCATGTCCTCGGCTTCGGCCTCGAAGGTGAGCAGCACGCGGTGCCGCAACACGTCGAACGCCATCGCCTTCACGTCCTCCGGCACCACGAACGTGCGGCCGCGCAGGTAGGCATGCGCGCGCGCCGCCTGCGCGAGGTAGATCGAGGCGCGCGGCGAGGCGCCGAACGCGATCAGGGGCTTCAGCTCCGGCAACCCGACGTTCTGCGGCTCACGCGTGCCGCGGACCACGTCGACGATGTAGTCGACCACCTTCTGGTCCATGAACAGCTCGGCGATGGCGCTGCGCGCCGCCAGGATGTCGT
>CBFHAJ010000141.1:0-9499 GCA_965653495.1 uncultured bacterium | reverse complement strand
TGCCGTCGAACAGGGTCTTCCAGTCCCGCACGTACTGCAGCCCGATGTTGGCGAGCCGCGAGACGGGCGTGCTCGGCTTCTCGACGATGCGGGTCATGTAGCCCTTGGCATCGGTGACGATCACGCCGAACCGCTGGTAGTCCTCTACCTCTTTCACCCAGATGATCCCGTCCGCGTCCGAGCGCTTCGCCAGGCTGAGATCGGCCTCGAACAGCGTGTCCACGAAGATGATGAGCACGGGGCCCTGCACGTAGGGCCGGGCGAGATTGATCGCACCCGCGGTCCCGTCCAGCGTCTTCTGCTCCACGAATCGCGCTTTGACGGGGTAGTGCTCGACGATGTAGCGCTCGACGGCCTCCTTGAGGTGGCCCGTGATCACGATGAGCTCCTCGACATCGAGCCCCTGCACGGCGTCCATCACGTAGTCCATGACGGGCCGGCCCGCCACGCGCACCAGCGGCTTGGGAACCCGTTTGGTCAGCGGCAAGAGGCGTGTGCCTTTGCCCGCGAGCGGGACGATCACTTTCACTTCACGCCCTCCCGTAGCGGTCTTTGATCCGGACGACGTCGTCGATTTCGGCCGTCGACGCCTCCAGCAGATCCGTGGACACGACCGCCTCGAATTGGTGGATGAGCTTGGGCTCGATGTGGAATGATTGCCCCTGCGCCACGCGCCGCTCGGTGAGCTTCCCATCGCGCTGCAGCCGCAGGATGATCTCGCCCGCGAGCACGTAGATCGACTCGTCCTTCTGGTTGTGGTACTGCAGCGAGAGCACGTGCCCGGGCTCGATGTGCAGAATTTTCCCGACGTAGCGGTCCGTGCGGGCCCAGATCAGCTCGTGGCCCCAGGGCTTTTCGACGCGGTAGGGGAGATCCGTCACGGGAGCAAGCTCAGCCGCAACGACGACGGGCTCGTCACACACGCCGTCACACACACGCCGCACCCCACGCACCCCTCCGGGCGGAGCACCGGGCGGCCCGCCGCGTCGAGGGCCAGCGCGCGCTCCCCGACCGGACACGCCCGCGCGCACACGCCGCACGCCACCCCTTGAAACGTGATGCAGCGCGCCGGGTCGAGCTCCAGCACCCCCATGTGCACCTCGGCCCAGCCGCCCGCGGGCGGCACCAGCGCCCCGGTCTCGCACGCCTTGGCGCACGGCATGTCCTCGCACACGACGCATCCCTGGATGCCCGGGTCGATCATGGGCGTGCCGGCGGCGAGGCCTGCGGCAGGCGGCGCCTTGATGATCGCCTGCACGGGGCACACCGACACGCAGTCGCCGCAGCGGGTACACGAGGCGAGAAACGCGATCTCGTCCGCCGCGCCCGGTGGCCGGAAATACCGCCGCGGCGCGACCCGGCGCTCGGTGCGCACGGTCATCTCGCGCAACAGCCGGCCGAAGGCATCGCGGAAAAAGCCGCGCCGGTCGCTCGCGCGCGCGTCCATCAGAAGCTCGGGCTGAGGCTGACCTGCCACCGCAATGCCAGCCGCGCCTTGCCCGCCGGGGCATCGGCCGCGGACTGATACGGGTGCACCACCAGCGGCAGCTCGAAGCGCATGGTCCAGTCGAGATCGCGCAGGTTGTGGCGGGTCACGAGGCCTACGCCCCCGTCGTACAGCACCGTGGACGAGCCTCCGGGCGTCGTGGCCGGAACGGCCAGCGTGTCCACCAGTCCGACGTCCGCGAATCCCATGAGCGCAGCCTCCCGCAGCAGGCCGTGATCGCTGCGACCCAGTGAGCGTGTCAGCTCGCCGTTGGCGCTCAGCGCCCAGCGCCCGCCCAGGTCACGCCCGAACGCCCGTAAATTGGCGTTCCCCGGCGCATGGTAGTAGAAGTCAGGCCGCAGGAACAGGGCGCCCCGGCTGCGCAGCAGCGGGTCGGTGAACGTCTCATATGGGTCCGCGCCCGCCACCGGGATGCGTCGCTGCCGCACGGGCGTCGACGCGCCGGTGTAGGCGCCCGCGAACACCCGGAATCCCAGACCGGTCCCCGCCGCGAACGGGAAGCGCACGCTCGCCTCTCCGGTGACCCGCCCGAACCCCTCGAAGTCATAGCGCGTGGGGGACACGATGCCGCTCCCCGGGTTCGAGTACACCACCCCGCCGTGGGCGCCCAGCCGGGCGCGGAACAGCGTGGCGCCGTGCGTGACCGTGGTCGACCACCAGGGTCCCCCTTCGACGGTGCCGGCATCTTCCCAGAGCCCGCGATCGAGATAGCCCAGCTCGTTCGTCGCCATCCAGATGGCGTCGAACCCCACGTGCGGATCGGGGCCGAAATCGAGGTGCTGGCGCAGCGACCGATCGATCGAGAAGCCGGCGCCCGCCCTCCCTTCCAGCGCCCAGGCGGCGAAGCTCGTCCGGGTGCGCGGCTCCACGTGCCCGATGGGGTTGCTCCAGCGGCCATACAGGCCGAGTCGTTGCGACGTTCCGGTGCCGTTCGCGAACGACCCGATCAAGAGCCCACGGTCGTAGCTCCCGAGATAGTTGGAGCGCTCGCGCAGACCCAGGGTGAGACCGCCGAAGTCGTTCGACCAGGCGACCGGCAGCCACGCGCTCACCAGCCGGTCGCGCCGCGCCGTCTCGCGCGTGGGATCGTCGAGGCGCACCTCCCACGCGGCGTTTCCCACGAAAGGCCGGCGCTCCCGGTTGTTCAGCAGGTTGTAGTCGTGGGTGCGGCCGCGCGGATCGAGCATCAGGCGCCCCGGCCGCCGGGCCGTGATGAACTCGACCCGCTCCACGGCCGGCTGGCCCGTGGCGCGGGCGTAGATCGTGTCGCGATCGCCGATCTCCACCGGCAGCCGGCCGTCGCCGCGCCGCTCGACCGTCACGACGGTGCGCCAGCGGCCGTCGGACAGGTGATGGCGCTCGACCTGCTTCAACCGGTAGTCGAACAGCGGCGTGGCGTGCAGCCATTCGCCGAACAGCCACGTGAGATCCTGGTGCGAAACTTCTTCCGCCACGCCGAGAAACGCGTCTTCATCCACGTGCTTCAGCTTCCAGCGGTCGAAGTACGTTCGCAGAATGCGGCGCATCGTCTCGTCGCCCACCACGTAGCGCAGCTCCTCATAGAACAGCTGCGCCTTGGTGTAGATCATCTCGTTGTAGATCGTAAAGTCGCGATACTGCTCGCTGACGAGCGACACGGGCTCGCTCCAGCGCTCGAGGTCGAGCCACAGCACTTGCGGCTCGATGCTCTGGTACGCCGCACCGGCACCGTGCCGCTCGAAGAACCAGCCCGTCTGGAAGCTCGTGAACCCTTCATCCAGCCAGCCCTCGCGCCACTCGTTGTTCGCGAGCTGGCCCATGGTGTACTGGTGGCCGCCCTCGTGCACGATCAGGCCGATTCCCGCACTGCCGTCCATGATCATCATGGGAAACTCGGTGCCCCCGCCCTCGATGCGGTGCACGTTGGTCAGCTGCGGCCACTGGTACTGCCCGTACAGCGAATCCAGCCAGGAGAGGGCGAGCTGCGTATTGCGCACCGCGATGCCGTTCCCCCACGTGGTCCGGTCGGTCGGCAGGTACAACACGCGAACCACCGCGTTGCCGACGCGCCCCTCCTCGTACACGTACTGCGGGTTGAGGGAGAAGGCAAAATGATGGACGCGCTCGGCGTGGAAGTGCACGCACTTGCGTCCGGGCCCGGGCCCGAGACACACGGGGGGCCGATCGGATCCGCGCGCCGTCAGTGCCAGGCCCCCCCCCGGGCGCGCGTACCAGTCGCGCTGATAGTCGATCTTGAGATTGGGATCGGCCTTCGCGTGCTCCCACCCCGGGTCGCCTTCCACGGGGACGCCAGTCGCGCCGATCACCTGATCCTCCGGCACGTCGAGCGTCACGTCGTAGGTCGCGAACTCACCGTAGAACTCGCCCGCGGGATACAGCGGGTGGTCCTCCCACCCGTAGCGGTCGTAGACCGCCACCTTCGGATACCACTGCGCGAAATCGAAGCGCCGGCCCTGCCGCCCCTCCCGGCGCGGCACGGTGGACGGCCGCGCCTCCCAATTGATCTCCACCACCAGCGAATCGCCCGGCGCGAGGGGCCGGGGCAGCGTCCAGTGCGCGATCGTGGAATCCGGAGCGTAGGGGTAATCCGGTTTCAACAACCGGCCCATCACGGTCGCCTCGCTGATCCGCTCGAACGCGTAGTCGGGGTCCTTGAGGTGTTGGAACCGGTCGCGCTGTTCCGCCGAGTCGACGCCCGCCCAGCGGGAGCCCGGCCGGAACGCGTTCAGATACTGATGCACGTAGAAGTCGCGCAACACGTCGGGTGAGCGATTGACGTAGCCGATCCGCTCCCGCCCGGTCAGCACTCCCGACCGCTCGTCCAGCGAGGCGCTGATCCTGTAGGTGACCTGCTGCTGCCAGTAGCCCGTCGTGTCAGAGGGGAAGGGAGGGGGGGCAAGCAGCAGAACGAGGAGCGCGAGCATCGGGATGGGGAAGCTATACGAACTGACCTGCAGGGGCGAGGCGGGCGGGGCGGGCACCTCGCTCAGAAGCTCGGCTCGAAGCTCACTTGCCAGCGGAACGCGAAACTGCCGCTGTTCGTGGGGTAATCCGCCGCGAGATTCCAGCGATTCACCAGCAGCGGCGCCTCGAGGCGCGTTGTCCACGCCAGGTCGCCCACTTGCTGGCGCGTGACGAGACCGACGCCGCCGTCGTACAGCTTGCTGTACCAGCGGCCCGGTGAGTTCGCCGCTGCGGCCAGCGTGTCCACGAGGCCCACGTCGCCGAACGCCTCGAGCGCCACCTCGCGGAACGCACCCGTCTCGCTGCGTGCGATGGCGTGCGTGACCTCCAGATTCATGCTCACGGCCCACCGTCCGCCCAGATCACGGTCGAACGCTCGCAAGTTGGCCCCACCGGGCGTCTGATAATAGAAGCCGGGCCGGGCGAGCAGCGCCCCCCGGCTGCGCAGCAGCGGGTTGGTGAACGTCTCATAGGGATCGGCACCGGCCACGGACACGCGTAATTGCGACACCGGGTTCGAGGGACCGAGGTACGCGCCCGCGAATACCCGCGCGCCGAGCGTGGTGCTGCCGGAGACCGCCGTACGCACGCTCATCTCGCCCTGGAGCCGCGTGAAGCCGTCGTAGTGCAGTCGATGGTCGTTGAGGGCGGTGTCCCACAGGTTTCGGTACACCAGACCGAAGCGCGTCTCCAGCCGCGCCCGAAACATGGTCTCGCTGTCGCGGCGAGTGGTGAAGAACGTCGGCCCCAGCTCCAGCGATCCCGCGTCATCCCACAAGCGCCGGTCCAAATAACCCAGGTTCGTCGTGGCCATCCACAGGGCATCGAGTCCCGCGTGGCGACCGCGAGTGGAGAGGGCGATGCCCGACCGTCCCTCCACCGACCAGGCCGACACACTGCCGCCGAGCAGCGCGTTCCAGCGGCCGTACAGGCCGACGGCGCTCGCGGCGCCGCCCGTGGCTCCGGTCACCAGAAACAGGCCACGCAGCGCGGGCGGCGGGCACGCGGGCCGCGCCCGCAGGCCGAGCGTCACGCCGCCGTAATCATTTGACCACAGCACCGGCATCAGGCCGCGTGACAGCGGGCGAGCAGCGGAATCCGCCGCGCCTCCGCAGGGGCGGGGGCTGGGCAACGTCCCCGCGTGGGGGAGGCTGCTCGAGAAGAGAAGAAGGAAGGGAACGGAGAGCATCATGTCCGACGACGGCGCTGGCAAAGATCGCGCCGGGCGAGCGGTTCGCGTGAATCCGATGCCGGCGGCGCGATTCGGACGCCGTGCTGTTGCGGTGACTCCGCACCTTGGGGGCTCAACCTCGACCAGGAGTCACCATGTTGCGATATAGACCACAGGCCGTCGCCCTCGCACTCCTCGCCGGCGCGCTCGCCTGCTCCGACCGCTCCCCCGCGCCCGCGACGGGTCCCGCGCCCGGGGCTCCCGCCGCCCCGCCGCTCGCCTCCCCCAACACGGCCGCGGCTCCTCCCGAGGCGCTGGCGCGCGCCCTCGCCCTGGCGCTCGGCGATCCCGCCTTCCGGGCGCACGTGAAGGCGCAACTCGACCGCTCGCCGTACCGCGAGCACAAGCTGCCGTTCCAGCGGTTCCTGTCCGCGGACGGCGGGCTCGCGCTCACGGCGCTGGCGCGGGGCGCGAGCCGCGGCGTCTCTGACCTGGCCGGCGAGGCCGACCGCACTATGCCGCTCGAGATGTATCTCCCCGTGCCGGCACACGCCCGCGCCTGGAAGGGCGGCTCCGACCTGCTCGTCGCCACGGCGATCGCCGATCACGACGTACCGATCGCGTTCGACGTGCACGGCAACCGGCGGCTGCTCGATCCCGCGCGACCGCCAGCCACTCCCGTGATCGCGCTCGTCCCGGTGGAGACTGACTTCTCGGCACCGCCCCCACCTCCGCCGCAGGCCGGGGAGATCATCTGCCTGCTGTGCGGCGGCGGAGGCGGCGGGTCTCCCCCGCCCCCGACGCCCGGCCTGTACATGACCAAAGCCCATTTCGTGGACGATTTTGAGGGTTGGTTGAAAGGCAGCCCCGAGTTTGAGGTGCACATCCTCGGCCAGAAGGGGCAGACCGACTCGCTGACCGACTACCAGTGCGCCGGCGAGAAGCAGCCGGGACCTTACTACTTCGACCAGAACGACCTCGACTGGAGCGGCAACGTCATGCTGTTCAGCAAGGCACAGCTGGACGCCTACAATGCCGCCCATCCCGGGCAAAACGTGCGGGTGTTCGTGGTGGAGGACGACGACACGGCGTGTGAGATCAAGGCGAATCGTGACAACCTCGGCAACCTCTTCAAGGCAGTAGACGGCGCGTACAAGACAGTGACCGCCGGGAACGACTCGAGCAGTACGGCCGGGAAATTCTACAAACGGGCCAATGCTTTCCAGAAGTTGTGGGCAGCCATAGCGGCATTCTTCAACACGAACGACGAGCTGGTGGGGAACGCGGTGGAGGACACAGTCGTGGGCATCTCTTACCCCGGCTACAACTGGATCGTCAAAGGCGAGAACAATGTGACCAACGGCTGGATTACACTGGGGATGAAATGATGCGCACGCTCCCCGTCACCGTGGTCGCGGTGGGCTTGGCGCTCGGGCCCCGAGTCGCAGCGGCTCAGTGGGGCATCTCGGCCGAAATCGGGATCGCTCGGTTCAGGGGGACGTCGCGCGACAGCGCCGGCACCACCGTTGGGCCCTACGACCCCACCACGTTTTCCCTGCGTCTGGACCACGGCGGGGGACGAGTCCGTATCGCGCTCGACGTCCTTCATGCGAACCCCGGCCTTGCGGGAGAACAGGGCGACGTCACCCTTGTCCAGCACGGCCTCGTTTCCCTCTGGGAACTAGCGCCGATTATCGCCGTGCGAGTGGCTCGCTTTGGCACCGGCGTCCAAGCGCGCGTCGAAGCAGGACCGGTCTTCGACCTGTGGGATTTCGATGGCGAAGCCCGCAACCGTTTGGCTGGGCGAGGAGCGTTGGCGCTCGAATGGCCGCTGGCCCGCTCGCTCACCGGGTCGCTGCGCGTCAGTGGAGCCTGGAGTCGTTCAATGGTAAACCGCGGTGACGTGCCGTCCGGGGTCGAGCGGGTCGCCACACGACGATTCGGCGTCGCGATCGGCCTGCGTTACGGGTTGTGAGAGGGAGTCCCCACTCTAAAGAGTGGGCCCAATGAATCACTGCGCTTTAAGCGCAGTGCCATGGTGGGCCCACTCTTCAGAGTGGGAACAATCTGGGGAGGGCACCCCACTCCTTATTGATCTGGAGAAACCCACTCTCAAGAGTGGGCCCAATGAATCACTGCGCTTTAAGCGCAGTGCAGTGTCGGGGCCCACTCTTCAGAGTGGGAACAATCTGGGGGGGGGCACCCGCAGCTTGGATGATCATTATGTGACATACCCCTGCAGCTTTAACTAATGGCAGCCCATCAGATTTTCTTTCACTTGACCTGGTCGACTCATCGTCGGATGCCGATGATCGACGCTCCCACAAGACGCTTTCTCGAAGGCTTTTTTCAACGAACTGCGGTTCAAGAGCGCGTTACCATCGTCGCGGTGGCTTGCTTACGAACACATGTCCACCTGCTCGTTCGAACTAGTCCGCGGCTCGATCTGTCACGCCTCGTTCAGCTCCTGAAGGGCGGAAGCAGCTACGCGGCGAGCCGGCAACCGGATAACAAGTTGGGCTTGAGGTGGAATCGGGAGTATTCCGTGACTAGCGTGAGCCCGAAGCTGGTCCCAACGGCGGTCTCATACATCGAGCGGGCAAGACAAGAGGCATCCGGATGAAACGATCCCGGATGAAAGGATCTCACTTTAGAGGGGAACCCACTCTCAAGAGTGGGCCCCATTGAAACACTGCGCTTAAGCGCAGTGCCGTGGTGGGCCCACTCTTCAGAGTGGGAACAATCTGGGGGGGGGACCCACTCCTTATTGATCTGGAGAAAACCCACTCTCAAGAGTGGGCCCATTGAAACACTGCGCTTAAGCGCAGTGCAGTGCGGGCCCACTCTTCAGAGTGGGAGTTGCAGTATTGGGCCCACACTTCAGAATGGGAGTTACAGTGCAGTATTGGGCCAACGCTTCAGAGTGGGAACACTATCGGGCGGCGCTCCCACAATCCCTATTGATCTGGAGAAACCCACTCTCAAGCGTGGCCCCAATGAATCACTGCGCTTAAGCGCAGTGCAGTGCGGGCCCACTCTTCAGAGTGGGAACACTAGCGCAGTGCAGTGCGGGCCCACTCTTCAGAGTGGGAGTTACAGTGCAGTATTGGGCCCACTCTTCAGAGTGGGAACACTATCGGGCGGGCTCCCACAATCCTTGTTGATCTGGAGAAACCCACTCTCAAGAGTGGGAACACCTTCACTCTCCCGTGAGCATCTTCCTTCTTAGCACCGCCAGCTTGCGCCGCAGCGAGCCGTCGTACACCCGGTCGCCCACGCGCACCACCACCCCCCCGAGGATCCCGTCGTCGGCGCGGAAGTGGGCGCGCACGTCCTTCCCGATCGCCGCCGTGAGCCGCTCGACGATCTGCTTCTCGAGCCGGCCGTCGGGCGGCTCCGCCAGCGTCACCCCGGCGTGCACGCGGTTGAGCTTCGCGTCGACCAGTACCTGATACTCCTGCGCGATCTCGCCCAGCAGCCCCTGCCGGCCGCGCCGCACCACCGCCTGGAGAAACCGCACGAACTCGAGGGGCGTGACGTCGCCGAGGGCGCGCCCCAGCAGCGCGGTCTTGGCCGCCTTGGCGACGCGCGGCGACTCGAGCGCCATGGCGATCCGCTCGTCCGCGTGTACGGCCCCGGCCACCGCGTCGAGCAGGCTGCCGAACGTCTCCACCATGCGCACGCCAGCGTGCGCCTCGCCCGCACGCAGCAGCGCCTCGGCGTAGTTGCGCGCCACGGTGGCGTTCTTCACGCGCCCCCCCCCCCCCCCCGCCCACCAACTCCAGGCCCGCCAAATAGTCGATAACACCGCCCCCGTTGGCGTCGGTGTCGCGGTTGGGCGGCCACACCAAGGACGC
>CBFHAJ010000140.1:0-9646 GCA_965653495.1 uncultured bacterium | reverse complement strand
GGCCTGAGGAGCCGCAGGACTACATCGTGCCATCACCGCTCATGCCTCACCTCATGTTCGACTGGGTCCTGGCGCGCGCTCGCGAGCGCTGGCCCGGGCGGGCCGTGGAGGTCGCGCCCGTGCCGGGCGCTCCCGGAACGCCGTATGATCGCAGCGCCCCCGCCCCCGACCACACGCGCTATCTGTCCTTCGCGGACTGGATCTGCCCGACGCACTGCATCGAGCCCGCGGTGTGCCCGGCGACCGGCGGCGCGCGGGCCTGGGAGATGGGTGATGCCATCCGGGCGCTCGCCCAGCGCTTGCGCGCCACGGGCGAGCCGGTGCACGGGCCGGCGCTGTTCGTGTGTCGCCATCACGTGTTCGGCGTGGGTACCTTCGCGGTGGACGCGGTGCTGGCAGGTGACGCGCTGGTACGGGACGTCGGCGCGCCTGGGACGCCTGCCGCCGTGCTCGTGGGAACCATCTCCAGCTGTCATGGGGCGGTGAATCTGGTGAAGCTTGGGGCGGTAGAGGGCGCTAGAGAGGAAACCGTGCGGCGTTCTATCATTGAGGACTGACGACGGACGACCGATGACTGACGACCGTTCCACCTCGTACGACGTGATCATCGTCGGGGCCGGGCCTGCGGGTCTGTGCGCCGCCATGTACGCGGGGCGCGGCATGCTCAGGGCGCTGACCATCGAACGCGGCGCACCGGGCGGCGAGCTCTTGAACACCGATTTGATCGAGGACTACATCGGCTTCGAGAGCATCAAGGGCTGGGAGCTTGCCCAGAAGATGGCCGACCACGCCCGGAAGTTCGGTGCCGACATCGTTACCGATACCGTGGAGCGGATCCGCAAGGGAGCGGACGGCTGGTTCGATCTCGTGACCGCACGCGGCACGACCTATCGCGCACCCGCGGTCATCCTCACCGCCGGCGGCACACCGGTGAAGCTCGGCGTGCCCGGGGAGAAGGAATACGCGGGGAAGGGCGTGTCCTACTGCGCCGTGTGCGACGGGGCGTTCTTCAAGGGCGAAGTGCTGGCCGTGGTGGGTGGGGGCGATGCAGCGGTCGAGGAGGCGGACTACCTCACGCGCTATGCCTCCAAAGTGTACATCGTCCACCGGCGCGACCAGTTGCGGGCGTCCAAGATCATTCAGGAGCGCGCCCTGGCGAATCCCAAGATCGAGATGGTGTGGAACAAGCGCGTGCTCGAAATCAAAGGCAACGCGCGCGGCACCGATCAGCTCGCGCTCGAGGATACGGTCAGCGGTGCCCGCTCCACGCTGCCGGTCGGAGGGGTCTTCATCTTCATCGGCTTCAAGCCGAACTCGGGGCTGGTCGAGGGACATGCGAAGCACGACGCCGGCGGGTACTTCCTGACGGACGAGCGGATGATGACGTCGATTCCCGGACTGTTCGCCGCGGGCGATGTCCGCAGCCAGGTGACCCGCCAGATCACGACTGCGGTGGGCGACGCCACCACGGCCGCTATCGCCGTCGAGAAATATCTCACCGCGCTCCGCGAGCGGGAGAAGGCGGGTGTCGCGTCGTGAAGGTCGTCCAGATTCCCAACGGGCAATTCGTCGAAAACAGCTACCTCCTCATCGATGACGCGGCCGGAGAGTGCGCCATCATCGATCCCGGCGAAGAGGCGGGTCTGATCGCCCACAAGCTGGCCGCGGCGCGCGCCCGCCCAGTCGCGATCTGGCTCACCCATGCACACGTCGATCACGTCCTGGGCGTGCCCCGACTCAAGGCCGACAGCGCCGCGCCGGTGTACCTCCATCCCGCTGATCGCCCTTTGTACGACCGCGTGGCCGATCAGGCAGCGGCTTTCGGGATGCGCGCCGCCACGCTGCCCGCTCCCGACCGCGCCCTGGCGCATGGTGACGTGCTGGCGGTCGGAGCGCTACAGTTTCGGGTGCGTCACGCCCCCGGACACTCCCCTGGGAGCGTCGTGTTCGAAGGGGAGGGGATCGTGTTCACTGGCGACGTGCTGTTCCAGGGGTCGATCGGCCGCACCGACCTGCCCGGAGGCGATTACGAGACCCTGTTGCGCAGCATCGAGCGCGAGTTGCTTACGCTTCCCGATTCGACCATCGTGTACAGCGGCCATGGACCGGAAACCACAGTGGGACGCGAGCGTCGAGCCAACCCGTTCCTCGCCGGCACCGAGCGGCGCGGCTGAGTCGCCGCGACTCGTTTGCCTGCGGTGCGGAGCGAACGTCCGGCCGAAACCGTGGGGCTGCAAGAACCCCTGTCCGAACTGCGGGTTCATCTATCCCTTAGGCGACTGCTCCGACTGACAGCGACGTGGGCCACCTCCTCGCCCTGGCGCTGCTCGCCATCGACTGCGTGGTCCGCGCTTGGCGGATTCAGCTTGCTGTCTGGACGGCTGGCGCGCGCCTCTCATTCACGGACGCGTTTCGCCTGAACCTGTACGGGGAAGCGGCCTCGCAGCTCACCCCCAATAGGCTGGGTGGCGAGCCCGCCCGATTCCTCGGCCTCACCGAGGCAAAGCTGCGACCGGTCACTGGCATCGTCGCCATCGGGGTCGAAGTCGCCTGCGAGTGGCCGGTGTTCCTCGTAGCGGCGACGGCGCTGGCGGCCTACTACGTGCCCGACTGGCAGGATGCCGCGCGCATGTGGCTGCGCCGCCATCGCGCCGGGGAGCTGGTGAGCATCGAGGTCGTCGCGCTGCTCGTCCTCGTGACGGTGTATCTGCTGCAGCGGCTGGCCCGCGCCGGCTTCATTCGGCATCGCGTGCGGCGCCAGTGGCGCGTCGCCTGGGCGCACGTGCGGCGCGCGCCCCGCTGGGCCCTGGGCGCGGGCGCGCTGCTCACGGCCGTGAGCATCGTGGCCCGTGCCCTCATCCTCCCGGCGCTGGCCTGGCCGCTGCCGCACCACCCGCCGTTCGGCGAGATGTTCTACGGCGCCCTGGCCTTGCTCCACGCCCCGCTCGTGGTGCCGCTGCCGTCCGGCGGGGGAGGCCTCGAGGTCGCGTTCCTGAATGGGTTTGCGGGGGACTTCGGCGCGCGCCAGCTGACGATGCTGTTGCTGTGGCGGTTCTACACGGCCATGCTGCTGACGGCCCTGGGCGTCTCCGCCCTGGTGCGGAGCATCGGGTATCGGGCCGCGGTGGACCTGTTCAAGATCGGCTGGGGAAAGCGAAGGGGAGAGAACCCATGACGAACCCGCGCATCACGCCACTCACGCCCGAGCAAGCGGACCCGGATGTGCGTCCCATCTTCGAGACCTATCTGCGCGAGCGCGGCAACATTCCCAACATGTTCCGTACGGTGGCGCTGCGGCCGGCCCACCTGCGGACCATGATCGCGCACTTCCGCACGGTGATGAACGAAGGCACCGTGCCGCTGCTGCTCAAAGAGCTCTTGTGGGTGCGCATCTCGCACCTGAATCGCTGCCGCTACTGACTCAATTCCCACACTGTCTTGGCAAGACAGCGGGGCGCGAGTGAGGCGTTGCTCGATGCCATCCAGGATAGGGGAGACCGGGGTGCGCGGGAGGCCATGGCCGCGCTGGAGCCCGCGTGGCAAACAGCGCTCGCATATGCCGACGTCGTCCACCGCTCGGGACACGACGTCACGGAGGAACAGTACAGCCGGCTGCGCGCTTGCTGGGACGAGGGGCAGATCGTGGAAATCACCCTCGTGATCGGCATGACGGAGTACTTCAATCGCTTCAACAACAGTCTCAGGGTGGAGCCGACGCGATGACCGCGACCCGCAACGAGCGTGATCCGTTGGGCGAGCTTTCCGTCCCCGCCGCTGCGTTGTACGGGATCCAGACCGAGCGGGCCCGCGTCAACTTCCCCATCTCGCAGCTCGCGCCGCTCGCCCCGTTCGTCGACGCGGTCGTGCGCATCAAGAAAGCCGCCGCCCTGACCCACAAAGAGACCGGGCGGCTCGACGCCCGCCTGGCCGACGCCGTCGTCCGCGCCGCCGACGAAGTGCTGGGGGGGCAGCATCGCGACCAGTTCGTCGTGGATCCCTACCAGGCGGGCGCCGGAACCTCGCACAACATGAACGTGAACGAGGTCCTCGCCAACCGGGCGAACGAGCTGCTGGGGGGCAAGCGCGGCGAGTATCGGCCGGTGCATCCCAACGATCACGTCAACATGGCCCAGTCCACGAACGACGTGATCCCCACCGCCATCCGGCTGGCGGTGCTCGCCGAGCTCCCCGGGCTGCTCGAGGCGCTCGACCGACTGGCGCGCGCGTTGCTCGTCAAGGGCGCGGCATTCGATCGCATCGTGAAATCCGGGCGCACGCATCTGCAGGACGCGACGCCGATTCGCCTGGGGCAGGAATTCACGGCGTACGGGCACACCGTCGAGCGCAACCGGGCGCGGCTCGCGGGCGCCGCGGACCCGCTGCGCGATCTCGGCATTGGGGGTACCGCCGTCGGCACCGGCCTGAACGCCGAGCCGCAGTACGCCGGCCTCATCGTGAAGCAGCTGCGGTCGCTCACGGGGTTGGAGCTGCGCGCGGGTGCTGACCGTGTGCAGCTGATGCAGTCGATGGGGGACGCGGCGGCGTTCTCTGGGGCGCTCCGCACCTACGCCGTCGACCTCGGCAAGATCGCCAGCGATCTGCGCCTGCTCGCGTCGGGACCGCGCACCGGCCTCGCCGAAATCATGTTGCCCGCCGTCCAGCCAGGCTCGAGCATCATGCCGGGCAAGGTCAACCCGTCGATCGCCGAGATGGTGAACATGGTGTGCTACCAGGTGCTCGGGAACGACGTCACGGTCGCGGCGGCGGCGGAAGCGGGGCAGCTCGAGCTCAACGTGATGATGCCGGTGATCGCCCACAACCTCCTGTTTTCGATGCTGATCCTGACCAACGCAACCCGCGTGTTGGCCGAGCGGTGTGTCAACGGGATCGAGGCCGATGCCGCTCAGTGCGAGCACTGGCTGGAGCGCAGCCCCGCCCTGGTGACCGCGCTGGCGCCCCGCATCGGCTACGCGGAAGCGGCGAAGCTCGCCAAAGAAGCGGTCGCCAAGAACGTCACCGTGCGGCAACTGGTGATGGAGAAGGGGGTGCTCAAGGGTAAGGAGCTCGACGCGGTGCTCGATCTGCTGGCCATGACCGAGCCCGGAGTGCCGGGACAGCGCAAGTAGCCCAGAACGGCCGTCGGCAGTGCACACTCTCAGGAGGCGCACTATGAACTGGATCGTCGCGGGGCTCATCGCCGGCGTCGGCGCGTGGTTCGCCGACTACGTCATGTGGGGGAAGGTCTTCACGGGTCCGGAAATGCACGCCTTCGGCACCATGCCGGCCACGCCCGAGGAGCAAAAGAAGATGATGCTCCCGGCCATGGTGAAGTCGTTCGTGCTGGCGCTGGTCTTTGGTCTCCTGCTCGGGTGCGGATATGAACGACTCAAGGGGGGGCTGTGGGTGAGCGGCGGTGGACCCCTGGCGGGAATGGAGTTCGCGACGCTCCTGTGGGTCTCGACCATCGCGCTGTCGACCATCGGGAGCGGCGTGTGGTACGACAAGGTGCGTCCGCTGCTCAAGGCGACGTTCTGGTCGTGGCTCGTCCGCATGAACGTGGCCGGTCTGCTCGTCGGGTTGCTCATTAAGTAACACCCGTCACGCGCGGGGTCGTGATTCGAGTCACCGAACGCGACCCCGCGCCGTCGTATCCCTTCGCATGCGCACAATCGGTTGGCTCGCCGCTGCGCTCTGGCTCGGCGGCGTTTCCATGGCGTACGGGCAACGCCTCATTCGGGTGGGCCCGACGTACGCCTCCCTCGCGCTCGACGACGCGGCCGGTAACAGCCGGAGCTTCCCGGCGTACGGCGGCTCCCTCTTGTTCCTCACCGGAGACGACGGCGAGGCCGGAGTGACCATCGTGCACTACGGCAACCTCTCGACCGACAACCGCGTCCGGCGGCTCACCATGTACGCCCTCGACTCCTACTATTACCCGGTCGGCGCGCGCGGCGTACTCGCTCCCTTCGCCGCCACGACCCTGGGGCTGGCGCGGGTCGCCGAGTCGGCGTCGCTGTGCGTGCTGCTGTCGTGCAGCGACACCGTGTCCACCGTCAGCCAGCTGGCACTGGCGTTTGGTCTCGGCGTGCGCGTGAACCTGGCCGATGCGGCGGCGGCGACGGTGATGGGACGGTTTCTCGAGGTGCCCGGGAGTCAGATCCAGGCGCTCGAAGCGGTGGCGAATGCGTCCATTGCGCTCGGGGGGCTGCGCCACGGGACCTTCCGGGGGGGCACGGTGGGTCCGACCCTGAGCTATCTCATCCCTATATCGGGCTCGCTGCGCGGTCGCGCTCCGTTCGTGGGCGCGCAATTCCAGCGCGAAACGCGCAAGGCCACCACCCTGGGACTCGAGATCGATTTCGCGCCGCTCGAAATCACCGGATCCTGTCCGTCGACCGGGTGCGACGAGAACGCCATCCTGTTCGCGCCAGGCGGGCAGGCGTCGGCGCGCGCCGCCTGGGGTCGCCTCTACGCCGAGGCGGGCTTCCTGCTCGGCGGCGTGTACTCGCAGGGCCCGGATCGGGGCATCGCACAGGGTGCCCACGGCGGCGTCGTCGTCGAGGTGTACGCGGACCGGATCATGTGGGGTCTCACGTCGCGCCTGCTGTGGCTGCAGCGCAACTCCGGCGAAAATGTCTTCGGCGTGCAGATCGGAGCCTCGTTGAGTCCCCGGATCGGTGCCTCCCATTGAATCCCGGGACTCTCTCTCGCATATTCACCCCATGCGCGTGACCACCTGGGCCGAGTACGGGCTGATCGTCTCGCTCAACCTCGCGAAGCGCGCGGGGCAGGGGCCGGTGGCGGCACGCGAGCTCGCCGAGCAGGAGCGGTTGCCGCACGACTACGTCGAGCAGATCCTGCTCCGCCTCCGCCGCGCCGGGCTGGTCGATTCCGTGCGCGGTGCCAAGGGTGGCTATCACCTCGCGCGCGAGCCGCAGCACATCTCGGTCAAGGATGTGATCGAGGCCTCCGAGCACGTTACCTTCGAAGTCAATTGCGATCTCCATCCCGTCGATCCCCAGCGATGTAGTCCGGAGGCGTCGTGCAGTATCCGGCCGGTGTGGCGCATGCTGGAACAACGGATCAACGATCTGTTGGCCGGCATCTCCCTGGCGGATCTCACGCACGACGAGCCCCAGCTGTACCAGATCGCCGGGGTCCTGGCCGGGAACTAGTCCCGCCATCCCATTCGTTTTTTTGAACTCAAACCCGACCGGCACGGTCGGGTTTACATCGATTGGAGGTCAGTGTGGCATACGCACATCCCGACGTGCTCGTCTCCACCGACTGGGTCGCGCAGCAACGCACGGACCCGGGGGTTCGTCTCATCGAGGGGGACGTCGACACGACGGCATACGACTCCGGGCACATCGCGGGCGCGGTGGGCTGGAACTGGCAGTCGCAGCTCAACGACCCTGTCCGTCGCGACATTCCCGACAAGCAGGCGTTCGCGAGACTGCTCTCGGAAGCTGGTGTCACCCCCAAGACGACGGTCGTGCTGTACGGCGACAACAACAACTGGTTCGCGGCATTCGCGTTCTGGCTGCTGCAGCTGTACGGACACAGCGCCGTGAAGCTCATGAACGGCGGCCGGGCCAAGTGGGTGGCCGAGGGCCGACCGCTGGTGAGCGACCGGGCGAGCGTCCGCGCGACCACGTACCCGGTTCCGAAAAAGGTGAACACGGCCATCCGCGCCAAGCGCTCCGAGGTCGAGAAAGCGCTCAAAGGGAAGAAGACGGCCCTCGTCGACGTGCGCTCGACGCCGGAGTTCGTGGGCGAGATCATCGCGCCCCCCGGCATGACGGAGACGGCCCAGCGCGCGGGACACATTCCCGGCGCGAAGAACATCCCGTGGAGCAAGGCGGTCGCGAGCGACGGGACCTTCAAGCCGTACGATGAGCTGGTGGAGTTGTACAAGCACGCAAAGGTGATCGACGGCAAGGACGAGGTGATCGCGTACTGCCGCATCGGCGAGCGCTCCAGTCATACCTGGTTCGCCCTCAAGTATCTCCTCGGCGTGAAGAAGGTGCGCAACTACGACGGCTCGTGGACGGAGTGGGGCAATCTGGTCGGCGCGCCGATTGTGAAGGGAGCGGAATGAGAACAGCGGCGGTCAGTCGGACGGGCGGACAGGCGGTCGGGAAGACATTCGTCGAGCCTGCGTTGTGGGGATTAGTTGGCAATACGCCGCTGATTCCCTGTCCGCCCGTCCGCCCGTCCGCCGGTCCGCCGCTGTACCTGAAGTGCGAGTGGCTCAACCCCGGCGGCTCGGTCAAGGACCGCGCCGCGCTGTTCATCCTGCGCGACGGGATCGCACGCGGCGAGCTCCCGGCCAAGCGCTTACTGGATTCCTCGAGCGGCAACACGGCGATTGCGTACGCAATGCTCGGCGCTGCCGCCGGGATCGGCGTCACGATGTGCGTCCCCGCGAACGCGAGCGCAGAGCGCAGGGCCCTGCTCGCCGCGTACGGCGCAGAGGTCATTCACACCGATCCCTTGGACGGATCGGACGGGGCCATCCGGCGGGCGCGCGAGCTGGCGGCAGCGTACCCGGACCGCTATTGGTACGCCGATCAGTACAGCCACCCCGGTAACCCGCGGGCGCATTATCTGACGACCGCCGAGGAGATTTGGCGCCAGACTGGCGGCCGGGTGACACATCTGGTCGCCGGGGTGGGGACGACGGGAACCCTCATGGGAACAGGACGTCGTTTGAAGGAGTGGAACCCGGAGATTGCATTGATCGCGGTCCAGCCCGACGGGCCGTTTCACGGGTTGGAAGGATTGAAGCACCTGGAAACGGCGATCGTACCGGGAATCTACGATCCGGCGCTCCCGAACCGCACCGAGTTCGTGGCGACCGAGGAGGCGGAGGAGGCTGTGAGACGCCTGGTCAGGGACACGGGACTGTTCGTCGGCTGGTCGACGGGCGCGGCGCTGGTCGCCGCGGAGCGCCTGCTGACGGCCCATCAGCTCATCGGCCCATCCGCCCTGATCGTCGTGATCGCTCCCGATTCGGGTGACCGCTATCTGAGCGAGCACGGTCGGTTCGCGGGGGAGACCCAATGACGCTGGTACTCGACGCCCGTCACGCCGCGGCGATCCGCCGGCACGGCGAAGCGGATTATCCTGCGGAAGCGTGCGGCTTGATCGGCGGGGCGATGGACGGTGATCGCAAGGTGGTGCTGCAGCTCGTGCCCCTCACGAATCAGCGCACCGATTCCGCGCGCAACCGCTACCTGATCGACCCGGACTCGTTCCGGCGTGCGCAGCAGCGCCTGGACCGCGACGGGATCGAGGTGCTCGGCGTGTATCATTCGCACCCGGATCACCCGCCCGCTCCCTCGGCGTTCGATCGGGAGCACGCGTGGCCGTGGCTCTCGTACGTGATCGTCGGCGTACAAGCGGGGCGAGCCCACGAGATGAAGAGCTGGGTCCTGGCGGACGACCGCAAGGCCTTCGCCGAGGAGTCCATTACCATCGAGGAACGGAAGGCTGTCTGGCAGTGACCATCCTGATTCCCACCCCCCTGCGGCCGTATGTCGGGGGCCGCGACGCGCTCCAGCTGGAAGGACGCAACGTCGGTGAGCTGCTCGAACAGCTCGCCGGGGAGCACGCCGGGTTGAAGCAACACCTGTTTGCGGAC
>CBFHAJ010000139.1:0-9701 GCA_965653495.1 uncultured bacterium | reverse complement strand
GAGCCGCGTGATCGCCGTCCGCAACAGCGCGTCCGCCCCGTCTGAGACGCGGCAGAACGTGCGGATATCGCGCGCCGCCATGTGCGCGTTGGCGTACACGCCCGAGCGGGTCGCGAAGCGCTCGCGCTGCACACTGCGCGCCCGGTCGACCCGCTCGCGGACCGCGGCGCTCGGCTCTCCCCCGCCCTGGTCCGCGAGCGCGCGATACTTCACCGCCGGAACCTCGAGATGGAGATCGATGCGGTCGAGCAGCGGACCGGACACGCGCGCAAGGTAGCGCTCGACGCCGACCGTGCCGCAGACGCAATTGTGCTGCGGGTCGCCGAAGTAACCGCAGGGACAGGGATTCATCGCCGCGGCGAGCATGAAGCGCGCCGGGTAGGTCAGGCTCATCGCGGCGCGCGCGATGGTCACGATGCCGTCTTCCATCGGCTGGCGCAGCACCTCGAGCACGTTCTTGCGGAACTCGGGAAGCTCGTCGAGAAACAGCACGCCGCCGTGCGCCAGGCTCACCTCCCCCGGCCGGGGATAAGAGCCGCCGCCGATGAGCCCCGCGTCCGAGATGGTATGGTGCGGCGCGCGAAACGGCCGGCGCGCCACGAGCGACTCGCCGAGCGGCAGCACGCCCGCCACCGAGTGAATTTTGGTGGTCTCGAGCGCCTCCTCGAGACTCATTTTGGGGAGGATGGTGGGCAGGCGCCGGGCGAGCATGGTCTTGCCGCTCCCGGGCGGCCCGATCATCAGAATGTTGTGTCCGCCCGCCGCGGCGACCTCAAGGGCGCGCTTGGCGTGTGCCTGCCCCTTCACCTCGGCGAAGTCCACGTCGTCGCGCGCCCGCTCGGCGAACAGCGCCGCCAGGTCCACGCGCGCCTCGGTGAGCTCGGCCCGGCCGTCGAGGAAGTCGGCGAGCTCGGCGAGGTTCCCGGCGCCGAGCACCCGTACGCCCGATACGACGCCCGCTTCCGGTAGATTCTCGCGCGGGAGGACCAGCGTCTCGAGCCCCGCGGCGCGGGTGGCGAGCGCCACCGGCAGGGCGCCGCGCACCGGCCGGATCGCGCCCTCGAGTCCCAGCTCCCCCAGGACCGCCACCCGGCCCAGGCGCTCGGGGGAGATCTGCTCGGTGGCCGCCAGAATCCCGACGGCGATCGGCAGGTCGAACGCCGAGCCCTCTTTGCGGATGTCGGCAGGGGCGAGGTTGACGGTGATGCGCTTCAGCGGGAACGTGTACCCGGTGTTGGCGAGGGCCGCGTACACGCGCTCGCGGCCCTCCTTCACGGCGCCCTGCGGCAGGCCGACGGTGGCGAAGGTGGGCAGGCCGTTGGCGATGTCGGTCTCGACATCCACGAGGTACGCGTCGATGCCGAGCACCGCGGCGGAGCGAACGCGAGCGAGCACAGGGGCGGCCTCTCGAATAGCTTCGGGCAGCGTAGCATGCAGAGGCCCGTACGCTCGCACCCGATCCGCGCGGACCGGGGCCGTTTCACGCACCAGGGGACATTCGCGTGACGCTACCGAAATGGATCAGCCCGATCGGGCTCGTGGAGCACCTGGTCGTGGGCGGTGTGGTCACCGCTCTGCTCGCCGCCCTCGGCACGCCGGGCGTGGCGCGCGTGGTCGCGGTCGCGGCGGTGGGCATCGCCCACGAATGGGGCGACGGAGATTTCGTGCGGGCGCCGGGTGCCCCGTGGAACGGCATCCTCGACGTGCTGGCGTTCCTGCCGGTGCCCGTGGTGTGGTGGCTGCTGTGAGCGGAGACCCGATGGAGACCATCACCTACGACGACTTCGCCAAGGTCGACATCCGCGTCGGCCGGATCGTGCAGGCCGACGACTTTCCCAAAGCCCGCAAACCCGCCTACAAGCTGCGCATCGACTTCGGGGAGCTGGGGGTGAAGACCTCGAGCGCGCAGATCACGAAGTACTACGAGAAAGACCAACTGGTGGGCAAGCTCGTGCTCGCGGTGGTGAACTTCCCGCCGCGTCAGATCGCGAACTTTTTCTCGGAAGTCCTCACGCTCGGCGTCGTGCTGGGCGACGGCGACATCGTGCTCGTGCTCCCCGAGCGCGACGTGCCGCTCGGCGGCCGGATCGCGTAGCGCGCCTCGATGTAGTCCTCGAGGATCTTGAGGAACTCGGCGACGATCCCGTCACCCTTGAGCGTCACCTTGAGTCGCCCGTCCACATACACGGGAGCCTTGGGCTCCTCGAACGTGCCGGGCAGCGAGATACCGATGTCGGCGTGCTTCGACTCGCCGGGGCCGTTCACCACACAACCCATCACCGCCACGCGCAGCGATTCGACGCCGGGGTAGCGCGCGCGCCAGACGGGCATCTGGGTCTTCAGATGCTGCTGGATCTGCTCCGCCATCTCCTGGAAGAACGTCGACGTGGTGCGCCCGCATCCCGGACACGCCGACACCTGGGGCGTAAAGTGCCGCAGGTCGAGCGACTGCAGCACCTGCTGAGCCACCTGGACCTCTTCGGTGCGATCGCCGCCGGGGCGCGGCGTGAGCGAGACGCGGATCGTGTCGCCGATGCCCTCCTGCAACAGGATCGCGAGGCCGGCCGTGCTGGCGACGACTCCCTTCGTGCCCATCCCCGCCTCGGTGAGCCCGAGGTGCAGCGGGTAGTCGCAGCGCTCCGCGAGCGCGCGGTACACGGCGACCAGGTCCTGCACGCCCGACACCTTGGCCGAGAGGATGATGCGATCGTGCGCCAGCCCGCACTCCTCGGCGAGCTCGGCCGAGCGCAGAGCGCTCGCCACCATCGCCGCGATCATCACCTCGCGCGCGTCCAGCGGATCGGGCCGGCGCGCGTTGGCATCCATCAGCTCGGTGAGCAGCTGCTGGTCGAGGCTCCCCCAGTTGACGCCGATCCGCACCGGCTTCCCGTTGGCCAGGGCGACCTCGATGATCGTGCGGAAATTCTCGTCGCGCCGCTTGGCGCCCACGTTTCCCGGATTGATCCGGTACTTGGCGAGCGCGGCCGCGCACTTGGGGTACTTGGTGAGCAGCAGATGGCCGTTGTAATGGAAGTCGCCGATCACCGGGACGTCGACCTGCGCGACGATGTCGGGCACCGCCTGCGCCGCGGCGTCGGTGTTGACCGTGACGCGCACCAGCTCGCTCCCCGCCTGGTGCAGCGCGCGCACCTGGGCAGCAGTCGCCGCGACGTCGGCCGTCTCGGTGTTCGTCATCGACTGGACGACGATCGGGTGGGTGCCGCCGACGCGCACTCCAGCAACGTCGACCACCGCGGATGGTCTGCGCATGGAACCAATATAAGGCGTCGTCGCTGCACGACGCCTGCATGCCGGTTAGAAGAACTTATCGTTGATGACGACGGTGAGTCGCAACGCGGTCAGCACCGCTTTCCCCTGCAGCAGCACGACCCCGGTGTTCGTGCCCGTCGCCTGGAATCGCACCCACAGCTCCGTACCGGCGAACAGGGAGAGCACACCCGCGCTGAGGCGTCCGACGATGGTGTCTGACGTCGCCACGGAACCGGACACGGTGACGTCGGGCACGTTCAGGGCCAGCGCGCCGGGGTTATAGCTCCCGGCCGAGTCGGCGGCGAGATATACCTGCAGCCCGATCTTGCCCGAGCCGGCCTGGTTCTGGATGGCGAGGGAGCCGGCGACGAGCACCGAGTCGACGATGGACGAACCGGCGCCCGGGAGATTGATCTTCTGCGGTGTGCTCGACGCGCTGACCGGCGACGGGCCGGGCGGCACGAAGTAGGGGATCGTGTCCTGCCCCGTCCCCTTGATGAAGCTGTACACGTCGACGTTGAAGATGACGAGTCCGGAGCCGCACGCCGCCGCGCCGATCAGACCAGTCACCGCCAGCCACTTCGCGCGCATCGCCGGCCTCCTAATAGATCGAGAGCGACGTCGCCATCGTGATGCCGCGCTCGTTCGACAGCGAGTTGGTGTGCGTCCAGAACCCCACGTCCAACCCGAGGCCGCCCAACCGCAGGCCCCCACCCCAGCCGAACTCGAGCCGCTTGCGCTGGTCGCGGGCCACGCCGCCGCGCACGACCACGAGACCAAGGCGCTGCTCCCCACCCACATGCACGGTCGCGCCTCGCCCCGTGTTCAGCACGTCCGCGCCCAGCGTCGTCTTGCCGACCGAGTAGGTGACGTTGGCCACGTACGAGACGGGCAGCTTGGTGGTCGTCGAGACGTGGTTCGCGACGGGCTTCGAGTAGCTCGAATCCCGGTAGAACACGCTGTCCTGGCGTGTATCGGACCACGTGATGGTGGCGCCGATGTCGTTCACACCCACGCCGAGCTCGATCGGTCCCGAGATCCACGCCACGCCGACGTCTCCCCCCACGCCGTGTCCGAACGAGTTCCCCGCCCTCGAGTAGCTCGTGAGGCCCGAATCGAACGGCGTGACGGGGTTGGGACCGGTGAAAATGCTGTCCCCGGTGCGGAACCCCCCGACGACGTTGGTGCGCGCGTAGGCGACGCCGAGGTAATAATGGAGCGCGCCGCCGACGTAGAGGCCACCGCTCGAGTCACCCGCGATGCGACCGGCGTAGCCGATGGTGGGCGCGAATCCGCCTTCAGCGATCCCGCTCCCCAGCACCGTGTACCCCGTGCGTGGCTGCGCGGGCACGGAGTCGCGCAAGAACGCGAGCAGCGTATCGCCCAAGGTGATCCCGAGATCGTACTGCAGCCACCCCATCACGGAGATGCGCACGCCCTTGATCCCGATGCCCGGGTCGAGCAGCCGGCTCGATCCCCCGAACCCGAACGCATCTTCCGGCACGAGCTCCGCCGCCTGGCCCAGATTCACGCGCAGCGAGTCCTTGCCGATCCCGAAGGCCACGTTGTTGGTAGGCGTGGGAGCCTGCTTCACCTCGAGGTACAGCGGCAGGTTGAGCAGCGTGTTGGCGACGAGAATCGGATTGAAGCCCGCCGAGTCCGGATTGAACGCCGGGTCGCTGGAGAGGTGCGGGTGATCGTGCAGGAACTGGATCACGCCGAGCGGGATGGGAATCGTGACCTTGGGACCCCGGCCGCGCTCCGCCGACGGCGGGACGGCGCGGTACGCGGGGTTGTAGCGCACCAGGCTACCGGAGCGGCCGAGGGCGAGCCCGCCCATCCCGATGCGGCGCGCATCGACGATGAGCCCCTGTGCCGACAGAGCGGTCGCGCTGCCGCCCACCAGTATCCCCAGCACCAAGCCCACAGCGGGAGCCCGCACGGTGTTTCCCCAGAAGAATGAGCGTGACAACAGTAATAAGGATCGTGAAATGCGCCACATGGCAACGTGAGCCCGGTCACGCCCTGGTGCTGGCCGGAACGCTCTGGAAGGCGATGGTGACGGTGGTCCCACGGCCCAGGCTGCTCGTGACCCCGATGGTGCCGCCCCAGCTTTCGACCAGGCGCCGGGCGATCGCGAGCCCGAGGCCGGACCCGCTGGAGGTGGTCGAGAATGCCGGATCGAACACCCGCGGCACCACGTCGGGTGCGATGCCGGACCCGTCGTCCTCGACGGCGAGACGGCGGCCCCCCTCAGAGACGTGGACCGTCACGGCGCGGGCGCCGGCGTTGCGCGCGTTCTCGAGCAGGTTCACGAGGACCTCCTTCACCTCGTCGCGGCGGGCGAGCACCGGCGCGCCCGGCTCCCCCGCGATTTGAAACGCGGCTCCCGCCTGCACGCCCCCGAGCGTATACAGGTGCACCACGTCGCGCGCCACGGCGTACAGATCGACGGATTCGAGCGGCAAGGGCGACGCCTCGGCGGCCGGAGTGGCGAAGCGCGAGAACGCGCGCGCGATCGCGTCCAGCCGGTCGATCTCCGCGAGGATGCGCTCCGCCGTTTCGTCCAGCGTGGTGCTGAAGTCGCGCGTGTCGCGTACGCGCTGGAGGTGCTGAATGCCCAGACGGATGGGGGTGAGCGGGTTCTTGATTTCGTGCGCCACCTGGCGCGCCATCTCACCCCACGCGAGCACCCGCGCCGCCCGCGTCAGCGCGGTGGCATCGTCGAGCGCCACGACGCAGCCGTCGGGCGCGGGACCCAGCGACGCGAGCTGCACCCGCATCTGGCGGCGGCCGACCGTGAACTCGTGCTCGGCGATGCGCTCGCCTCGTACCGCCAGGAACTCGCCCACCGCTTGCCACACCGGCAGCCACTCCGACGGCGCGGCCCGCGGCAGCACGTCTCCAGGCGCGAGCGACGCGCCGAGCAGCTCGGAGGCCCGGGGGTTGGCCATCGTGACGCGCAGCGCCTCGTCGACCGCGATCACGCCGGTGGCCACGTTGGCGAGCACTTGCGCGGTGCGGCTGCGCGCCTCCTCGAGGGCCGCCTGGCTGCGCCTGACGTCACTCGCCATCCGCTCGAACGCCGACATCACCGGCTGGAACTCGCGCGGTGCCCCGGGAGGGAATGCGGGGAGCGCCGCGCCGCGCCCCACGGCGCCCGCGGCGTCGCGCAGCGCGGCGACGGGACGCGCCAGCCCGCGCGCGGTGAGTCCCGCCAAGACCACCGTGGCGGCGAGGCCCGCCAGCGTCGCCAGCACCAGCACGAGCGCGAGGTCCTCCTCCTGCTGGCGCACCCGCTCGTCGTCGAGCAGCTGCGGCGCCGCGAGGATCTCCTGCACCTGCGGCGCGTCGGACAGAACGACCCGGTATCCGATGCGGATCGACCGCCCGGCGGTGCGGCCGTCGTCGGTCAGCTCGAGCTCGTCGCGCAGCGCCAGCCGCACGAACGCATCCGGTGGCAGAAACGCGTCCACCAGGCCGAGCTCCGAGAGCACCGGGGCACTGATGGCCGACAGGACGCCGTCGCGGTACAGCCAGAGGTCGGCGTCCAGCCGCGACCCCAGCTCGCCGATGGTGGAGCCGGAGGAGCGCTGGGGGATGAGGGTGCCAGCGGTGGCCGCCGCGTCGCGCAGCGTCTGACTGATCAGCAGGTCGCCCGCGCGTCGCGCCTCGTCGCCCAGCCGGGCAAAGCTCCAGACGGCGAACAGCAACAGCGGCAGCACGACCATCGCGCCCAGCGCGGCGGTCAGCCGCGCCCGGTAGCTGGTGCGCAGCAGCATGAGAATCGGGGGCAGCCGCGGGCGCCAGTGGCCCGCGAGACCGAGGCTCAAGAGCCAACACGCGCCGAGCAACGCCACGTCGACCAGGACCACGAGGGCGCCGCGCACCAGCAACGCCCAGGGGTTGCGCAAGTCGACCGTGAGGTGCACGTGGCGCACGCCGCCCGGGAGCTCGACGCGCCGCTCGCCGCGAGCGGACCAGCCGTCGCGCCGCCAGATCACGCGCGCGCTCGCGTTTGCCGGAGGCGGCTCCGGCGGTGAGAGCGTGACCTGGTACGGCGGCTCCACGCCCGCTTCGCCCTGCAGGAACCGCGCGACGCGCGCCGCGGGAATCAGGCGCGTATGCGGACCGACCCCGACCGTGAGCACGTCGCCGTTCGCGAGCGGCGCGAGCAGCACGTAGTGCACTCCCGGGCTGAGCTCGAGCTGCTCCACCCGCGGCCCGCGCGCCGTCTCGGGCGAGCGCACCAGCCCCGCCACCAGCGACAGGCGCAAGTCTTCCAGGCTCGCGAGCCGGATCTCCGTCACCGGGGCGCCCGAGCGCTGCCACACGGTGAGGCTCGCCGGGTAGGAATCGGCGGCGAGTGGTGACGCGAGCCACCAGGCGTACAGCTCGCCCGCGGTGCGCGGCGGCGGCGCGGGCGGCGACCGCCCCACGCGCTCGAGCAGCGATACGGCGCGGGGGTCGGTCGCCTGACCGAGCGCCATGCCGTCGCGCTCGGCGAGCAGCAGCCGGCCCTCGACCGCCGCGCCCCAGGTGACGAGCGCCGCCGCCGTGCCGGCCACGGTGGCGATGCCCAGCACCGCCCACGGCCGGGGCGCCGGCACCTACACCACCGCCAGCGCCGGCAGCCAGACGAATGTGTACCACTCGGGCCACGCGCCGTACGGATTCCACAACCACAACCCCGCCAGCCCGGCCACACCCGCCCAGACGCACGCGGCCGGGAGCAGCCACGGCACGCGCCGCGGCTCCTCGGTGCCGCGCACCAGCGCCGCGGCCGCGAGCACCAGCGCCATCGCCGCCGTCGCGACGGCGAGCTCCCACGACAACCACAGCGCGAAGCCCACGCCGCCCGTCGGCGGCGTGATGCCGCGGCCGAAGTAGCGCACCAGATACGGGGCGGCGAGGACGAGCGCCCCCGCCGCGGCGATGTTCCAGGTGCGGCGCACCATGCCACGCCGCCACACCGTCGCCGCGGCCAGCAGCACGACGACCCCGAACGTCGTCAGGGCGCCCGCCGAAGCGCTGAAGGGCCCGAGCAGCGAGCGATAGAAGACCGCCGGGGAGAAGAAGCCGGGCCCCCCTCCCTGGCTTGCGCCCTGGAGCGCGCGCGTGACGCTCCACGCGGCGGCCACGGTCACGAGGCCGCGCCACGGAGTGGCAGGAGCCGTCATGAAGAGCAGCAGTAACAACGCAGCGAGCGCCGCCCCCGCGCGTCCGGTCGTGGAGCGCAGCTCGGCGAGCTTCGCGTCGCTTTGCGACGGCGGCACGGGCTGCACGCTGACGAGCGGCGCGCCGCGGTCGCATTGCGTGGGGCAGAAGTCGAACACGTCGCCTTCGCGCGGCGCGGGCCCGGGCGGGGGCGCGTAGAATCGCAGGGCGACGCCGTACCGGTCCTCGACCCACGCGCTCAGCGCCCGGCCACGGTCGGTCACCGCGGCGGCGGCGTCGAGCAGCACACTGCCCACGGCGCTGCCGCCGCCCTGCGTCTGGCGCCGGGCCTCGAGCGACACGTAGAATGGGGTGATGGCGGCGCGCAGCTCGGCGGTATCCCGTGCAGGAACGAATCGGTGGCGACCGGCCCAGACCAGCGGCTCGCCGTCCGGCGCCAGGATCACCACCCCGCGCTCGAGCTCGGCGCCGGGACGAGCGCCTGATCGCAGCGCGTCGCGCAGCTCGTCGAACGCCGCGTCGCGCGGCAGGAGCGACGCCTTCGCCCCGCGATCGGCGAGGCGCCGCGCCTCCGCCACGGCGGCGGTGACCACACCCTTGAGCTGCGAGGAAGCGCCTGGACTCCTGAGGGCCCGCACGTCCGTCCAGAAGCATTCGATGCGGCGCCCCTGCCGCGCACCGCCGACCACCAGTGCACCGAGCGTCAGGGCGACGAGCCCGCTCGCGCCCGTGAGGAGACCGCGCGGCCCGCGCGGGGCCGCGGCGAGCGCCGCGGTGGCGAGGCCCGCCGCGCCGGCAAGCCACGCCCACACCGCCACGTCGCCGTGCAGCCACTCCGCCGCGGCGATCGCGGCGGCGCAGCCGGCGAGCGCTACGTGAGCGCGCCGCTCCACTTAAAGTCCCTCGTCCCCGACGAGGTTCGCTTCATTCTCGAGCGCGATGCCCGCCTCCTCGTGCCGGTGGGCACGTGCGAGCAGCATGGCCCCCACCTGCCGCTCGGCTGCGATACGATCATCGTCGAGCACCTGGCCGACGATCTCTCAGGGGCGCTCGAAATCCTGCGCGCCCCCACGATCGAATATGGCGTCAATACCGCCACCGAGCGGCCGTTTCCCGGCAACGCCTCGATTCGCCGCAAGACCCTGCACCGCTGGATGAACGACCTGCTCGGCTCGTGGGAACAGGCCGGGATCGATGCTTTCATTATCCTCACCGCCCACGGGCACGACCCGCACCTGGAGGCGCTCTCCACG
>CBFHAJ010000138.1:0-9726 GCA_965653495.1 uncultured bacterium | reverse complement strand
CCGGAGCCGCCAGCGGCAGGCCGAGCGGCGCGACGAGCGCAACAGTAGCGATCAGCCGGCCGCCAGGCGACATGCCGTACGATACCATCCTGCTCGAGCGATCGCCCGGCCGGTCCTTCTCTTGCACTTTGCGACACCACTCCCAATACTTACCCGCCGAGCCAGCTCCCGAGTCGGCTCGGCGATCCTCCATAACCAATTGTCAATAGGTCGCTTATGGGCACGGACGTGAGAACAGGAAGCGCGCCGTGAGCTGGCTCAGCGGAGGCTCGAAAGGGTCGGCGATCCCGACTCCCCAGAGTCTATTGCGGTCGGTGTACGTCGGGCGGTTGTGTGTCGCCGCGGCGATATACCTGGCCGGCGCGCTGAAGTTCGCCGTAGCGGGGCCCTTCGAGCTGCTCGTCACGTCGTTCACGCTGGTCGCGACCGTCAGCGTCACGATCGCCTCATACTGGTACACGCACATCCTGCGGCGGTCGCCCGGGCGAACCTTCCTCTACTCCCAGGCGCTGTTCGACGTCGCGCTCATCACCACCGTCGTGCACATCACGGGCGGCCCGCAGAGCGACCTGACGCCGCTGTACGTGCCTCTGATCGCGGCGACAGCCGTGTTGATGCCCCCGGCCAGCACCGGGCTGATCACCGTGCTGGTGGGGATCGTGTATTTCGCCGACGTCTTCTTCGGGCATCGCACGCCGATGACGGCGCAGGTCGCCCTGCAGCTGCTCGTGTTCGTGGCGGTGGCGGCCGTGACGGCGTACTTCGCGAGCCGCATCTCCGTGATGGGGGCGGAGCGCGAGGCCCTGGCGGGCGAGCTGCGACAGGCGCGGCTCGAGGCCGCGGACGTGCTGCGCAATATCCCGACGGGGATCGTCACGGTGGACCAGGCGGGACACCTGCTGTACTGCAATCCCGCCGCCGAGCAGATCCTGGGGTTCAAGGAGCGGCAATGGCGCGGCCGCCCCATCATGCCGGAGTTCGCCAAGATCGCGCCCGAGTTCTGGGCCGCCATCACAGCCACCGCGCGCCGCGGCGTGCGGGCGATGCGCGTCGAGGCGACGGTGCGCCGCTCCGACCGGACGTTCCCGATCGGCGTGACCACCACCACCCTCGAGCTCGAGCCTGCGAGCGAGCCTCGCGTGACGGCCATCTTTACCGACATCTCGGACTCGAAGCGGCTCGAGGAGCTGCACCTTCGCGCCGAGCGGCTGGAGGCGGTGGCGGAGCTGTCGGCCAGCCTCGCGCACGAGATCAAGAACCCGCTGGCCTCGATTCGCTCATCGGTCGAGCAGCTGGGCCGGGCCAAACGCGCCAACGCCGACGAGAAATTCCTCACGTCGTTGGTGGTGCGCGAGAGTGACCGGTTGTCGCGCCTGTTGTCGGAGTTTCTCGACTTCTCGCGCGTGCGCGCGACCGAGTGCCGGCCGCTCGACCTGCATACGGTCGCGGGGGCGGCGATCCGGCTGGTCCGTGAGCATCCCGACTGTCCAGCCGACGCCGTCATCGATCTGGCCGGCGTGGCGACACCCATGGAGGGAGACGAGGACCTGCTGCACCGCGTGGTCTCGAATCTCGTGCTCAACGCCGTCCAGGCCAGCGGCAAGAGCGCCCGGGTGGTGGTCCGCACGGGACGGCCGGGGCCGCAGGAGGTGCCCGGCGGCGCGGGGATCGAGAACCCGGTGGTGCTCGCCGTCACCGACAAGGGCCCGGGCATTCCCGAGAACTTGCGAGCCCGTCTGTTCGAGCCGTTCGTGACCGGCCGGGTGGGCGGGACCGGCCTCGGTCTGGCGATCGTGCAGCGCGCCGTGGAAGCGCACCGCGGCCTGGTGCTCGTCGATTCCACGCCGGGCCGGGGGACGACATTCACTGTGTATCTCCCCGCCGCCCGGCGGAAAGAGGAAGCCGCATGACCGCACAACCTTCGATCCTGGTCGTCGATGACGAGTTGGGAATCCTCGATGTGTTGCGGATTCTCCTGAAGGGCGAGGGATTCGATGTCGTCACGGCCCAGGGCGGCAAGGCCGGTCTCGAGGCGCTCAAAAACGCCGCACCCGACCTCGTGCTCACCGCCATCAAGATGCCCGGCGTGACGGGCACCGACCTGCTCGCCGCGGTGCGGGAGCAGGATCCCGAGACGCCGGTGATCCTGATGACCGCCCAGGCCTCGCTCCAGAGCGCCATCCAGGCGGTGAACCAGGGCGCGTTCTACTACATCCAGAAGCCGTTCTCGAACGACGACCTGGTGGCGATCTGCCGGCGCGCGGCCGAGCAGCGCCTGCTCAAGGCGGAGAACAAGCAGCTCAAGCAGGAGATCCGCCGCCGCGAGCGCTCAGGCCTGGTCAAGCCGCTCGGCAAGTCGCGGGCGTTCGTCGAGGTCCTGAAGCTCGCCGAGCAGGTGGCCCCGACGGAGAGCACCGTGCTCATTCAGGGGGAGTCGGGAACGGGGAAAGAGGTCATCGCGCGCTACATCCACGAGCTGTCCGAGCGGGCCGACGCGCAGTTCTTCTCGATCAACTGCGGCGCTCTGCCGGAGAGCCTGCTCGAGTCGGAGCTGTTCGGGCATGTGAAGGGGTCGTTCACGGGTGCGGTGCGCGACAAACAGGGGCTATTCGCCGCGGCGCGAGGAGGTACGTTTTTCTTGGACGAGATCGGCGAGATGTCGCCCGCCACGCAGGTCAAGCTGTTGCGCGTGCTGCAGGAGCGCGAGGCGATCCCCGTGGGCGGCACCGAGGCGATCCCCGTCGATGTCCGCGTCGTGGCCGCCACCAACCGGGACCTCGAGGAGGACATCAAGCGGGGGCGGTTCCGCACCGACCTGTACTACCGCCTCAACGTCATCGCCATGCATCTTCCGCCGCTGCGCGAGCGGCGCGACGACATCCAGATCCTGTGGGAGGAGTTTCTCGGCCGCATCGCCCAGGAGCGCAGCGAGAAGGTCAAGACCCTGGCGCCGGAGGCGCAGCAGGTGCTGCTCGGCTATGACTGGCCCGGTAATGTGCGCGAGCTCGAGAACGCGCTGGAGCGCGCGGTGGTGCTCTCCAAGGGCGACACGATCGACGTGGCCGCCCTCCCCAACAAGCTCACCGAGCGCCGCACGGAGCCGCTCGTCGCGGAGCGGGTCCACTCCAACCCCACCCTCGACGTGATCGAGCGGGCGTACATCTCCTGGGTGCTGCAGAGCGAGGGCGGCAACAAGACGCGCGCCGCGGAAGTGCTCGGGATCGATCCGTCTACGTTGTATCGCAAGTTGAGCCGCTACGAGGGAGACGCGGCGAGCTGACGCCATCTCGACAGTAATGGTACTACCTGACCGCGCTGCGTTACGCGCCGGCTTGCTCGCCGGCCTCGTTGCGCTCGCCGGCGGCGCGCTGACCCTCAACCAGCTTCCCGTCGGCGTCTTCTACGACGACAGCCTGTACGCCGGCGCCGCGTACGCCTTGAGCCACGGGCTCGGCTACGTCCATCCTAACCTGCCAGGCCATCCCGGTGTGGTGCATTACCCGCCGCTGTACCCGCTGCTGCTCGCGCCGCTGTTCGGGCTGTTCTCCGTCCCGGTCGCCGCGTTCCTGGGCAAGCTGATCAACATCCTCCTGGCCGCCCTCGCCTCGGGCCTCATCGCCTGGCACGCGACCCGCGGCCAGCTGCTGGGTCCGGCGGAGCAGGTGCCGCGATATCTCGGAGCGGGGCTCGTGGCCGCGGCCGCGCTCGTGCTGCCCGTTCTCACGATTCTCTCGGTACTGCTCTCCGAGCCGCTGTTCAGCGTGCTGCTCGCGCTCGCCGTGATCCTGGCCGACCACACACCTGAAGGCTGGTCCGCCGAACGGGGCGCGCTGCTCGCGGGGCTCGCCGCCGCGCTGGCGCTCCTGACCAGGTCCATCGGCGTCGCCGCCGGCGCCGGCATCCTGATGTACCTGTGGGTCGTGCGCCGTGCAACGTGGCGTCAATTGGCGTTCGCGACGACCCCGCTGGTCGTCGCCGGAGTCGGTTGGGGGCTGTGGATCCTGCGTCATCGAGCGGCCATCGATCCGGGAATGGCCACGAACTACGGCAGCTATTTCGAGACCGGCCGAACGGCCGGAGTGGGTACGTTCTGGCCCGGGCTACGCGTGCTGCCGCGCCCCCTCGGCGATCTGGCGCTCGGCTGGTTACCGGGGTCCGCCTTATACGTCGTCTTCGGGCTCGCGGCTCTCGCGGTGTTGTTGTATGGACTGTGGTTGCTGCTGCGCCGCTCGAGCATCGGGCTCACGCTGGTCGGGTACATCGCGATCCTCGCGGTGTGGCCCTTCCCGGTGGAGCGATTCGTGTGGGCGGTGCTTCCCTGGCTGGCACTCGCATGGGCGTGCGGCGCCCTGGCTATCTGGTGGCGACCGGCCCTGCGGCCCGTGCGGGGACCCGTGGCGCTCCTGGCCGCTGCAATCACCCTCGGGTACGCAAGAGCGGAGGTCCTGGGTGTCCTGTCAGGCTCCGCGGCGTGGCGCCCACCGTGGACCGCATTGGCACTCACGGCGGAAGCGGTGTTCCCCGCCATCCAGGCGCTGCCACCGGACGTACGGATCGCCGCCGACTTCGAGCCGATGTTCTGGCTCTACACGCGCCGCATCTCGGTCCCGTTCTACATGTTCCGTTATCACGGGCGTGAGGTCGTCTCTCCGACTCCGGCGGAGCAACGTGCCTACCTCGAGCGGCAAGGGGTGAGTTACATCCTCATTCCGCCGCGAACATCGGTCTCGGCGGCGCAGCTCGACGCGCTGCATGCAGCCTACCCGGCCTGGGTGACGTTCGAGACGCGCTGGAGCGGGGGGTGGGCACTGTTCCGGCTGAAACGCTGAGCTGGCGTTTCGCTACGTGCAGGACCCCCTCGATGTTGCAAAACGCGGGGACCGTCTGAGCGTCCGTCGGACGACTACCCGTAACCTAACATGAAATTCAACATATAGTTAAGGCTGTTCTGCCGGTCGGGCACACCGCTTGCCTCTAGTCGCCGCGGGTTGTCGGGACACTTCGGTCAAGACACTCGTTCGTTTCCATAGGGGGAAGGGACACATGAACCGCAAGGGTTTCACGCTCATTGAGCTCTTGATCGTGGTGGTGATTATCGGCATTCTCGCCGCCATCGCGATCCCGAAGTTCGCCAACACGAAGGCGAAGGCGTACATCGCCTCCATGAAGTCGGACCTTCGGAACCTGGTGACGGCCGAAGAGGCGTATTTCGCCGACTCGGTGAAGTACAGCAACACGACCTCGTGTACCAACCCGGCGACCCCGGGCACGGTCAACTTCTGCGTGACGCAGGGGAACGTGCTGACGGGTCCGACCGCTGCGGCTGGTGGTTGGAGCGCGACGATGTCGAACGTCAACCTCGCTGGTGTGACGTGCGCGATCTTCGTCAACACGGCGCCAGTGGCGCCCGCGACGACCGAGGGCGCGCCCGCCTGTAAGTAACCACACGGCGGTGTAGGGCATGCGACGAGCGGCGGGGCCTGTCCCCGCCGCTTTTCGTCTTGCGATGCCGAGCGGCTGGCTGGCAGGACGCCTCCCCGCTTGCAAAACGCAGCACAGCAAAAGGCTCGCTTGACGGCGTCGCGGGTACTGTAATGTCCATGCGGAGCAGGTAGTTATGCCGCGTTCGCCTTACGGGGGCATGTCCCTTGCCTTTCGTGGGTTGGGGCTGTCGATAGGGCTGTCATTTCAAAGCTGGCCATGGCAAGCATTGGAGGCAGAGACTTATGAATCGCAAGGGTTTCACGCTCATTGAGCTCTTGATCGTGGTGGTGATTATCGGCATTCTCGCCGCCATCGCGATCCCGAAGTTCGCCAACACGAAGGCGAAGGCGTACATCGCCTCCATGAAGTCGGACCTTCGGAACCTGGTGACGGCCGAAGAGGCGTATTTCGCCGACTCGGTGAAGTACAGCAACACGACCTCGTGTACCAACCCGGCGACCCCGGGCACGGTCAACTTCTGCGTGACGCAGGGGAACGTGCTGACGGGTCCGACCGCTGCGGCTGGTGGTTGGAGCGCGACCATGACCAACGTCAACCTCGCAGGCATCACCTGCGCGATCTTCGTGAACACGGCGCCAGTGGCACCGGCGACGACCGAGGGCGCGCCCGCCTGCCAGTAACCACCGCGGTCGTGTAAGGCAGACAGCGAGCGGCGGGGACACCCCCGCCGCTCGTGCATTATGCATACAATCATGCATAATGCAGCTATTTATACACTCCCGCTGTTTCGCTCCGCGCACACACGGCAAGGGGCTCAGTTTTTGCCGCGCCGGGCTTCGCGTTCTCAGTTCTGAGGGCTACCCGCCGGTGACGGCGGTTCGCAAAGCCACGGGGTCTCCAGCCGTAACGAGACAGCCCAGCTGCAAGGACCACGATATCGCGACATGCGCCCCCCTCTCCGTCGTGCGGCAGGCTTTTCCCTGCTCGAATTGCTGATCGTCGTCTCGTTGTTGGGGCTCGCGACGGCGATGGCGTTCCCCACCATCTCTCGCATCACGACCCACTCTCGCGTCAACCAGGCCGCCACCGTCGTGTCTCAGGACCTGTCGCTCGCGCTCAGCGCCGCGGCCCGTGAGCGCAAGCCGATCCGCGTCGCGCTGGGGGCGGACCGCCAGTCGATCACGTTGAGTGATCGCGTCAGCGGCACGGTGCTGTCGACGCGCGCGCTCGGCGTGGGCGACGCGTACCGGCTCGATTCGGTGTCGTTCTCGGTCTCGCCGGTCGACCTGTTTCCCTCCGGGTTCACGTCCAGCGCCCTCATCGTATCGCTCTGGGCGGGTGGCTATTCGCGCCGGGTCACGATGTCCCGGGCCGGCTGGGTGCGGGTCCCATGATGCCCGCCAAGCGACCGGACGCCGGGTTCTCGCTCATCGAGATCATGGTGGCGATGACGCTGCTCGCGTTCGTGCTGGCGGGCGTGGCGCGGTTGAACTTCGTGCTGGCGCAGCGGTTCTACACGCTGTCGGGGGGCGGCGCGCGTGACGCGGTCTTGGCGCAGCAGCTGAATCAGTTCGCCGCGCTGCCGTTCGACTCACTCAAGGCCAAAGCCGGCACGATCACGGTGAACAAGCCGCCCCTGCCGTACACGAGGAAGGTCACGGTCGACAGCCTGTCGCCCAAGCTCAAGCGCGTAACGATCGTCGTCACGCCGCTCAACCCCGTGTTCCGGCCCGATACCCTGGTCTTACAGCGCACCAAGCCGGGCAACAACCCCTTCAACAAGAAGCCGTGACCGGCAAACGCGGCTTTACGCTCGCCGAGCTGATGGTCGGCATGGTGGTGCTGGGCGTGATCGGCGCGGCGCTGGCGCGCCTGTTCCTCTCGCAGTCGCGCTTCTACGACGGGGAAGGGCAATTGCGTAGGGCCCGCCTCGTATCTCGCATGGCGATCAACGCTGCCTTGTCCGACTTGCGCATGGTGGAGGCGACCGGTGGCGTGGTGTGGGCGAGCCCGACCCAGGTCACCGTGCGGGCGCCCTACGCCATCGGCATCGTCTGCGCCAACTCGCCCGGTCAGACGACGGTGTCGCTCTTTCCAGTCGACTCGGTGGCGTTCGCGACCGCCGGGTTCTCGGGGTATGCGTGGCGTGACTCGCTCGGCAACATCGCCTACGTGGAGGCGGGCGCCTCGGTGGTCGCCGACAATCCCGGGATTTGCGTCGGCGCGAACGTACGGGTGCTGCCCGGCGGCCGCGTGGTCTCGGTCCAGCCCCCGTTGCCCTCGACCCTTCCGACCGTCACCGCGGTGGGAACGCCGCTGTTTCTGGTGCAGCGCCTCACCTACGAGTTCAAGGTGTCGGCCGCGCTTCCCGGCCGGACCGCGTTGTGGCGGACCGTGGTCGCCACCGGCCAGGCGGACGAGCTGGTGGCACCGTTCGACCCGACCGCCAAGTTTCGTTTCTTCGTGCCCGGCAGCGACACCGCTCAGACCGCGCCGCCGAACCCGTTGAGCAACATGCGCGGTCTGGAGTTGAGCCTGACGAGCCAGAGTGATCGGGCGCCGGAAGGCACGACGGCGCCGCGCCAGGCGCAGGTGGTGACCGCCGTGTACTTCAACAACCAGATCAAGTGAGCGGCCGCACCGGAGTGGCGCTGCCAATGGTGCTGCTGATCGTCCTGGTGCTGGCGATCCTGCTGGCCGCGGGCTTTGCCGCGCTGTCGAGCGAGCGTCGCGTCTACGCCAATGACGAATCCGCGCTCGATGCCTTCACGCTCGCCGAAACGGGGCTCGAGGTGTTTCTCGCCAAGCGCGACTCATTCGGGTTTACGGCGGCGCCCCCCGCCGCCGCCGAATCCACCCGCGTGACGCAGCCGGGCGGCTACGCCGACGTGGTGCTTACGCGCGTGCGCGCCGACAGCGTGGCCGGTCGCTACGGCTACGCCGTGCGCTCGCACGGCGTCAGCACCCTCGCGGCCCTGTCCGGCGCGCCCCGCGCCGAGCGCACCGTCGCGGAGTACGCCGTGTGGCAGGCCGGGTCGATGAACGTGCTCGCCGGCTGGACCAGCCTTACCGGGCTGCACAAGAACGGCTCCTCGTCCATGGGCAGCGGCGTGGACCAATGCGGCAAGCAGCCCGCCATGCCCGGGGTCGCCGTCCCCGGGAATCCGGGTTACACACAGAACGGTGGCCCGCTCGCGCCTCAGGGCAATCCGCCCGTCGATACGGTGGCCCCGACGCCGGCGCAGATGGGCGACTCGGTCAAGATCGACTGGGCCGGGATCTCGGCCGGTGCGGCGCTCACGCCCGACGTGACCATTCCGCCAGGCGCGTGGCCGTCGTTCACGAATCCCAACTATTGGCCCACGATCCTCGTCAACGGCAACTTCGCCCTCCCGGGCGACGGCCAAGGGACATTGATCGTCACCGGCAGCCTCACGATCAGCGGCAACATCACCTGGAACGGCGTGTTGCTGGTGGGAGACAATCTCACCTCCAACGGCAACAACAGTGTGAACGGCGCCACCGTGACGGGACTGAACGTCAAGCTGGGCGCCACGCTGCCGCCGCAGGACGTGGGCAACGGCACCAAGTCCTTCAACTACAACTCGTGCAACGTCGCCAAAGCGATGGCAGGCATGGGTCAGCTGGTGGGATACACGAACGCCTGGGTCGACAATTGGCCGACGTATTAGGCAAGCCATAAGGCGTAAGCCGTAAGCCGCAAGTCACCGCGGCACCCTCTTACGGCTTGCGCCTTACGGCTTGCCACTGAGTATTGCCCTCCATGCCGGCCAAGCCCGCGCTCCGGACCGAGCTGCTCTTCTATCTGTCGTTCCTCGCCGCCGCCGCGCTCCTGGTGGGCGTGGCGACGATGCTGGTGGTGAACACCCTGGCTCCCGAACGCACGTTCGTCCTCCTCATGGTGTTGGTGGCCCTCGAGGTGGGGGTGTTCGTGGTGTTCGGCGGCTCGCTGGTGCACCGCCTCGTGCTGCGGCCGTTGGACCGGGTGGTGGCGACGGCGGACGCGGTGGCGGAGGGGGACCTCGCGCGGCGGGCGCCCGATGCCGAGACGAGGGACTTCTCGACCCTCGCCGAGCGCCTGAACCGCATGACCGACCATCTCCTCGACGCACAGGGCCAGCTGGTGCGCTCGGAGAAGCTCGCGAGCATCGGCCGGCTCGCGGCCGGGATCGCCCACGTGGTGGGCAACCCGCTCGGCGCGCTCGGGACCTCCGTCGAGGTGCTGCGGCGCCTGGGGGAAGGCGATCCCGAAGTGATCGC
>CBFHAJ010000137.1:0-9760 GCA_965653495.1 uncultured bacterium | reverse complement strand
ACATACGTAGCGCGCGCCGACGGCAGCTCGGGGTCGCCAACCTGGCGCCCTTCGAGCGCGGCGAGGTGCGCCGGCTGGGTGAAGAGCAGCAGCTTGTTGAGCGTATATACACTCAACCCGGAGATCAGATTCAGGCCGACCCCCAACCGCACACCGCTCAACAAGTTCATCGTCTCTTCGAATGATACGCTGCGCGCGTGCTTCAGTAACCCGTACGCCCGCCAGGTCTTGTCTGCCACTTCCGTTGGCGCGGTCTGCATCAGCTTGTCCCGCGCCAGCTCCTCGTACTCGATGACCTGCCGGACGATCTTGCCCAGGTGATCCAGCAGCTCGTCTTCCGACTTGCCCAGGGTCGTCTGGTTAGATAACTGAAAGAAGTTCCCGACGACCTCGCTCCCCTCACCGTATAAACCCCGGAAGGTGAGCCCGACCTGCGTCAGCCCCTGCAACACCTTCCCGACTTCCTTCGTCAAGACGAGGCCTGGCAAGTGGATAAGGACGCTCGCCCGCAGCCCGGTCCCGGCGTTGGTCGGGCAGGAGGTAAGATAGCCAAATTCCGGGTGAAACGCGAAGGGAAGCAAGTGTCCGAGATCCGCGTCGAGCGCCTCTAAGTCCGCATACGCGTCCTCCAGTGCGAATCCCGAACGCATTCCGTGCAATCGCAAGTGGTCTTCCTCGTTGATCATCACCCCCAGAGCCCCCTGGACCACGAGCGCCGCGCCCGGCCGGGGCCGGGACTCGCGGTCGAGCCCCGCGAGCTCTTTGGACACCAGATGCCGCTCGTGCAGCAGCTGGCGCTCGATCCGCTCGAGGGAGTCGAGCCGGATCGTGACCGCGCCCTTGAGGAGCTCGCTCTCTGCGCTTGCCTCCGCGACGCGAGTCAGCACCCCCGTGCGGTCCGCGTCCTTAGCGCGCTGGCTGAACACGTGACCGTCGAGGTTCCGCGCCAGGCGGATGCGGGTGGAGAGCACGATGCTCCCTTTGGGGCCGGAGGCGTCGAGCCAGCGAATGCCACCGTCGGGGAGGAGCGACAGGTCGATCATTCGAGCACCCTGATACGGTCCCGCAGTTCGGCGGCGAGCTCGAAGTTCTCGTTCTCGACCGCCCGCCGCAGCTGCTCTTTCAGCTCGAGCAGCTGCAGGCGCGGATCGGTCGCGCCGGCGGCGCCGGGCACGGCGTAGCGCTCGCCGACGTGCTGGCTCGAGCCGTGCAGCCGCCGCAGCAGGTCACGCAAATGGACCACGAACGCGTCGTAGCACTGTGCGCACCCGAGCCGGCCCGAGTCGCGGAAATCCTTGAGCGTGCTGCCGCAGGCGGCGCACCGCAGCCCGTCGGCCGGCGTGGGGAGCACGTTGCCGCCGCCCTTCCCCATCGCCTGGATGAACCCGCCGAGCGGCGACTTGAGAATCGACTCGCCCGTCTCGAACCCCTTCTGCTGGGCGCACTGCTTGCACAAGTGGAGCGTCACTTTCGTGTCGTTCTCCACCTTGGTGAGATGGATCTCCACCTCGCGCTCCTTGCAGTTATCGCACAGCATCAGGGTATCGCATCCACGGAGCTCACAGCCGAGAGACTGCCATCTTCCAGCATCATGATCCGGTCGGCCCGGCCCGCCAGCTGCCGGTTGTGCGTCACGACCACCACCGCCGTCTCGTACTCGCGCGCCAGCCGGAAGAACACCTCGTGCAGCCGATCGGCATTGGCATGGTCCAGGTTGCCCGACGGCTCGTCGGCGAGCACCAGGCTCGGGTCGTGCACCAGGGCGCGCGCCACCGCGCAGCGTTGCTGTTCGCCGCCGGACAGCTCCGCCGGCCGATGCGTCATGCGCCCGGCGAGCCCGACCAGCGACAGCACCTCCTCGGCCCGCGACCGCGCCTGCCGCAGCCATTGCCCGCCGATCAGCAGGGGCATCATCACATTCTCCAGCGCCGAGAATTCCCGCAAGAGATGATGGAACTGAAAGACGAAACCCAGCTTTCGGTTCCGCAGTTCCGCCAACGCGTTGGGATCCAGGTCGGCATAGCGCGAGCCGTCGAGCCAGACATCGCCGCCGGTGGGGCGGTCGAGCGCGCCGAGCAGATGGAGCAGCGTGCTCTTCCCAGCCCCCGACGCGCCCACGATCGCGACGAACTCCCCGCGCCGCACGGCGAGATCGACGGCCCGCAGCACTTCGAGCGGCTGGCCGTCACCGCCGGCGAACACTTTGCGGATGGCGCGTGCCTCGAGCAGGGCAGTCATTCGTAGCGAATCGCCGTCACGGGGTCGAGCCGCGCCGCCTGCACGGACGGGTAGAGTGGAGCGAAGGTGGCCACGACCAGGCTCGCCACGATCACCACCGCCACGTCGAGGGGCTGCATGTGCACCGGCAGATGATCGATGAAGTAGATCGAAGGATCGATGGGGATCAATTGACCCCGATTGACCATCATTCCCGCGATCAGCCCGAGCACCACGCCGAGCGTGGTTCCGGTGAGACCCACCAGGATCCCCTGGGCGAGAAAGACCCGGCGAATCGCCTTCTGTTTCAGTCCCATCGCGAGCAGGATCCCGATTTCCCGCGTCTTGTCACGCACCGCCATCGTAAGCGTGCCCACCACATTGAATGCGGCCACGACGCAGATCAGGAACACCACGAGAGCCATCGCGAGTTTCTCGAGCTTCAAGGCCGAAAACAGCGAGGCATTCTGGGATTGCCAGTCGAGCGCGCGATACGGGTAGCCGAGTCGCGACTCGAGCGCGGCGCCGAAGGCTTGCGCGTTCGCAGGGTCCGCCAGTCGTACCTCGATGCCCGTCACCGCCGTGTCGAGTCCGGCGAAGCGCTGGGCCGCGCGGCGGTCCAGCGCCACGTAGCTGTTGTCGTACTCGTACATGCCGGTGTCGAAGACGCCGGTCACTTCGTAGCGGTGGAACTTGGGCACGTAGGCACCGAGCGACGGGTTGAACTTCGCGCCGGCGGGAGCGACCAGGGTGACGACGGTGCCGGGGAACGCCGACAGCTTGGCGGCGAGGCGCGTGCCGAGCGCGATGCCGCCCTCCACGTCGGTATGCGCGGTCTTGAACGTCAGATCGCCCTTCGTGAAATGCCGCGCGAAGCTCGTCACGGCGCGCGTTCCCGTATCCGGATCGACACCGTACACGATGACCCCCTCGGCATAGTCGTGCCCCGCCGAGATGAGCCCTTGTGTGAGCACGAATGGTGCCGCCGCCTCCACGCCGGCGCTCCGGCGCACCTCACCCAGCACCTTGTGCCAATCGTCCAGCCGCAGGCCTTCACCGTAGGTGAGCACCCGGAGGTGCGGGTTGGCCACCAGGATCTTGTCCCGCAAGTCGGCCTGCAGGCCGTTCATGACGCCCAGCACCAGGACGAGCGCCATCACCCCGACCGTCACGCCGCCCACCGCGATCACAGTGATCAGGGACAGGAGTCGCGACGAGCGCCGGCTCCGCAGGTATCGCAGGCTGATCCGCAGGTCGAGCGACGACGGCCAGTTCGTGGCCACGACGGCCAGCGCCGCGAGGGCGGCGACGCCCAACAGGCCCTCGAGAATGGTGATCGCGTGACCGTTCATTCCGGGCGCAGCATGGGAAAGAGGATGACGTCGCGGATATGCGGCTGGTCCGCCAGAATCATGAGCAAGCGATCGAGTCCCAAGCCCACGCCGCCCGTGGGAGGCATGCCATACTCGAGCGCCCGGATGAAATCCTCGTCCAGCTGCTGGGCCTCGGCGTCCCCGGCGGCGCGCAACCGCCCCTGCTGCTCGAACCGGCGGCGCTGCTCGTCGGGATCGTTCAGCTCGCTGAAGGCGTTGGCCAGCTCCCGCTTCTGGATGAAGAGCTCCCAGCGCTCCACGCGTGTCGGGTCGTCGCGCTTGAGCTTCGCGAGCGGCGACAGGGCCACGGGGTAATCGAGCACGAACGTCGGCTGCACCAGCGTCGGCTCCACGTAGTTCTTGAACACCTCATCCACCAGCTTCGCGCCGGACAGCGCGTCCGCCTCCGCCACGTCCTTGCGCTTGAGGGCAGCGCGCAGCTCGGCCTCACTCGCCCGCGCCAGATCCACACCCGCCGTCTCCCGCACCAGCGTGTAATAATCCTTGCGCGCGAACGGCTGCTCGAAGTTGAGCGTCGCGCCGTGCCGCTCGAGAGTAGCTGTCTCGAACAACTCACGCACGATCCCGGCGACCAGGTCCTCGGTGAGCTGCCGCATGACGTCGTAGTCGGCATACGCCTCGTACCACTCGACCATTGTGAACTCGGGGTTGTGGAACCGCGAGAGCCCTTCGTTCCGGAAATCGTGGCCGATTTCGTACACCCGCTCGAGCCCGCCGACGATGCAGCGCTTCAAGTACAGCTCGTCGGCGATCCGCAGATAGAAGTCTGCGTCGAGCGCCTCGTAGCGCGTCTTGAAGGGACGTGCGGTAGCCCCGCCGTACAACGGCTGCAGCACCGGCGTCTCGACCTCGATGTAGCCGCGGGCGTCGAAGAACTTTCGCACCGCCGTCACCACCCGCGCCCGGAGCTGGAATCGCTCGCGCGCCTCGGGGTCCACCGCCAGGTGGGCGTACCGTTGGCGGGCGCGCAGCTCAGGGTCCGACAGCTCGCCGTGCTTCTTTCCTTCTGCATCGGCCTTTCCGAGCGGCAACGGGCGCAGCGACTTCGTGAGCAGCGTGAACTGCTTCACCCGTACCGTGACTTCGCCGGCGTTGGTGCGAAACAGCGGCCCTTCCACGCCGATCACGTCGCCCAGGTCGAGCAGCTTCACCACCTCGTACGGCTTCGCACCGACCTCGTCGACCTTGAGATAAACCTGGATCTTCCCCGAGCGATCTTCGAGGTGCCCGAAGGTCGTTTTGCCCATCGGGCGGAGCAGGATCAGCCGCCCGGCGAGACGATGGACGGTGGCGTCCCCCTCGCGGAAGCCCGCGAGCGCCGGAGCGATCGCGCCCGACCGATCGAACCGATAGGCGAACGGGACCACCCCGCGCTTGGTCAGCTCGGCGAGCTTCTCGCGCCGTGCGGCTTCCACGAAGCTGGTCACGCCGCCTTGCTCCCGAAGCGCTTCAAGTACGCCTCGATGAACGGATCGAGATCGCCATCCATCACCCGCTGCACGTCCGACACCTTCAACTCGGTGCGGTGATCGTTCACCATGGTGTACGGCTGGAACACGTACGAGCGGATCTGGTTGCCCCACGAGATGTCGGTCTTCTGCTTGTCTACCTCGGCCTTCTTGGCCTCCCGCTCCTCCACCGCGCGCTCGTACAGCCGCGCCTTCAGCATCTTCAGCGCGGTCGCCTTGTTCTTGAACTGGCTGCGCTCCTGTTGGCACGAGACGACGATCCCGGTCGGCAAATGGGTGATGCGTACCGCGGACGACGTCTTGTTGACGTGCTGCCCGCCCTTACCCGAGGCCCGGAACGTGTCGATCCGCAGGTCGTCCGGGTTGATCTCGATCTCGATGTCCTCCTCGACGACCGGGTAGACGAACACCGACGCGAACGATGTGTGGCGCCGCGACTGGGAATCGAACGGCGAGATGCGCACCAGCCGATGCACCCCCTTCTCGGCCTTGAGCAGGCCGTACGCGTACTGGCCGCTGATCTGGAGATCGACGGACTTGATCCCCGCCTCCTCGCCCTCGAGCATGTCCAGCAGCTCGACCTTGAAGCCGTGTCGCTCGGCCCAGCGCGTGTACATGCGCATCAGCATCTCGGCCCAATCTTGCGATTCGGTTCCCCCCGCCCCGGGATGAATCGTGAGCAGGGCGTCGCGGGCGTCGTCGCTGCCACGCAGCATGTTGCGCAGCTCGAGCTTCTCGAGATCGGCCGCGATGCGGTCGGCGTCGGCGTCGAGCTCGCGATTGAGCGCTTCGTCGGTCTCGGCTTCGGCCAATTCCGCCAGGCCGCGCGTATCGTCGAGCCGCTTGCGCAACGCGTTGTAGGGCTCGAGCCAGCCCTTGAGGCTCTTCACTTCCTCCACCACCTGACGCGCCAGCGCAGAATCGGCCCAGACACTGCCCTCGGCCATGGCGTGCTCCAGCTCGCCCAGCCGCTTGGTCTTCCCTTCTACGTCAAAGGAAGCTCCGCAGCTCGGTGAGGCGACGGTCGAACTCGACGAATCGGTCGGATAGGGCCACGGTAGCGCTCTCGGCTCGCCTGTAGGAAACGAGCCGCCCCCGGCGGATCGGAGGGCGGCTCTAACTGCTAGGAAAAATAACGGGTTAGAGGCCCACGCACCAGCCTCAGAAGACCTTGTTTCCTCCCGCCAGGATCTCGTTCAGGGCTTCCGCCCAGAACGTCGTGCTCTTGGCGATCTCGGCTCCGACCTGCTCGACGTACTCCTGCCAGCTCTTCTCGATTTCTTCTCTGAACAGCTGCGGCAGCGTGCCGTCGCGCAAACCCTGCTGGCGCTTCTCGGGATGGTACACCACCAGGTCTGACACGAGCGCGCGCGCGAGTCGCCGCGCTTTCTGTTTCGGATCCTGCACCATGAACGGGTTCACCGGCCGGAGCGGACCCGTCATCCGCTGCCCGGCCCCAGGCCCGGACGGCTGCGGAGGCGGGGGGCTCGCCGGGCGTGCGGGCGCCACGGACTGGGCCGGCGGTGGCGGGGCGGGAGCCGGCCGCGTCGGTGGTGCCTGCGGCGGCGTCAGAGTAGGGGGCGTGGCCCGAGGTCCGGTCGCGGCCGGTCCGGCAGATGGCGGAGCCGGCGGCCGCACGGGAGCCGCTGGCGCGGCGGGTCGCGGCGGCGCGGGCGGCGGCGGCGCCGGGGCAGCCGGCGTACCCGCAGGTGCTCGCACCGGCCCCGAGAAGCGGGGCATCGCTGGCGGCCGCGGCGGCACTGCGACCGGTGGCGGCGCCGGCGGCGGAGTGGGCGGCCGCGCGGAAACCGGGGGAGGAGCCGCGGGCGGTGGCGATGGTGGGGACGGTGGAGCCGGACTGACCGCGGCGCGGGCTGCAGCCGGAGCCGTCGCGGGGGCGGGAGCGGCGGCGGGGGCAGGCGCGGCTGCCGCGGCGGTAACGCTCACAGGAAACGTGGCGCTGCACACCGCGCAGCGGGCGCGGATCCCGCCGGGCGGCACCTTGGCGGGGTCCACGCGGTACATCGTCTCGCACGACGGACAGGTGACGTTCACGCCCCGCTCCGTTCAGCGCGTGTCGGTGTCATCGAGCTCCGGGTCGTGGCGCCGATCGACCACGAACACCGATCCGGGCTGCGTCTTCGCGTAACTCTTCATTTCGGTAGCGAGCTCGCTCACCTGGGCCGGGTGTGCGAAGCGGCGGTGCTGGTTCGTCACGATCCCGATCGACAGAGTCATGAGCGGCACGCGGTGCAGCTGGCCGCGCCGGTCCTTGCCGAAGTAGTAGCCGGCGCGGCGGTCCTGCTCGTTGTACTGGTAGGGGATGAGCGTGTCGAACACCTCCAGCACCTCGCCGCATACCTCGGGGATCGCGTCGAACGGGATGATGAAAATGAAGTCGTCGCCCCCGATATGCCCGATGAACCCCCGCCCGCCCAGCAGCCCTTTTACCACGTCGTGCAGGATGCGGGACAGGATGTAGATCACGCGATCGCCGTCGTTGTAGCTGTAACGGTCATTGAATTCCTTGAAGTGATCGAGGTCGGCGTAGCACACGGCGAACAGCTCGCCGTTTTCCATGCGCCGCCGGATCTCGCGCTCGATTTCGGTGGTCCCGGGCAGCCGGGTGGAGGGGTTGACCGCCACGTCGCGCGCGGTGCGCGTCATGAGGCCGTCGAGCCGGCTCGCCTGCTCCACGGGCTCGAACAACGGGCTGATCACCTCGTCCGCGCCCGCGTTGAACCACTCCTGCACACGATCGGTGGTGTGCCGGCTGGTGAGCACAGCGAGCGGGACGATGGCGGAATAGGAATCCCCCTTGAGCCGGCTGCACAGGGCCAGTCCCTGCGGGCCGCCGTCGGCATCGATCACCACCAGCTGCGGCAGGGACCGCAGTACCCGCTGTTCGACGTCACCCGGATCCGGCACGGGGACGATGGTGAGGCCCTTGCCGTTGACCCAGCGTGCCAGGAAATCGGGTACCGCGCGACCAGCCGGCGAGAAAAACAGAATCGTCGGGCGCGTCCCGCGCACCTGGCTCCTCGCGTAAGGGTCGAGCGCGCCTAAACTTAGGCCTGCTGGAGGCAGGTGTCAAACAAATGCGCGCCGGCGCCGCCTAGAAGTGTCGTGCCTCGTCGATCAGCATGATGGGAATGTCGTCCTCGACCGCGTAAATGAGGCGGCACGCCTGGCACACCAGGGTCTCCGGGGGAGGCGCCGTGCGGTGCTCGAGGGGCCCCTTGCACTTGGGGCAGACGAGGATCTCCAGCAGGTCGGGCGCGAGACTCATCGGGCGTACCCCAGGCGTTTGAGCGAGGCGGCGCGACGCCGCCACTTGGGCAGCACTTTGGCGTGCAGCTCGAGAAACACCGGCGCGCCGAGCAGCCCTTCGATCTTGGCGCGCGCCGCCTGGCCGAGGGCTTTGATCGTGCGGCCGCCGTCGCCGATCACGATGCCCTTCTGGCTGACGCGCTCGACATAGATGACCGCCCGAATATACACGGGCGTCTGGCCCTCCCGGAACTCGTCGATCTCGACGGCCACACTGTACGGCAGCTCTTCGTTCAGCTGATCGAACGCGGCTTCACGGACAAACTCGGCGGCGAAGAAGCGCATGGGCTGGGTGGCGAGCTCGTCGGGATCGAAGTGAAAGGGGCTCTCGGGGAGCACCGCGCGCAGCGTGTCGAGCAGCGTGTCGAGACCCGCGCCGGTGAGGGCGGAAACCGCGACGGCAGACGTCGGTAGAGGTCGGTAGAGGTCGGTAGAGGTCGGCGCCAGATCGGCTTTTGTATACACGGTGACGATCGGGGCGCGCGGCAGTCGGCCCAGCTTGGCCACCTGCTCGAGCGGCGGGGCCGGATACTCGGACAAAGGGTGCAGATACGCAATGACCTCGGCCTCCTCGATGGCACGCACGGCGGCGGCCCGCATGGCGGCGTGCAGCTGGTATTCCGGCTCGAGCAGGCCGGGAGAGTCGGTGAAGATGAACTGTGCGTCGGCGCGGGTGAGCAGGCCCACGACCGGGAGCCGGGTGGATTGGGGCTTGGGGGAGACGATGGCGAGGTGCTCACCGACGAGGGCGTTGAGGAGCGTCGATTTGCCGACGTTGGGCCGGCCGGCGAGGACGACGGTGCCGCAGCGCGTCATGCGCAGAACCTAATGACACGACGCCCGTCCGGGGGCACCGAACGGGCGTCGACTTGGGAAGCTGGCAACGGCCTACTCTCCCACGACCTCGCAGTCGCAGTACCATCGGCGCTGACGGGCTTAACGACCGTGTTCGGGATGGGAACGGGTGTGGCCCCGTCGCGCGAGTCGCCAGCAAAACAGTCCGACGAGCAATGTGGTGTCGAGGCTCACCTCGAGAGAGAAGAGATCAAGCCTCACGGGCAATTAGTACGGCTCGGCTGAAGCGCTCGCGCGCCGTGCACCTGCCGCCTATCAACCTGGTAGTCTCCCAGGGCCCTTCAGGAGCCTTGCGGCTCGGGAGTGTTCATCTTGGGGAGGGTTTCCCACTTAGATGCATTCAGCGGTTATCCCCGCGCGACATCGCTAACCGGCGTTGCCCTTGGCAGGACAGCCGGGACACGAGAGGTCGCTTCGTCCGGGTCCTCTCGTACTACGGACGACATCCCTCAACACTCCAACGCCCGCACCGGATACAGACCGAACTGTCTCACG
>CBFHAJ010000136.1:0-9788 GCA_965653495.1 uncultured bacterium | reverse complement strand
GAGCAGCTCGTAGAAGGGCAGGAACGGCACGGGAGTACCCGGCTCGCCCGCGGGCCGACACACGCCGCCGCGGGCGCCGGAGATCACGAGCATGAGCTGCCACGGGCGCTGGAAATGGTGCACGTGAGCCGCGTGGTCGTCGGCCGAGAGGCTCACGGCGCCCGTCGGGTCGGTGCGATACCAGCCGACGACGACGCCGTCCTCCGGAGGCACCATGCGCTGCGCCGCGGCGAGCGTCTGCGCCACCACGCGTTCGGTGGCGCCCGCCACGATCAGTTGCGGGACGCGCACCGCCCCGTGCACCACCACGTAGGGCACCTCCGAGTCGGGCGCTTCCAGCACGCGCCCGACGAGGAACCCGAGCAGCGCCTGCGTGGGCGCGGAGTGCAGGTGGTCCTCGATGGTCGCGAGCGCCCGCTGCGCGACAAAGATGAGGCTCGTGTCCGCATCGGCGCGCGCCAGCTCCTGCGCCGCCGGTCGCCACAGGACGGACTGCGCAGTGGGAAGCGGGTGGCGTGGGAAACGGGCCGGATCGCCTTCCGCCGTCATGCTACACACAGTGTGGAGGGCGGGCCCTACGCACAAGCCTCGTGTGTGGCGCGAGCGCTACGGAAGGTGTCAGGTCACCACTTGTATCCGGGTTGACAGAGTGCGGTGGGCTCAGGGGGGGGCTTCGCCTTCAACGGGTCCGCCACGCACCCATCGCGCGGCAGGGTGGGCCATGACGGATGCGACGGCCGGCGCCGCAGCCGCAGCACGCCGCTCACGATGGCCTCGCTGACGAGGTAGCTCACCAGCCGCTGGTTGAAGTCGCTCCAGTTCCATCCGCTGTGATCCACGAACCGCTCGTAGGTGAGCGACGCCAGCGTGAACAGCGCGACCCGGGGGAGTGGCTTGCGCCACGGGGCGGTGACCCACGGCCCGCGCAGCACCGCGTTGCCGGCGGCTCCAGCGGCGATCTCGTCGAGCTCGAACGTCGGGCGACAACATTGCGCCGCGCTCGCACTCGCCGTCGCGACGAGCAGCGCGGCAACCCAGCACGTGATTCGCTGCGCCATGGGTGGCTCCGGGTGAGGGAGAAGGATCCGTCTCCCTGAGCTACCTAAGGCGTGCGCGTGAGTTCCGCGGTCCGAGCCGGGGCGCGTGACGGGGCGACGCAACAGTCGTCAGGACCCGAGTCGTCCCTGCTTCGCGAATCCGTGGGTGACGCCGAGCGAGCCGACCCACAGCGTGCGCGTGGCGCCGCGCACGTGATCGGCGTTCGCGATGAAGTGGACGCCGCCGTTGCCGCTCACGCGCCAGTGTCCGTGCTGCCCGTCGGCGCCGAGCGCGACGCGCCAGGTGCGCTCCATCACGCCCTCGAAGAGCGTCGGGGTCGACGGGTAGCTCGGGGGCAGCGGGTGCGGCAGCCGGGGATCGCCCTCGCCCTGCCGCAGCAGCGTGAGCTCCGGCTCGAGCAAGATCCCGCGCGCCGTCAGCACACCGAGCTTGAGGGTGGTTTGATCGTAGTCGGCGAAGTTGCGGCCGGTGCCGAGCCCGTGAAACAGCGGAATCTGAAAGTTGTCTTCGTTGCGGTAGGTGAGGTTCGCCACCTGCGTGTAGAACAGCGTCCAGCTCGCGTTCCCTCCCGGCACCGGGCCTTTGGCGCCAAGCGTGAGCCCGTAGCTCGCGGGCTTCTGGTCGGTGGCGATGCGATGCTCGTATTGGATGTCGTCGAGCATCACCTGCGCGAATGCGGTCGTGGTCCCGCGCCGCTCCACGTCCAGGCCGAGGAAGTTGTTGACGTTGCCGACGCCGTAGCCCTGCACCAGCAAGCCGACATCGAGAATGTTCAGGTACCACGGCTCGGCCTGTCGCCCCACCCCCGACCACACGCTTCCTTCCCATAAGGCCAAGGTCCAGCGACTGCTGGTCGGGTGCAGATACACGCGATGCTGCAGCATGAAGCGGTTGACGGTGGCTCCGATCGAATCGGTCGCAGGGTCGAGCTCGGTGGCGATCGCCTGCAGCTGCACGGTGCTGGTGCCGGCGCGCAAGTAGAAGTGATTGAGGTTGTAGGGGTTGTCGGAGAGCAGCAGTCCCGCGACGCCGCTCGGCCCCCAGTTGCGGTCCAGCGTTCCGAAAAACGCCTCACCGTAGCGGCCCTGGGCGCTCAGGTACGCTTCCTGGACGCGCAGCCCGTTGCGGCGTGTGTCGTACCATTCGGGGTCGAACCGCAGCCGGGTGTCCTCGCCCGGGTGCGTGACGGCGACGAACGGCCCGAATTGCGCGGTGAGCGCCACGTCGGCGCTGACGAACGCGCGGCCGGGGCCGTCGGCGAGCCGTGGGACGCCGCGGTCCACGGCGAGCGGATCGCGCAGCGGCTCGGTCGCGGCGGCCACTCCGGCGCGCGCCTCGACCCGAAAGTGATCCCCCCTCTCTGCCGGGTCGCCCAGCTCGGCCAGCAGCCGGCGCACGCTGGCACGCACGGGAGCCGCTACACGGGCCGTGTCAGCGCTGCGCAGGGCGGCGACGAGATCGGCCCGGCGCAACGGCCGGGTCAGGGGGGTGGGGTCGCGAATCACACCCAGGGCGATGAGGTGCTCGACGTACGGCATAGTCCCATGGCCGACCGGGACGTACGCGGAAGCCTGCTGGGCAGGGGCGGGAGCGGCGGCGGCGGCAACAGACAGTAGCGCCACTGTTACGAGCTGAATAACACGGGGAGCGTGCATGCGGCGGCCAATCTGCCACGACGGGCGGGCCATGACAACCGAGCCTACCGCGGGAGGTCCGGCCAGGCTAACATAGCGCGTCCCGCTGGAGACGTGACCGAATGCGGATCGCCTTCTGCAGCGATTCCTTACCCCCGCTGGCGGACGGCGTCACCCGGACGCTGTCGGAAGTCGCCCCCGCGTTGCTCGCGGCAGGCGAAGAGTTCGTGTTCCTCACCGCCACGCGCACGGACCCGCGGCTGCCGTGGCGCGACCGCGTGCACCACGTTCCCAGCGTCCCGTTCCCACTGTACCGCGCGTACCGCATGGGTCTGCCATTCGGCCCGGTGCCCGATCTGGTGCTCGATCGCTTCGCGCCCGACGTGATCCACGTGGTGACGCCGAGCCTGCTGGGATTGTACGGCCTGCGGTACGGCGAGCGGCGCGGCGTGCCGGTGGTGGCGAGCTTTCATACCAACTTCGTCTCGCTGTTCCGTTACTACGGGCTGCGCCCGCTCGAAGGACTGGGCCGCCTGCTGATGCGACGGTTCTATAACCGCTGCGCGGTGACATTGGCGCCGTCGCGCACGGCGGCCGCGGATTTGCGCGCCGCCGGGATCCGGAACGTGGCGCTGTGGTGGCGCGGCGTGGACCACGCGCGCTTCACGCCGTCCTTCCGCAACCCCGTGTTGCGCGCGAGCGCCGGCGGGGGCGACGCGCCGGTCCTCCTGTACGTCGGGCGCCTGGCGCGCGAGAAGAACCTGGACTACCTCGTCGCGGTGGCGCAGGAGCTGGAGCGCTGTGGTGCGGCGTTCCGGCTCGTGATCGTGGGCGACGGGCCGCTGCGCCGGCGGGTCGCGCGCGCGCTGCCGCGGGCCCACTTCACCGGCCAGCTGCGCCAGGACCAGCTCGCCGCCTGGTATGCCAGCGCCGACATCTTCCTGTTCCCTTCGGCGCACGAGACGTTCGGTAACGTGGTGCTCGAGGCGTTCGCGTCCGTGCTGCCGGTGGTGGCGGTGCAGCGCGGCGGCGTGCAGGAGCTGGTGCGCCCCGGCCGCAACGGTTTCCTCGCGCCCGCCGACGCGCCGGCCGTGTTCGCCGAGATCACACGCGGGCTGCTCGAGGACCCGGCGCTGCTCGCCCGGCTGAGCGACCAGGCGCGCGCCACGGCGGCCCGCTACCGCTGGTCCGATGTGAGCAGCCGCCTGTGGGCGTGCTACCAGCACGAGCTGGGGGGGGGATCGGCACCGGTGGTGGAGGACGTCGAGGTGGTCGCGGTCGCGGACGGCGCCTAACCTGCTGCGCCTGCTCGACGTCACCGAGTTCTACTCACCCTGGGGCGGCGGCGTCCGCACCTACCTCACCGCCAAGGCTCGCTGGGTCGCCGCGCGCGACGATGTTGAGCACATCGTCGTCGTTCCGGGAGCGCGCGACGAGGTCACACAGTGGGAACGATCGCGCGTGCATGTCGTGCGCGGTCCCCGCGTGCCCGCGAGTCCGGGCTACCATTTTCTGGTCGCGCGGCGCGCGCTCACGGAGATCGTGCGGCACGAGCGGCCGCACGTGATCGAGGTGGGCAGCCCCTATCTCGCGCCCTGGCTCGCGCGCCGGGCAGCGCACGGCGCCGGGCGGAGGGCCAGGCTCGTCGCCTTCGCGCACGAGAATCCTCTCTATTACCTGCGTCGGGCGGTGCAGCCGCTGCGCTGGGTGGGGGAGCCGCTCGTCCGGCGCTACCTCGCCGCGGCGCATCGCGACTTTGACCTCGCGGTGGCCGCGAGTCCCGCCAATCTGGAGGGACTCGGCGTAGCGAACGGGGTCGCGGTGCCGCTCGGTGTCGATGCCGCGCTGTTCGACCCCGCGCGCCGCGATGCCGCGTGGCGCGCCGAGGTCGGCGCCGCGCCGGGACAACCGGTCGCGCTGTACGTGGGACGCCTGTCGGCCGAGAAACGGCTCGACGTAGTGCTCGGCGCTCTCCCCGCGCTGCACCGCGCGACTGGCCTGCGGCTCGTGCTGATCGGGGAGGGGCACCTGCGGCGCGCGCTCGAGCGTGCGGCCCGCGCCCAGCCGGAGCGGCTTGCCGTGTTGCCGTTCGAGTCCGACCGGGCGCGCCTGGCGCGCGCCTACGCGAGCGCCGATCTGGCGTTCGCCCCCTGTCCGTTCGAGACGTTCGGGCTCGCGGCGGTCGAAGCCATGGCCAGCGGCCTGCCACTGGTGGGCGTCGCGGCGGCGGGTGTCGGCCGGCTGCTCGAGGGTGCGAGGGACGCGGGGGACGCGAGGGACTCCGACTGGGCGCGCACCTATCGGGTTGGTGACGCGGCTGACTGCGAGCGCGCGGTGCGCGAGCTGTTGAGCCTCGATCTCCGGGCGGCGGGTCGGCGGGCGCGTGCCGTGGCGGTGGAGCGCTACGGGGGGGGGTGGGATCGCACGTTCAGCGCGCTGCTCGCGCTGTATCAGGACCTCGCGGCGAGCGCCGCGCGTGCCGCGAGCACGGCGCCCAGCCCGGCGGGGAGGAGGAGCGTGTAGCCTCGCCACGCGACGAGCAGCGCGGCGATGGTCGCTCCTCCGCCGAAGCCTCCCAGGAAGCCCAGCTCGACGGCTCCCGCACCGGCCGGCGTAGGCACGACCAGCTGGCCGTACAGGAGCGCGAACGAGCCTACCCACACGGCGCTGGAGTCGAGTCCGGGGATCCCGGTGGCGAGCACCGGAAGGATCGCCGTCCGGAGCACCATGCTGAGCGTGGTGCGCGACGCGGCGCGGGCGACGGTCCCCGGCCCCAGCGCCCGCGCCTCGCGCCACGCGTCGCCGAGCGAAGTGACCACGCGGCGTGGCGTCCGGTGCCGCCAGCGCCGCCACGCGACGGCGCTCGCGACGGCGAGCGCCAGGACGAGCGCGACCAGGACGCGCGCGTCCGGGCCGGTGGCGAGAGACGCCAGCCGATGCACACCCAGCGCATCCGTGTCACCGAAGGCGACGGCGAGCGCCACGCTGGCCACGACGAGCAGCACCCAGTCGATCAGCGCCTCGACGGCGAGCGCCGCGATCGCCCGCGGCGTGTCGATCCCCGCCCGGCGGAATCCCGCGAACCGCGCCGGATCGCCCCCCAGCCGGCCGGGCGTGATGGCGGCCGCCGCGTCGCCGTAGGCGTTGAGGGCAATGGCGTGCGCGATGCTGAGGGCGCTCCCCGACCTCGGCACCAGCAGTCGGATGCGCACCGCGCGCACCACGATGTCGCAGCCGCACAGGGCGGCCGCGGCGGCCTGAAGACCGAAGGCGAGCGAGGGGAGCATCGCGACGGGGGAGGAGGAAGTGGTGGAGACTAGCGCGGCCGGGCGGCGCGCGGAAGAGTTGGCGCGCATCATCGTGCGCGCGCGGTGGTGGGTGCTCGTCGCGTGGGTGGCGGTCATCGCCCTCGCCGCCGTCGCCGCGCGCGGCGTGGCCGACCGGCTCGACGTGCGCGGCGGCAGCCTCGCCGCCACGGAGGCGTCCCGCTCCGATGCGGTACTCGCGAACCGGTTCCGTCAGGACGAAGGCGAGACGTTCGTCGTCGTCCTCTCCGGCGCGGGCGCCCGATCGTCAGTCGACAGCTTGACGGTCGGCCTCGGACGCGAGCCGTACGTGCGTCGCGTCGAGCCGGTCCTCCCCGCCGACTCCGTGAACGCGCTGCTGCTCGTCACGCTGAACGTCGCGCGGCCCGACAGCGTGCTGCGCCTGGTCGAGCCCGTGCGCGCGGCCGTGCGGCGCGTGCTCGCCCGGCTCCCTGGCGGCGCGGACGTGCGCGCCCTCGTCACCGGAGACACGCCGCTCGAGCGCGACATGCTCACTGTCACGACCGCTGACGTGTCGCGCAGCGAGCGCCGGCTGCTTCCGGTGGCCGGCGTGATTCTCCTGCTCGCGTGCGGCTCGATCCTCGCGGCCGCCCTGCCGCTCGCGCTCGGCTTCGGCGCGATCACCGTGGCGCTCGCGCTCGTGGCGCTGCTCACCCGCGCGCTGCCGATGTCGATCTACGTGCTGCACGTCACCACGATGATCGGGCTCGGCGTCGGCATCGACTACGCGCTGCTGGTCGTGACCCGATTCCGAGAGGAGCTCAGCCGGGAGGAGGGAGGAGCCGTCGCGGACGCGGTGGCCCGCACGCTGGCAAGCGCGGGGACGACCATCGGGACGTCGGGGCTGTGCGTCGCGGCCGGGTTCGCCGGGCTCGTGCTCACGCCGCTGGTCGAGACGCGCAGCATCGGCATCGGCGGGCTGGTTGTCGTCGCCGTGGCGGTCGCGCTCGCGCTCACCGCGCTGCCCGCGGTGCTGGCGGTACTGGGAACGCGGCTCGCGGGCCGGGTCACGCCCGGGGCCCGCGGTGGCGGCGCGTCACCGTGGGAGCGCTGGGCGCGGGCCGTTACGCGGCATCCAGCGTGGGCGCTGGTGGCGGCGGGCCTGGTGCTCGCCGCGCTCACCGCGCCCGTCGCCCGACTGCGCGTAGGGCTGCCGGCGCGTCATTGGTGGCCGGCCGGCACGGAGGCGGGTGATGGGCTGGCCCGACTGGCGCGCCTGGGAGGGGGCGGCGCAGGTGAGGTTCAGCCGATTCGCGTCGTCGTCGACTGGCCGCCGGGCCGCTCAGCCGTCGCGGCAGGCGCGCTGCGCGGGCTGCGTGTGCTGTCCGACTCGCTCGCCGCCGACGAGCGGGTGCGCACGGTGCACAGTCTCGTGGACGTGCGGCCCCACGTCTCGCTGCTCGAGTACGCGCTGCTGTACAGCGACCTGCCCGCCGTGCGGGCTCGCGACCGGGAGGGCGCCCTCGACCGCTTCCTGAGCACGGATGGCAGCGCCACCCGGCTCGACGTCGTCCTCGTCGATACGGCGTCGCTCCTCACGGCAATGGATGTCGTGCGCCACGCGCGCCGGCTCGCCGCGGCCCCGCTGCCTGCGCTCACGGGAGCGCGGATCCTCGTCGGCGGCTACGTGGCGCAGAACGTGGACGTGCAAGACGCGCTGTGGCGCCGCTGGCCGTTGCTGCTGGGCGTGACCCTCGGCGCGACGGCAGTCGTGCTGGGACTGGTGTTTCGCTCCCTGCTCATTCCGCTCAAGGCCATCGTGGTAACGGGGTTGTCCGTGGGGGCCACGCTCGGGCTCATGGTGCTCGTGTTCCAGCTCGGCCCAGACGGCACGGGCGCGGTCTTCGTCGCCGTACCGCTGCTGGTGTTCGCGGTGGTGTTCGGGCTCGGTATGGATTACGAGGTGTTCCTGCTGAGTCGCGTGCGCGAGGCGTTCGCCACGACAGGCGAGACGGAGCGCGCGACCGTCGCCGGGGTCGGCGTCACCGCGGGCGTGATCAGCGCCGCGGCGCTCCTGATGATCGCCGTGTTCGGCGCGTTTGCGTTCGCGCGCGTGCTGATCGTCCGGCTGCTCGGGTTCGGGCTGGCGGCGGCCGTCCTGCTCGACGCCAGCATCATTCGTCTGGTCCTGGTGCCGGCCGTCATGCAGCTCGCCGGGCGCTGGAACTGGTGGCCGGGCCTCCGCACCGGCGGCGGGCTTCCGTGACGCGCGGATCGGGTCCACGTCGTCTCATCATCAATGCCGACGACCTCGGGCTCTCAGCGGGCGTCAATCGCGGTATCGTCGCCGGCGCGTCGGCGGGCGTGGTGACGTCGGCCTCGCTGCTCGTCAATACGCCCGGTTTCACCGACGCGGTCGCGCAGCTCGAGCGCGGTGCTCCGCTCGACGTCGGGCTGCACCTGAATCTCACGACCGGCCTTCCCGTCGCGGGCGGCGGGGCCGTGCCCAGCCTGTGCGAACCGCGGACCGGCCGGCTGTACCCGCTCCCCGCGCTGATCGCCCGGGCGCTCGCAGGTCGGATCTCGAGTGCCGAAGTGGCGCTCGAGTGCGAGGCGCAGATCGCGCGCGCGCGAGCCGCCGGCGTGCGGCTCACCCATCTGGACGGCCACGAGCACGCGCATGTGCTCCCCGGCGTGTGGCGGCCGGCGGTGGAAACCGCGCGCCGGGCCGGGATCGAGGTCGTGCGGGTGCCGCTCGAGCCGCTCCGTTCGCTCACCTGGCGGCCAGCGGCGCTCGCCGGGCAGCTGCTGATCACGTCCGCACACCGTGTGGCCGCGCGGGGTGCGTCGCCGCCGCGCCATCCCGATCACTTCCGCGGCTTCGCGCTCACCGGGCGGCACGATTTCGCGGCCCGGCTGCTCCGCCTGCTCGATGCACTCGACAGCGGCACCACCGAGCTGATGGTGCATCCCGGTTACGAAGACTCGGACCTGACCGGCTGGGTCCGCTACGCCGTGGGGCGGGATCGCGAGCTCGAGGCGCTGCTCTCGCCGGCGGTGCACGCTCGGCTACAGCGGGGAGACATCGAGCTGACGAGCTTCAAGGGCGGCTAGCCAGGAGCTCCCGGTACGTGGTCAGCCGCCGGGTTGCGAGCAGCGCGGCGAGCGTGCGGCGGCACGACGCGAGCACCGCGGGCGATGCGACGTCGGACGGATGCAACGCGACGCGCACCAGTGGGCGGTGCCGCTCGAGCCGCAGCCGCAGTGCCGCCACCACCACCGAGCCCGCCGCGCGCCAGTGGGGGTGAGGGGGGCGCGTGCTCCAGCACGTCGCGGGCGCGCGTATTCGCCGGGCTTGCTGGCTGGGGTCGAGCGCCACGATGGCGCGGCTGTCTTCGGTGAACGCGAGCCCGGCCTGGCGCACCACATCCGCGAGCCCGCGGCCGCCGAGCCAGGCGGGCGGGACGAATCCGACGGGCTCGAGCCGGGTGGCGCGGAGCACCTCGAGCCCGCGCGCGATGCGGGCGCGTGCTTCCGCCGGTTCGAGCGACGCGAACTCGCCCTCGCGAGCGGTGCGCCCGTAGGTGCGGGCCCAGTGGGCCAGCGTGCGCGGCTGGCCCACTTCATCGTGTCGCAGGCCGTGCAACACGATCTCCGCGCTCCCTCCGCGCGCGCGCGCCTCGAGGCGCGCGGCGAAATCGCCGAACCGCTGCAGCGGCCAGCCGCCGTGCCAGTCGGGCACGACGAGCAGCGCGTAACGCGTCACGGCCAGCTCCTGGAGCAGGTCGAACAGCACGTCGAGTCGCGGCGCGTGCGCCGGCGTCACGTC
>CBFHAJ010000135.1:0-10030 GCA_965653495.1 uncultured bacterium | reverse complement strand
CGCAGCGCCGAGCTGTTCGGCGCGCGGGCCAGCATCGTCGACGCGCTGGTGTTCTCTCCCAACGAGCAGCTCGACCCCGATATCAGGGAACGCTACGTGCGCTCTGGCCTGGCGCACATCCTGTCGATCTCAGGGCTGCACGTGGGATTCCTCGCCGCGTGGCTCGCCCTGCTGTTACGCAAACTCCGCCTGGATCCGGTGCCCCGCTTCGCCGCCACGCTCGTCCTTTTATTTGGCTATCTCTGGCTGCTCGGCCTCCCGCCACCCGCGCTACGCGCCGGCGCGATGCTCGTGCTGTCCGAAGTCGCCCGGCTGCGCCAGCGGGTCGTGGCGCCCCGCGGTGTGATCGCCCTCTCCGCGCTCGTGGTCCTGCTCGTCGATCCCTGGGCACTGCGTTCCGTTGGTGCCTGGCTGTCGGTTGCCGGCATCGCCGCGGTGATCTGGGCCGATCGCGCGTTCGCGCGCGCGGCGCGGCTCGTGCGCTTGTGTGCGCCCGCGGTCGCCGCCACGCTCCTCACGGCCCCCATCAGCGCGCTCGTGTTCGGCACCGTCGCGCCTATCGGAGTGCTCGCGAATCTCGTCGCGATTCCGATCGCCGGCATCGCCGTGCCCGGTCTCGTGTTCGCGCTCGCCCTTTCCTGGCTCGTCACCGGGCTCGCCCATCTCGTGGCCGCGGGCGCGGGGCTCGGCCTCGCGCTGCTCGATCTCGTGGCCCGCGGCGCGGCGGCCGTGCCTGGCGGCCACGTGGTCATGATCGCGGGCTGGGAAGCGGCTCTCCTCTGGGCCGCCATCGCGGGCGTGGCCTGGTGGCTGTGGCACTCGCCGCGTCGCCCCTGGCTGATCGCGGCGCGCATCTCCTTCGCGACCACGGTCTTGGTCGCAGCGTCGTTCCGCGACGTCTTCACCCTCGACGCCTGCACTTGCCTGACCGTATTTTTCCTCGACGTGGGGCAGGGGGATGCAGCTGTGTTGCGCACCCCTAACAACCGCTGGATCGTGATCGATGGCGGGCCCCGCACCCCCGAGAGCGACGCGGGACGGCGCATCGTGGTCCCGTTCTTGCGACGCCACGGCGCGGGTCGAGTGGCGGTCGCGGTCGCGACCCACGGCGATGCCGACCACTTGGGCGGCATGCCGGCCGTGGTCGAGGCGTTCGACCCGGAGCTGGTGCTCGAGCCGGGAGAGCCGCTGGGGCGACCGCTCTATCTCGAGTTCCTCGCGGCCGTCGAAGCCTCCCCGGCGCGCTGGCATCCGGCGCGGGCGGGTGAGCGGATCGACGTCGATGGCGTCACGCTCGAGGTGCTGAGTCCGGATTCATTGTTGATGGCCTTGCCGCTCGACGTGAACGAGCACGGCGTGGTGCTGCGGGTCGCGTACGGCGACGTGCGACTGCTGTTCCAGGCCGACGCGGGGCTCCCGGTCGAGGCGCATCTCCGAGGACGAGTGGGGCCGGTTGAGGTTCTCAAAGTAGGGCATCACGGCTCGCGCAGCGCCACCTCGGATGCGTGGCTCGCCGAGTTGGCGCCGCACGAGGCGGTGATCAGCGTGGGACGGCACAACCGCTACGGCCATCCCGCGCCAGAAGTGATGGCCCGGCTGGCGGCGCACGGCATCACAATTTTGCGGACCGACGAGCACGGCACGATCACTTTCTCCACGGACGGTCACGGTGCAAGGCTCCGAAGTCATCACGATTGAGCGCTTCATCATGGAGCAGGAGCGACTGCACCCCGAGGCCACCGGGGAGCTGTCGAATCTGTTGTACGATCTGTGTCTGGCCGCGAAGATCATCTCCCGCCACGTCCGCCGCGCCGGTCTCACCGACATCCTCGGCTCCGCCGGCGCGGTGAACGTCTCGGGTGACCTGCAGCAGAAGCTCGACCTGTTTGCCAATCAGACCGTGCGCCAGAGCGTGCACTACACCGGCCGCGTGTGCGTCACCGCATCCGAAGAGGACCCCGAGCCCGTCCCCGTCCCGCCCGGCAAGCCCGCCGGCAAGTACGTGGTACTGTACGATCCGCTCGACGGCTCCGCCAACATCGACGTCAACGTCTCGATCGGCACGATCTTTTCGATCCACAAGCGCGTCACCAAGGAAACCGCCCGACCCGGGCTGTCGGATTGCTTACAGGCTGGCAACAAGCAGATCGCGGCGGGCTACATCCTGTACGGCTCGAGCACAATGCTCGTCTATACGACGGGGCAGGGGGTGCACGGCTTCACGCTCGATCCCACCATCGGCGAGTTCCTGCTGTCGCATCCCAACATCACGACGCCGCCAGTGGGCCGCTATTACAGCGTGAACGAGAGCAACTGGAACCGCTGGGCGCCGGCGGTGCAGCGCGTGGTGGGCGCGTTCAAGAACGGCTCCGGTGAGGTGCAGCCCAAGAACGCGCGTTACATCGGCTCGCTCGTCGCCGATTTCCATCGCAACCTCATTTCCGGCGGCGTGTTCCTCTATCCCGCCGGCACCAACTACCCGCAGGGCAAGCTGCGCCTGTTGTACGAGGCGGCGCCGCTGGCGCTCGTCGTGGCGCAGGCGGGCGGCCTGGCCACCGACGGCTGTCACCCGATTCTCGACATCGTCCCCGAGAGCCTCCACCAGCACACCCCGCTCGTGATCGGCAGCCGGGAGGATGTCGCCTATGCGGCGCGCATGATCGCAGCGAGCGCAAACCCGTCTACAATCCGGCAGATTGGTCCGGCGACCCGGCCCGCGAGCTCGGCGCGCCCGGCGCGTTCCCATTCACGCGCGGCGTCCACCCCACGATGTACAGTGGCAAGCTGTGGACCATGCGCCAGTACGCCGGCTTCGGGACGGCGGACGAGACCAACGCGCGGTTCCGTCACCTCCTCGCGCACGGTCAGACGGGCCTGTCCGTCGCGTTCGATCTTCCCACGCAAATGGGCTACGACTCGGACCATCCGATGGCGGAGGGCGAGGTGGGGCGCGCCGGCGTGGCGATCGCGACGGTGGACGATCTCGAGCGGCTGTTCCATGAGATCCCGCTCGACCAGGTGTCCACCTCGATGACCATCAACGCCACGGCGCCGATTCTGCTGGCGATGTACATCGTGGTGGGAGAAGAGCAGGGGGTGGCGCGCGCCAAGCTTCAGGGCACCGTGCAGAACGACATCCTCAAAGAGTTCATCGCGCGCGGCACCTACATCTATCCCGTCGAGCCGTCGCTGCGGCTGGCGATCGATTTGTGTCGCTACGTCACCGCCGAGAAGATGAGCTTCAACCCGATTTCGGTGTCGGGTTATCACATGCGCGAAGCGGGGGCGACCGCCGTTCAGGAGCTCGCGTTCACCTTCGCGAACGGCCTCGAGTACGTGCGCCGCGCCGTCGCGGCCGGATTGGACGTGAACCAGCTGCTGCCGCGCGTGTCGTTCTTCTTCGCGTCGTTCACCGACCTATTCGAAGAGATCGCCAAATTCCGAGCGGCGCGAAGGCTGTGGGCCCGCCTTATGAAAGACCGCTTCCACGCGAACGACACGGCCTGTCGGCTGCGCTTTCACACCCAAACGGGGGGCTCGACCCTCACCGCGCAGCAGCCCGAGAACAACGTGGTGCGCGTCGCGATTCAGGCCCTCGCCGCCGTCCTCGGCGGCACCCAGTCGCTCCACACCAACGCGTACGACGAGGCGCTGGCCCTTCCCACGGCACAAACGGCGACGTTGGCGCTCCGTACCCAGCAGCTCTTGGCGTCCGAGACGGGTGTGCCCGAGATCGTGGATCCCGTGGGCGGGAGCTGGTACGTGGAATCGCTCACCGATCAGCTCGAGCGCGACGCGCGCGTGCTGCTCGATCAGATCGAACAGGCCGGCGGCGCCGCGCGCGCGATCGAGAAGGGCACCTTCCAACAGGCGATCGCCCGGAGTGCGTTCGAAGCGCAGCGGGCAATCGAGTCCGGGAGCGCCGTTGTGGTGGGCGTGAATCGCTACGAAGATGACTCGCCGGTCGCGTCAGTCCCCGCGCCCGATTATTCCGCACTCGCTGGCGAACAGAAGCAACGCGTGGCGAGCGCGCGGGCGGCACGGGACGCGAGCAAGGTGCAGCGTGCCCTGGCCGACCTCAAAGCCGCCGCGACCGCTCCCGTGGCGCCCCTCATGGAACCAATCCTCGCAGCGGTGCGTGCCCGGGCGACGGTGGGTGAGATTTCGGATGTCCTGCGAGCGATCTGGGGCGCATACAGCCCGTCATGACACACCTCTCCCGACCTCTCCCGACTTCTCCCGACTTCTCTACGACCTCTCAGCATCGTACACCCTCCGAAATTCCAGCGTGCGCCCCCGGTTGCTCTCGAAGCTCACGATCACGAACAGCTGTTTCCCGTCCTGCGACTTGAGATAATCCTCTGTCACTTTCCCGCCACCTGAGACTTTCCGCTCCACCACGAAGTCATTCCCTTGCCACCGGGCCTTGGTTTCCACGTCTCCTTGACCCTCGACGTGCTGCTTCACCTTGCGGCCGTCCGCGTATAGTACGAGCGCGGCGCCGGTGTCGGGCGTCACGATCAGCGTCGAGTCGTCTTCGTTGATCTTGAGCGTGGGCGAGGCATCGAATGCCATGGCCATCGTCTGCCGCATCCGGTCGCGTTGCTCCTCGCTCATCCCGCCGCCCCCTCGGCCTCCATAACCGCCACGCCCGCCCCCTCCTCCGAAGCCGCCGCGCCTGCCTCCACCGAATCCACCGCGGCGTCCGCCATAGCCACCGCCATCGTCGGCCCCGCCGCCCCCGCCGCCCCCGCCGCCCGCGCTGTCCCGCCCCCCCGTCATGTTGCGCGGGTTGTCGCTCTGCGACGGGTTGTAGATCCAGCTCCCCGACAGATCAGGGTGCTGGGCGTGCGCTTGTGACGGTCCGATACCGCCTGCGAGCGCCATCGTGGTCAGGGCAATCCGTGTGGTCAGGCTCATCTGTCTCCTCCACCGCGTCCCCGTCCCCCCCCCCAAATCCCGGGGACTTGAGCGCGTCGGGTAGTTGCTTCCACTGCTCAGGTGTAAGGACGGCGTGAGCTCGCTCAATCGCCTTGCGGATGTTCTCGCGGCCCGCTTGCAGTCGTGGCCGCATGCGGGCGAACAGCACTCCCGGATCGGGGCGGTCGCCCCCGCGCTGGACGTCGGCGCGCAGCGAGTCGCGCACCGCGCCGTTCTTCGCGTCGAGCGAATCGGCGATCGCCTGCAGCGCGGTCACCTGTGAATCAGCGAGGTGCAGCGTGTCCTTGAGCGACACCATCACGCTGATCGGGTTGGGGAGGATCTGCGCGAACCGCGCCGCGAACGCGGTGCCACTCGAGTCCGCGCCCAACAAGCCTCCTCGTCCTGCGCGCCCCCCCCCTCCACCGAACGCCGACCGCAGCCGGTCGCGCGTGCGGTCGGGCCCGATCGCGAGGTGAGCCTGGATGCCGAGCTGGAAGGGAACCGTCACGCCGCCGTTCGCGCCCGCGATGGCGCCGAACCGCTGATTGACCGCGTAGCGGAACGTTTGGCTCGCCGGATCGAACCCGCGCACGTACAACAGCACCGGATCGGGGGCGGCGCTGAACCCCCAGCCCGCGAGGTGGTCGGTGCCGTGCAGCCATTCGTCCAAACCACCGAGAAGGTTTACTGTGACGGCTGACAGAGTAAGCCGCCGGTCCAAGCCGAACCACGAGGGCCGCCAGTTGAGCTGTAAGTCGAGCGATGGCTGCCACGGGCCGCTGCACGAGTTACGGGCCGCCACCTGGTCGAGCTGCGCCTCGAGGCAGCTCCGCACCGCGCTGGGCGCGGCGCCGAGCAGCGCGCGCATCGCCCGCGCGACGCCGGTGTCCGCCGTCGTGGCGGGATTGAACACGAACGCCCGGTCGTTGCGCGCCCCGTCGCCGTTGTTGTCCGACCCCACGCTGGGCGTGAACGGGGTCCCCGACGTGAGCCGGCCGATGGCGGTGATTTCGATCGCCCCGGTGAACGGATAGGTGAGGGTGCCCAGGAACGAATGTCTCCGCTCGAAGCTCGACGTCGCCCATTCGCGCACATTGGGGTCTCCCCCGGTGCTCGCGGCCGCGAACCCCTGTGACGATGCACCCGAGCCGAACGAGGACTGATCCATCGCCCGCGTGTACGTGTACGACACCTGGAAGCTCATTCCCCGTCCGGTGAATCCGCCGAACCCGAGAGTGACTTGCTTCGTGTCCGACTCCAGGTCCGAGCCGATCACCAGCACTTGCCCGAACTGCGGATACCGGCGCGAGTCGGTCGAGCTCAGCGCGCCCGTCGCCGGGATGATCGAGTCGGGCGGCACGTACACCGGCCGGTTGCCCTCGTTCGCGAGCGTGAACATCGGCGTGGTGACCAGGTTCAAGTCGCGGAACCCATACTGGCTCATGCCACGCGCGTAGCTCGCGTCCAGCGACACCGTGTACGTGCCGAGGACCCGTCGCTGCACGCCCAGTGAGGCGCGCCAGGCGCGCGGCGCGTCGAACGACGGATCGAACACCGTCACGTTGGGGTGCGGCGTGATGGTGATGGCGTTGACCGTGTCGCTGCACTGCGACGGGATGGCGCCCGGGTCTTGCATGTACGCCGTCCAGTCCGGGGTCGGCACGGCCGACCCGATGCACACCAGCTGCTCCTCGGCGTTCGACAGTCCGGGCGCGGCGAGCGCCGCGCTGTAGAGGCCAGTGGGGGTGAGGCTGCGAAAATCGCCCGCGCCCCCGCGCACGATCGTGCTGGCGGGCCCATCCGAGCCTGCGATCATCCAGGTGAATCCCGCCCGCGGCGAGACGTGTACTTCGGTCGGGATATGATCGGTGCGCAGCCCGAACAGCGAGTCGACCGTGGGGTTAAATGCCGGCGCGCCGTTGAAGCTGGCCGTCTCGATCCTCGCACCGTAGGTAACCTGCAAGCTGCCTCCCGCCCCCCGCCCAACGGCCCCACCGCCCAACCGCCATATGTCCCCCAGGTACAGCGCTGCGTTCCACGCTGTGCCCTGTCGCTCGAGCGGGCTCAGCGTGCGCGTGAACATCGCCGCGCTGTCGGCCGCGAACGCGGACAGTGACGGGAACGTGAACGTCCCCAGCTGATTCACCGCCTGGTTCTCCTGCAGCTCGGTGCCGTTGAGATACAGCCCGAGCTTGATCCGGTGCGCGGTGCGGCCGGGCAACCAGGAGAATTCGTCGCTGACCTCGAGCGCGCGCGTGTCGCTCGTCTGCGGGAATCCGGTGTTGCTTCCCAGGCTCAGGTTGGTGACGCTTTGACCGGTGTCGGACAGCGCGGACGCCACCTGCACCCGGCCCGCGGGCAGGGTCACGTACGCCGTGTTGTCGCGCCGGCCCCGCGACACATAGCCGCGCACTTCATTGATGAAGTTCCCGCCCAGGTACGACGTCAGCGACGCCATCACGCCGCCGCCGGTCTGCGACATCGTGCCGCCTGTGGGTGGCAGTGCCAGTGCGCCGAGGCGCGTCGGCTGCTGCGAGTTCCAGCGGCCGTCCAACCGCAGCATCAGCGTTTGCACGTCGCTGATGTTCCAGTCGAGCCGCAGCAGGCCCACGGTATTGTCCGTCGCGCGGTCGTCCGGGAGTCCCGGCAGTGTGATCGGCGCGCCCGCCTGTTGTGCCAGCGCGATGAAACGCGCCACCGAATCGGGGTTCACCCCCAGCCGCGCCAGCGTGGCGCCGTCGGCGCTCGTGAGCGATGTCAGCCCCTGGTCGCGCCAGCGTCCCTGCAGCGCGCCGAACACGAACAGCTTGTTGGCGATGATCGGCCCGCCCATCCCGCCGCCGAGTTGATTCTGCGTGTAGCCCTGTCCGAACGCCGAGTTAGTGGGCCCGCCCCACGCGAGATCCTTGTCGCGCAGCGTGTAGGTGTACGACCCTTGCGGCACGTTCGTCCCGCTGCGCGTCGTGGACGCGACCAGCCCGCCCGAGAACTGCCCGCGCGCCACGTCGTACGTGCTGGTCACCACGCGGGTGGACCGCACGGCGTCTTGCGGCACCGATCCCGAGCCGAACGACATCCCGTCGAGCGTGATGTCGTTGGCGGTGGTGCGCTGACCCGCCACCGAGAACGCCGCGTCGCTCGAGTCGGTCCCGGCGATCCCCACCACGCCGGGCGCGAGTGTGGCGATCAGGTTCAAGTCCGACGCGTCGATCGGCAGCCGGGTGAGCAGTTGGGGCGACAGGTCCCGCTCAGTCGAGCCCGGCGTCGGCCGGTCGTTGCCCCGCGGCGTGCGCCGCGCCGTCACGGTGACCGGCTCGAGCGGGACCGCGGCCAGCCCCATCCGGATGTCGGCGACCAGCCGATCCTCGTCCGCTTGCCGTGCCACCGTGACCCGCGCGGGAGCCATCCCGATGTAGCGGGCCACCAGCTGGTATTGTCCGCCGCCGTCAGGGAACACGATGGTGAAACGGCCGCGCGAGTCGGTGGTGCGCTGCCGGGACACCTGCGTTTCGATCGAGATCGCCTGTACCACGGCGCCCGCGATCGGCAGGCTATCGGGCCCGCGGACCGTCCCGGTGATGATGTCGGTGGTGGAGCCGACCTGGGCAGCCCCCCGTGCGGGGTGGACGCCGACGAGCGCCACCGCCGCCAGTAGCGGTAGGGGGTTGAGCCGCAAGGAATTGGACACTATCGCAAGGAATTGGGCACTGTGGAAATACGCTCGCCGCGCCGCCGGTGCTGCCTGCTCTTCCCGCCCATCCGCCCATCCGCCCCCCCCCGCTCGCATTTTTTCGCCCTATGCCCCCGTCTTTCTCCTCACTATTGTGGACACCATGCCCGCGCCCGCTCTCCCACCGACCATCGGCACCCCCGCTCCCCGGACCCTGTTGGGCCACCTGCGCGCCGCGGTGCGTGCGCGGCACTACAGCCCCCGCACCGAGCAGGCGTACGTCGCGTGGGTCAAGCGGTTCGTCGACTTCCATGGCCGCCGTCATCCTGCCCAGCTCGGCGCCGCGGACGTCGAGGTGTTCCTCACCCATTTGGCCGAGCGGCGGCGGGTGAGCGCGTCGACGCAGAATCAGGCTGCCGCGGCGCTGTTGTTTCTATACGAGACGGTCTTGGGTCGCCGCTTGGCGACCGCGCCTGGCGGTGTGGTGCACGCGAAGGAGTCGCAGCGGTTGCCCGTCGTCCTCACCCGCGCCGAGGTTAGCGCCGTGTTGCGCCAGCTCAACGGCGTCCCCCGGCTGGTGGCGCTCCTCTTATATGGCTCCGGCCTGCGGCTCCTGGAGTGTTTGCGGTTGCGGGTGAAGGACGTCGATTTCGGTCGGGGCGAGATCCGCGTGCGGGCCGGCAAGGGGGGCGGGGACCGTGTGACCACGTTGCCGGCGGCGGGCCGGGCGGAGCTCGAGCAGCATCTGGCGCGTTGGCGCGCGCGCCACGCCCGCGACGTCGCGTCGGGTGGTGGTCGGGTCTGGCTCCCCGGCGCGTTCGAGGTCAAGTCCCCCGGGGCGGCGGCCGAGTGGGCGTGGCAGTGGGTGTTTCCGGCGGGGCGGACGCATGTCGATCGCGGGACCGGCGAGCTCCGCCGCCACCACCTCCACCCATCCGCGATTCAACGGGCCGTGCGCGACGCCGTACTCGAGGCCCGCATCACCAAGCGCGCCACCTGCCACACCTTCCGCCACTCATTTGCGACCCATCTCCTCGAGGCCGGCTACGACATCCGGACCGTCCAGGAGCTCCTGGGTCATCACGACGTGCGCACCACCATGATCTACACCCACGTCCTGAACCGCGGCGGCCTCGGCGTCCGGAGTCCAGCCGACATGCTACCCTGAACCCCCTCGCACACGCTGCCTCTTGCGTCTTAGGCTGCAAGCGCCTTAGGCTGCCACGCCCGCAGCGTTTGGCCACGACTCGCATGATTCGGATACCGGACGCCAGAGCAGTGCGGGCGAAGGGCTTGGCTCTTGATCGCAACACGCGGGAGCGAGCGTCTTAGATTGCCCATCATGATGCACGCCGTGGAGACGACTGACAACCCATTATATAGTTAGGCGGCTGCTGCGGTGAATAACCTTCCTGAGCACCCGGGCGACTGGCTTCG
>CBFHAJ010000134.1:0-10033 GCA_965653495.1 uncultured bacterium | reverse complement strand
CGGCTGCGCGCGTGATCCGTCCGGCGAAGTGGCGCGCTGCCTGGTGGGATCCGGCTGGGCCGAGGCGCGCGCCGCGGCGACCGCCGATTCGGTGTGGCGGCGCGACGGCGCGCAGCACCGTCAGGAGCTCACGCGCTGCGCGGTGGGCCGCAACCCGCAGGTCGGATCGTGCCTGCAGCTGTACTACAAATGGAGCCCGGAGCGCGCGCTGGCCGTGGACGATTCGATCCGCCGCGCCAGGATGAAGAGATAGCGACGTACCCGGTGCTGATCGCCGCCGAGCTGCAGGAGCTCCTCACCCCCGAGCAGCTCGCCGGCCTCGACGTCGCCTGGCTCCCGGGCGCGCAGCCGACGCCGCGTGGCGATTTCGTCGCCATCGTGCCCCTCCTGTCGCGCTGGGTAGGTGGGACCGAGCTGAAACACCTGGCGAAGCTCAAAATCATCGCGAACTGCGCTGCCGGCCACGACAACGTCGACCTCGTGGCGGCCGAGCTGCGAGGCGTCCGGGTCACGAACACGCCCGACGTCCTCACCGACGCCACCGCCGATCTGACCTGGGCCTTGATTCTTGCGTGCGCGCGCCGCCTGCCGGAGGGCCTGGATCTGGTGAAGAGCGGCGGGTGGGCGGGGTGGCAGCCGGGGCTGCTGCTGGGGAAGGAGCTGCGCGGGTGTACCCTCGGCCTGTTCGGGGCGGGCCGGGTGGGGCAGGCGGTGGCGCGGCGCGCGCTGCCGTTCGGGATGCGGGTCATCTATACGGCGCGGCATCCGCGCACGGACTTTGAGCGGGAAACGGGGGCGGCCCGGGTCGAGTTCGGTCAGCTGCTGCGTGAGAGCGATGTCCTCTCGCTGCATGCGCCGGCCGCTCCAGCGACCAAGGGCGTCATCGACGCCGCGGCGCTCCGGCAAATGAAGCCCGACGCGATTCTCGTCAATACCGCCCGCGGCGACCTGATCCGGGAGGAGGCGCTCGCGACCGCGCTCGAGGAGGGCCGGCTCGGCGCCGCAGGGCTCGACGTCTACCTCGAGGAACCCGCGATCCACCCCCGCCTGCGCGCCGCCCCGCATACCGTGCTGCTGCCGCATGTGGGCAGCGCGACGCGGGCCGCGCGGACGCGCATGGCAGCGCTCGCCGTTGCCAACGTGCAGGCGGTACTCAAGGGCGAGCCACCGCTGACGCCGGTGTTCGGCTAGCGGTTGCCGGCGAGCCGCTGGAGTGTTATTGGATAAGGTCGCTCTAGAGAGAGCTCCATGACGGGACCAGGCGCGTCGCCGCCGTCCGATATCGGACGCAACGCACAGCTCGACGCGCTGCGGCAGGCGACGCTCGGCGAGTACGAGATCCTGGCCGAGCTGGGGCGCGGCGGCATGGCCACGGTCTACCTCGCGCACGACCTGGCCCTCGACCGCAAGGTGGCCATCAAGGTGCTCGCGCCCGCGCTGCTGCTGATCGGCGAGGGGATGGTGGAGCGCTTCAAGCGTGAGGCCCGGACCGCCGCCGCCCTCAGTCACCCGCACATCATTCCCATCTACGCCGTCAAAGAAGGGCCCGACGTCCTGTACTTCGTGATGAAGTACGTGCAGGGGAGGGCCCTCGACGCGGTGATTCACGACGTCGGACCACTGCCCACGCCGATGGTCCAGGCGATTCTCGCCCACGTAAGCGATGCGCTCGGCTACGCGCATCGCCATGGCGTCATTCACCGCGACGTGAAGTCGGCGAACATCATGCTCGATGAGGATGGCTGGGCCGTGGTGACCGACTTCGGGATCGCCAAGGTGGTGCAGGCCGACGGACTCACGCTGACCGGAGTCACCGTCGGTACGCCCACCTACATGAGCCCCGAGCAATGTGACACGCGCGAAGTCACGGGCGCCTCCGATCAGTATTCGCTCGGCGTCGTCGCGTACGAAATGCTCACCGGACAGCTTCCGTTCACCGGCGACTCGACGATGTCGATCATGTACGCGCACTTCAACGAGGTGCCGCGTCCCGTGACCGATCTCCGGCCGGACTGCCCGCCCAACCTGGCCGCAGGGGTCATGCGCATGCTGGAGAAGGATCCGGCCCAGCGCTGGCCCACCATGGACGACGTCGTGGCCGTGTGCGGGCGGCCGTCGCTCCGCCACGACGATCCCGTGCGCCGCCAGATGATCACGCTCGCGCGAGTCGGGCGGTCGCGCTCCCTGACGCAGCTCAACACGCCGACGAGCCCGATCGTGCCTTCCCGGCCACAAACGCGTTCCGCGAGCAGCGGGCGACCGCTGGCGCGGCGCCTCTCGACCGCCGGATGGGGGCTCGGCGCGCTGGCCGTGGCCGCCGCGGTGTGGTGGCTGGGGCCGTGGCGCGCGCGGGCCACCGTAGCGCCGCCGTCTTCGTCTGCCAACCGCGACACGACTCCCGCGCTCGCGGTGGCGCGGGTCCAGTCGGATAGCGGCGCAGCCGCGAAGGCTCCGCCGCCAGAACCGGCGCGCGCGAAGCGGACGCCGCTCGCCGCAGGGGCACGTGCCAAGCCCCAGCCGGCCGCACCCGCCCCGGCCCCGCAGCGTGAGGACACCCCCCTCCAGTCGCTGCGGTCGCGCGCGCTGGCCGCGATGAGTCGGGCAGTCGCGGCCGGTGCGACGCCGGTGGACATCGCACCGGGAGACAGCGTGTTCAAGGGGGCGGAATCGCTGGCGGCGCGGGGGCAGCCGTCCGACGCGATGGTGCAGCTCGCCACGGCGGCGTCGTTGTGGTCGGAGGCGGAGCGCGTGGCGCGGGCGCGGCCGCGCGATACGGTCCGGGCCGTGCCCGCAAAGCCAGCGCCGGCCCCGCCCCCGGTCCCGGCGGCGGTACCCCCACCACACGACGCGAAGGTCGACATTCAGAAGGTGATCGACGACTACGCGCGCGCGCTCGAATCCCGCGACATGGAGCAGGTACGCCATGCGTATCCGGGTCTCACGGCGGCGCAGCAACAGAGCTGGCAGGGGTTCTTTGGCTCCGTGCGCAATCTCAAGGCGGGACTGACGGTCACCGCGGTGCGGTTCATGGGCCTGACCGCCGAAGCGATCGTGAGCGGTGTCTACGAGTACGACAACGCCGGCACCGGACGCGGCGAGCGGCGCCCGGTGACGTTCCGCGCGCTCATGGCCGTCGACTCCACCGGCTGGCACATCACGACGGTTCGCTGATCCCCGCGCTCAGAAGTTGTATTCGAGGCCGGCGGTCCACAGCACGTTGGGCCGCAGGCCACCGCGGTTGAGCGGCCAGAGCGTATTCGCGACCAGCGTGACTCCCGCCCGGGTCGTGAACTTGAACCCCAGCGATCCGTTGATCAGGTCATCGCGCTCGTTCGGGATGTTGGTGACGTCGATCGTGCGCCGGAAGGGTTCATCGTAGGTCACGGGACCCGGGAGGCGGAGCTTGCTCTCGCCGACCTGCAGCTCGGAGACGAGGTCGACGGCCATCGTTGCCCAGGGCGCCATGAGATGGTCGAATCCCACCGTCGCGAGCACGGCGCTGTTCTGCGAGCTGCCGCTGCGGAACAGGTACCCGACGTTCGCGTGCGGGGAGAAGGCGCCGAATCGTGCCGAGAGCACGCCGAGGCCCCGCGCCGCAAAGTGTCCCGAGCCGAGCAGATCGTCGGCGCTGCCGGTGGGAAATCGCGCGTCGGCCAGCAGCGAGAAGCTGGTCCGTTCCGTGCGGTTGAGGTTGACCTTCACGCGTGCGGCGATGTCGCCGACGCCGTTGGCCGATCCATCCACGAAGCGGGATGTCTCGAGCTGCGGGTTGGCGGGTGTGCCGCCGAAGAAGTGCTGGGCGGTCGTGCCGCCGAACGGCACGATCTCCGCGTCGCTGGTGCCGCGCAGCGACGTCGACACGATCGGCAGCACCACTCCGATGTCCACGCGGTCGAGCAGCCCGTAGCTCAGGAAAAACGAGGTGACCGTCATGTCGATGTCGAGCGCCAGGCGGAGGTCGATGACGTCGTTCTCATGGGTTGGGACGCCATATGGCGTGCACGACGCGCCCACGAGACTGTCACACGCCGGTCCCGTAACGTTCTCGTGGGTGAACACCATCTGGATGCCATCCATGGGGACGCCGCGGAGCGATTCGAGATGAAGGTGAGTGACGTTGAGGCCGACGAACGCGCGGCCGCGGCCCAGCGTCTGGGCGCGTTCGCCGAACACCGCGCCGGGCGACCCCGAGGTCGCGACCGGCACGCCCCCTTCGAACCGGAACGTGGTGCCGCCGCTGGTTGCGCTCACGGGGAGGGTGGCGACGTTCTGGCTGATCGCCGTGCCGAGGAACGAAATGAGCGTGCCGTTGTCGGCCACGGCCGCTGGGACGAAGTGGTCGGCGTGCAGTGCCGTGGCGGAGTCGGAGCCGGCGGTACCGCCGAGGAACAATGGATCCTTGCCGTCGGCGAAGATGAACAGCTGGGCGATCTTGTCGCGCAGGCCTTGCCCGTGGAGCGAAGCGGCGGTCAGCGTGAGCAGCACGAAACACGATAGGGAACGCCGCATACGTCCTCCGGGCCCGGGACCGATGACCGCCTCGGCGCTCGAAGAGACCTCACGCGGGAATGGCCGTCAATCCCGCCGCCCGTTGACCCCTCCGGGGCCGTGGTTACCTTCCAAGCCTGAGATGAGCCGGTCCGACCGCACGATCATCCTGGACGCCCGCGCCTTGTCGCGGGCGCTTCAGCGTATGGCGGTGGAAGTGCGCGAGCTGGCGCACGGGACCGACGGCCTGGTGCTCATCGGCATCCAGCGGCGTGGCGTGGAGTTGGCCGAGCGCATCGCCAAGCTCATCGAGAAGGACGAAGGCGTGGAGGTCCCCCGCGGCGCCCTCGACATCACCCTGTATCGCGATGACCTGGAGACCGTGGGCCCCAAGCCCATGATCGGCGAGACGCGTATCCCCGGTGACCTGAGCGGGCGGCACGTCGTGATCGTAGACGACGTGCTGTACACCGGGCGCACCGTGCGCGCCGCCCTGGACGAGCTCGCCGACTTCGGCCGCCCCAAGCGCATCTCGCTGTGCGTGCTGGTCGACCGCGGCGGCCGCGAGCTGCCGATCCAGCCCGACATCGTGGGCACGCGCGTAAAGGCGACCAACGGCGAGCGCGTGGACGTGCTGGTGGAGGAGCTCGACGGCCGGGATGAGGTGGACGTCGTGAGTCGGACGGCGTCATGATCCACCCGTCTCCTCCTCCCCTCGGCAAGGACCTGGTCGGCCTCGAGCACCTCTCGCCCGATCAGATCCGCCTCATCCTCGATACCGCCGAGCCCTTCAAGGAGGTCTCCGAGCGGCCGATCAAGAAGGTTCCCGCGCTGCGTGGCAAGACGATCGTCAACCTGTTCTTCGAGGCGTCCACACGGACGCGCATCTCGTTCGAGTTCGCCGAGAAGCGCCTCTCGGCCGACACCGTCAATGTCGCCGCGAGCGGCAGCTCGGTGCAGAAGGGGGAGACGCTGGTCGATACCGCGCGCAATCTCGAAGCCATGCGTATCGACATGGTGGTCATCCGGCATCCGTCGTCCGGAGCCGCCGAGTTTCTCGGCAACCGCATCCGCTCCAACGTCATCAATGCCGGCGACGGCAAGCACGAGCACCCCACCCAGGCGCTGCTCGATCTGCTCACGATCCGTGACAAGCACGGGACCATCGAGGGACTCAAGGTGTGCCTCGTGGGCGACGTGCTGCATTCGCGCGTGGCCCGCTCCAACATCTGGGGCCTCTCGAAGCTCGGCGCGGAAGTCGGCGTGTGCGGTCCCGATACGCTGATGCCGCGGGGCATCGAGGAGCTGGGGGTGTGCCGGTTCCGGCGCATCGAAGAAGCGATCGAGTGGGCCGACGTGCTGAACGTGCTGCGCCTGCAGATCGAGCGGATGGAGATGGGCTTTATCCCGAGCGTGCGCGAGTACTACCGGGTGTTCGGCGTGACCCTGGAGCGGCTCGAGAAGGCGCCGCGCATGCTGACCATCATGCATCCCGGTCCGATGAACCGCGGGGTGGAGATCGACTCGCGCGTCGCCGACGGTCCCCACAGCGTGATCCTCGACCAGGTGACGAACGGGGTTGCCGTCCGCATGGCGGTGCTGTACCTGCTCGCCGGCGGCCGCCCCGAGCTTGCCGACGCCGCCAAGCGAGGATCGGAATGACGCCACCGCTGCTCCTCAAGGGCGGCCGCGTCATCGACCCGAGCCGCGGCTTCGACGCGACCGCCGACGTGCTGATCCAGGAGGGCAAGATCGCGGCGGTGCAGCCCGGCATCGGGGCTCCGCCTGTCGGCGCCGAAATACGGGATGTGCGCGGCAAGGTAGTCGCGCCCGGCCTGGTGGACGTGCACGTGCACCTGCGGGAGCCGGGTCACGAAGACGTGGAAACGATCGCGACGGGCGCCCGTGCCGCCGCGGCCGGCGGGTTTACCGCGGTGTGCGCCATGCCCAACACCGACCCGGTCACCGACAATCAGGCGGCGGTGGGGTTCATCGTGCGGCAGTCGGCGCGCGCCGGCCTGGCGCGGGTGTACCCGATCGGCGCGATCTCGGTGGGCCAGCGCGGTGAGAAGCTTTCCGAGTTCGGTGAGATGGTAGGCGCCGGCGCGGTCGCGGTGTCGGACGACGGCAAACCGGTGGTGTCCAGCCACCTGATGCGCACCGCCCTCGAGTACGCGCGCACCTTCGAGATTCCCGTGGCCGATCATTGCGAGGACCCCACCCTTGCCGCCGGGGGCGTGATGCACGAGGGCCTCGTGTCGACTCGCCTGGGGTTGAAGGGGATCCCCGCTGCCGCCGAGGAAATCATGGTCGAGCGCGACTTGCTGCTGGCGCAGCTCACCGGCGGCCACGTGCACCTGTGTCACATGTCCACGCGCGGATCGGTCGACCTGATCCGGCGCGCCAAGGAGCAGGGCATCAGGGTGACCGCCGAGGCCACGCCGCATCACCTGACCCTCACCGATCGCGCCTGCGAGACCTACGATACCCACGCAAAGATGAATCCGCCGCTGCGCGAGGCGGACGACGTCGCCGCCCTGCGGCAGGGACTGAAGGAAGGCGTGATCGACTGTATCGCATCGGATCATGCGCCGCACGCCTACGACGCCAAAGAGGCCGCGTTCGACGACGCGCCGTTCGGCATCATCGGGCTCGAGACCGCGTTTGCCGTCGCCCACACCGAGCTGGTGCTGAGAGGCGTGCTCTCCCTCGCCGAGCTGATCGCCCGAATGAGCACGGCGGCGGCGGCGGCATTCCATCTTCCGGGCGGCACGCTGCAACCGGGCGCCGCGGCCGACGTGGTCGTGCTCGACGTCGGAGAACGTTGGACCGTGAACCCCGCGGCGCTGCACTCGAAAAGTCACAACACACCGTTCGCCGGACGCTCGCTCACCGGGCGCGTGGCACTCACAGTCGTGAGCGGCACTATCGTCCACCAGGCCGGAGCCGCGGTCGAGCGGTGACGGCGAGCCCGGTGGCGCGCCGCATGGCGCTGTGCTGCCGCCAGCTCGCCGCCCAGGGGCTCATCGCGGGGCAGGACGGCAATCTGTCTGTACGCCTCGGCCCCGATCGCGTCCTGGTGACGCCGCGGGGTCTGATCAAGTCGTTACTTACTGCCGCCGACATGGTCGAAGTGGACTTGCGCGGCCGCAAGCGGCGCGGGCGTCATGACCCCACGAGTGAGCTGGATTTACACATGCGGATCCTGACGCAGCGGCCCGACGTGGGCGCGGTCGTCCACGCGCATCCCCCTGTGGCAACAGGATTTGCGGTCGCCGGGCTCGGCCTCGAGGAAGTTACGCTGCCAGAGCTTATCTTACAGTGCGGTTCGGTTCCCCTGGTGCCTTACGGGACGGCAGGAACTCCGGAGTTGGGAGACCGTCTCGAGCCGCACCTGGTCGGTCATGACGCCTGGTTGCTGGCGAATCATGGAGCCGTCACCGTGGGGGCGACGCTGGACCAGGCGTGGATCCGGATGGAAAGCCTCGAGCACGCGGCGCGCATCATGTGGGCGGCGCGGGCGCTTGGGCGCGTAAGTGCACGAGGGGAGCGAGATGGCTAAGGGGCCGTCCAAGAGCACCATCATCATCCAGCAGCTGCTGGAGGAGCGGCGCCAGTACGAGGCCTGGCTCGCGCGGCTGAACGATTCGGCCGACGCGACACCGGGGCACGTTCGGGCGCGGGTGCGCTCCGATTACGAGGCCCGTCTCTCCGCGGTGACGGAGGAGCTGAAGGCCCACGCCGAGAGCGCCCGGCAAGCGATCGAGGAGAAGCGTTACCTGCGGGGCGAGCTCCAGAAGAAGGAAGCGCGCGCCGCCGAGAAACTCACGGAGACCGAGCTGCGCCATTCGGTGGGCGAGTACGACGAAGCGCAGTGGGAGCAGGTGCACAAGGATGTCCTGGCGGAGCTCATTTCGGTGCGCGAGGACCTCCAGTCGGTCGAGGCTGATATCCATAAGCTCGAGGAGCTGGACGCGCTCGTGAGCCAGCGGCCGGCGCCGCCGCCGCGCTTGGCTCCCACACCGCAGCCGGCGCCGCCCCAGCCCCGGGCGCAGCCGAGCCCGCTCACTCTGACGGCCTCGCCGGCGCCGAAAAAGCCGTCGCAAGTCGATGAGCTCGAGTTCATCAAGTCGGTCACCGAGGACGACGCGACCGCGCCGTCGCCCCGACGCGCCAGCGGGGCCCAGTTTCAGCCGGCCGTTCCCACCGAGGATTTGCCGCGCGCGCCCAGTCCCGGCGCGCCACCCGGTCCGCGCGCCGCCACTCCCGTTCCCGCGCCCATCGTGCCCGAGGCGTCGAACGTCGCGGGCGATGAGCAAGGAGAGAAAACGCTCAGGTGCCGCATGTGCGGGACGATGAACGGACCGACGGAGTGGTACTGCGAGCAGTGCGGGGCCGAGCTCGCGGCGCTGTAATTCCTACTTCGACAGCTTGCGCACGACGGCAGCGAGGCGGCTCTTGTGGCGCGCCGCCGTATTCGCGTGAATCAGGTGCTTGCGCGCGGCGCGGTCCAGCAAGCTCGCGGCGATCGTGTACGCGGTTCCCGCCTGCTCGGGCGTCGTGGCAGTCCGCACCCGCTTGAGCGCGGTGCGGAGCGCGGACGTCTGGGCGCGGTTGCGCTGATGGCGGGCGCGTCCCTGGCGCATCGCCTTTTTGGCCGACTGGATTCTGGGCACTCTCGAGCCTCCTGGTTCGGCGCGGAACTTAGAGGGTAAGTGCAGGTCGGTCAAGGCGCTACGGCGTTGACCCGCCCCCCGCCCGCTCGTTATCTTAGGCCGTCACCGACCCGGAGCCCGAGCTATCTCGTTCGAAATCCTCGTCTGGGCCCCGGTGCTGCTGTTCTCCATCGTGGCCCATGAGTACGCCCACGCGGAGGCGGCGTACCGCCAAGGCGACGACACCGCCTACATGCTGGGCCGGCTGACGCTCAACCCGCTCAAGCACATCGATCCGTTCATGACCGTGCTGCTGCCCCTGCTGCTCTGGGTCACGCATGCCGGGTTTCTGTTCGGCGCGGCCAAACCGGTGCCCGTCAACCCGCGCAAGTACCGCAAGTACGTCCGTGGCGACGTGATCGTATCGCTCGCAGGGATCGCGGTGAACCTGTTCCTGTTCGTCGTGGCCGGTGTCCTGTTCGTTGCATCGGGGCTGCTCGCGTCCGCGGTCCCGACGCTCACGGGCAGTCTTGAGATCCTGCAGCGGATGATGTTGTACGGGATGGAATGGAACCTCGTGCTGGCCTTTTTCAACCTCATTCCGCTGCCGCCCCTCGACGGTAGTCACGTGTTCTATCACCTGCTCCCGCCCGGCGCCGGCTTGCGATATCGGCAGTTCTATGCCTTTGGCATGGTGCCGCTGTTTCTCGTCATCTGGCTCGCGCCGGCTCTGCTCACCCCCTTCCTGTGGCCGGCCCGTCAGCTGCTGCAGCTGGGTTGGGCGCTGGTGGGTGGCTACGCGCTGCCGGGGTCACAGTTAACGCTATGACCGCGCTCCCTCCCGCCGCCCAGGATCAGGCCGGCTTCGTCATCGAGCTCGAGCAGTTCTC
>CBFHAJ010000133.1:0-10369 GCA_965653495.1 uncultured bacterium | reverse complement strand
AGCCGCTGCGCAACGAGCGCGGCGTGCATCTCGAGGCCGTGCTCAACCGCTTCTACCCCGATCCCCAGCTGGCCCGGGCCACCATCGGCCGGCTGGGCGACGACGGCCATGGCGCGTCGGGGCTCGAGAAAACGCTCGACACCCTGCTGGCCGGAAGGGCGGGCGCCGCGGTGGTCCTGTTGGACCGCGCCGGGCGCGAGTACGAATCGCCGGCGCGCGTGATCGCGCAGCCGGAGCCGGGCCTCGACGTCGTGCTGACGCTCGACGCCGATCTGCAGCAGATCGCACAGCGCGCCCTCGACGACGCGCTGCGCCGCATGGACGCGGACGGCGGCGACGTGGTGATGCTCGACCCGGCGAGCGGCGAAGTGCTGGCGCTCGCGTCACGCCAGCACGACGGCAGCTCCCGGCCCACCGCCTTCACCGATACGTTCGAGCCTGGCTCGATCGCCAAGATCTTCGCGGCGGCCGCGCTGCTGTCACTCGACCGCGTCAAGCCCGGCGAGCACGTCTCGGGCGAGGGAGGAAAGTATCGACTGCGCGGTCGCACCATCACCGACGAGCAGCCGTTGCCGTCCATGACCCTGGCGGACGCGATCCGCGTCTCCAGCAACATCGCCATGGCGAAGTTCGTCACCCGGCTCGCGCCTGCCGAGCAGTACGGTGTGCTGCGCGACTTCGGGTTCGGATCGGCTACGGGCATCGAGTTCCCGGCGGAGGCCGCGGGGCGGCTGCGCCCCCCGGTGGAGTGGACCCGGCCCAGCGCGGCGAGCCTCGCGATGGGATACGAGCTGGCCGTGACCCCGCTGCAGGTGGCGGTGGCGTACGGAGCGCTCGCGAACGGGGGCGTGCTCCTCGCCCCCACCCTGATCCGGGAAGTGCGTTCGGGAGACCGTGTGCTGTACCGCCACCGTCCGGAGCCCGTCCGCCGCGCGGTGGCGCCCGCCGTGGCGGCGGCGTTGCGTGACCTGCTGCGCGGCGTGGTCGAAGGGGGCACGGGCTCGGAGGCCGCGCTCGCGAACTTTCCCGTCGCCGCCAAGACCGGAACGGCGCGGCGCGTGGTGAATGGCCACTACGCGCCCGGCGACTACACGGCTTCTTTCGCGGCGCTGTTTCCGGCCGACAATCCACAGCTCGTGCTCGTCGTAAAGATCGACCACCCGCACAAAGGGAGTTACTTCGCCGCGCAGACGGCGGCTCCCGTCACCCGCTCCATGCTCGAGCAGGCGCTGGCGGCGCGTACGGTGGCCCTCGACCGGGCGCGCCTCTCGACCGCGGCGCCACGAACGGTCGCGGCACCGCTCGAGGACGACGGCGGCGTGGTGCCGTACGTGATCCCCTGGCCGTATCACCCCGACAGCGCCGCCTCCGGACCGCGCAGCGCCGTGCCGGACGTGACCGGACTGGAGATGCGGGAGGCCGTGCGCACGCTGCACCGCCGCGGCTTTCGCGTGCGGCTGCGCGGATGGGGCTCGGCCGAGCACACCTGGCCCGCGGCCGGCGACAGCGCCACCGTCGGGTCGGCGGTCACCCTGTGGGCGAGCCCCGGACGCCACCGGCCTGCCTCCTCCACTCAGCCCGCGCGGCCGCGTCATCACCGGCGATGAGCCGACTCGCCGAGATCGTCACGGCGCTCGAGCGGGCGCGGCTGCTCGTCGAGGCGCCGGACCTGCACACCTGGCCTGAGATCACCGGCCTCACCGCCGACAGTCGCACGGTGGCGCCGGGCATGCTGTACTGCGCGGTGCGCGGCTCAATGCAGGACGGGCATGCGTTCGTCGCGCAGGCGCGCGACCGCGGGGCGGTGGCGGCGCTGGTAGAGCGCGAGCAAGCTGCGGACCTGCCCCAGGTCCTGGTGCGCGACGGCCGCCGGGCCGCCGCCACCGCCGCCGAGACCTGGTACGGGCGTCCCGCCGCGCGACTCGATCTGGTCGGCGTCACCGGCACCAACGGCAAGACCACCTCGGTCACGCTGTTGCGCCACGTGCTGTCGGCGCTCGAGCCGACGGGGTCCATCGGTACGCTGGGGGCGTTCGATCCCGCCGGCACGCCCGTGCCGAGCGAGGCGGGGAATCTCACGACGCCCGGGCCGATCGATCTCCAGGCGACGCTCGCCGCGCTGGTCGAGCGGGGCGCGCGCGGCGCCGTGATGGAAGCCTCGTCGCACAGCCTCGACCAGGGCCGGGTCGATGGGCTGGTGTTCCGCGCGGCCGTGTTCACCAACCTGACGCGCGACCACCTCGACTACCATAAGACCCTGGAGGACTACTTCCGCGCCAAGGCCAAGCTGCTCACCTACCTCGCCCCCGACGGGCTGGAGGTGGTGAACGCCGACGATCCCGCGTGGCAACGGCTGCGGCGCGAGCATCGCCGGGTGACCTTCGGTGAGCGGGGCGGCGACGTGACGGCGCGGCGGGTGACGCTCGATTCCCAGGGCGCGCGCTTCGAGCTCGCCACGCCGGCCGGCAGCGTGCCGGTGCGGTTGCCGCTGCTCGGCCACTTCAACGTGGCCAACGCGCTCGGCGTGGCCGCGTGCGCCTGGGGCCTCGGCGTGCCGCTCGAGACCGTCGCCGAGCGACTCACCCACGCCCCCCAGGTGCCGGGCCGCATGGAGCGCATCGCGGAGCGGCCGTGCGTGGTGCTGCGCGACTACGCGCACACGCCCGACGCGCTCGAGCGGGCGCTGGAAACGCTCCGGCCGCTCACCCGCGGGCGCCTGATCGTCGTGTTCGGCGCGGGCGGGGACCGCGACCCGGGCAAGCGGGCGCCCATGGGCGAGGTGACCGCCCGCCTCGCCGACATCGCCATCGCCACGTCCGATAATCCCCGCACCGAGGATCCCGAGAAGATCCTCGATGCCGTCGAAGCCGGGATGGGCCCCAAAGCGCATCACCGCGAAGTGGATCGCCGGCGTGCCATTGCGCTGGCGCTCGAACTCGCGCAACCCGCTGATACGATCTTGCTGGCAGGGAAGGGACACGAAACCTACCAGATCATCGGGACCGAGAAGCAGCCGTTCGATGAGCGGGTGGTGGTGAGGGAGTTGGGGGCTTCGTGAAAGAACAAACGCGGAAGTCGGAACGCGGAACGTGGAACATCATTACGAGTTCTTTGGCACCCGGAGCCCTCCGCTGCTGTTCCGCCTTCCACCTTCCGCGTTCCGGGTTGGGGGAGGGGCGGTGACCATTTGGGACTCGAAGCGAGTTGCCGACGCGTTAGGCGTCTCGGGTCCGACAGGATTGCACTTCACGGGGGTGGGGACAGACACCCGCCACCTCCCCCGCGACGCCCTGTTCGTGGCCCTCAAGGGCGATCGCTTCGACGCGCATGATTTCCTGGCCCAGGCCCGCGCCCAGGGCGCGGCCGCGGCCGTGGTGCGGCGCGGCACGGCCCCCGTGGACGGGCTGCCGTTCTTCGAGGTGCCGGACACGCTCGCGGCGCTGGGCGCGCTGGCCCGCGCCCGCCGGCGCCTGCTCGCGCCCGGGAGTCCGGTCGTGGCGATCACCGGCTCGAGCGGCAAGACGAGCACCAAGGAGATGATCCGCGCGGTGCTCGCCACCTCGTATCGGGTGCACGCTACCATCGGCAATCTCAACAACCTGGTGGGCGTTCCGCTCACGATCCTCGGCGCCCCCGACGACAGCGAGGCGCTGGTGGTCGAGGCGGGCGCGAGCGTGCCGGGCGAGATCCCCAAGCTGCGGGCGGTGATCGAGCCGACGATCGCCGTGATCTCGAACGTCGGCTACGCGCACGTGGAAGGGTTCGGCTCGCTCGCGGGCGTCATGCAGGAGAAGCTGTCGCTGGCGGAGGGAGTGCGCGTAGCGGTAGTGGGGACCGAGCCTCCCGAGCTGGCGATCGCGGCGCGCCGCCAGGGTCGCACGGTGGTCGCGGGCACGGGCCCGGCCGCGGAGGTCAGGCCCGATGCGGCGGAGCTCGACGACGGCGGTCACCCGCGGGTGACGTGGCGGGGACACACGGTCACACTCCCCGTCGTGGGATTCCATCAGATCGAGAACGCGATGCTCGCGCTCGCGGTGGGCCGTGAAGCCGGCACCGATCCGGCGCGCTCCGTCGCGGCGCTCGCGAGCGTGCGGCTGCCGGGAGGGCGGGGCGCGATGCTCGAGCTGGGCGGGGGGCTCACCGTGATCGACGACACCTACAATGCCAATCCTGGCTCGCTGCATTGGGCGGTGAAGTTCGCGCACTGGCTCGCCCAGCATCGCCAGCGGCCGCTCGCCGTCGTGGTCGGCTCGATGTTGGAGCTCGGGCCCGAGAGTGCCAGATTGCATGCGGCCGCGGCCGCCGAGATCGCCGCCCTCGGGCCGGCGCTGGTGGGCGCGGTGGGAGACTTCGTGCCGGCGTTCGAGCCGCACCGCGGCGTGCTGGGGCGGCGGCTGATCACGGCGCCGGATGCGGAGGCGCTGGGGTCGCGCCTCAAGGCTGCCCTCGCGGGCAACGAGATCGTGCTGCTCAAGGCCTCCCGTGGGGTGGCCCTGGAGCGGGTCCTCAAGGACTTGAACTGATGCTCTATCACTTGCTCGCGCCGCTCGCGAAGCAGCACATCTTCTTCAACCTGTTCAACTACCTCACGTTTCGCGCCGCGGGCGCGGTCGTCACCGCGCTGCTGCTCGCGTTTCTGTGCGGTCCCGCGATCATCCGCCGGCTGCGGGAGCGGAACGTCGGGCAGGTGATCCGCGCCGAGGGGCCGGCCAGCCATCAGACCAAGCGCGGCACGCCCACCATGGGCGGGTTGATCATTCTGCTCGGTACCGTCGTCCCCACACTCCTGTGGGCGCGACTCGACAGCCGCTACGTCGTCATCGCCGTCCTCGCCATGCTGTGGGCCGGAGCCATCGGCTTCATCGACGATTACCTGAAGATCGTGCGCGGTAAGTCGCAGGGGCTCGTCGCCCGCTGGAAGCTGATCGGCCAGATCACCTTCGGCGTGGCGCTCGGCGTGACGCTCGTGTACCGGCCCCTGGCCACGGACCTCCCGGCGGCGTCCACACAGCTGCCGCTCTTCAAGTACACCCTGCTCGTGCTGCCGCCGATCCTGTACGTCGGCTTCGTGACGCTGGTGGTTACCGGCAGCTCGAACGCCGTGAATCTCACAGACGGACTGGACGGGCTCGCGGCCGGGTTGACGGCGATTCTCGCGGGCGCGTTCGCGGCCTTCGCCTACGTGTTCGGCCGCAGCGACTGGACGCGCTACCTGCTGGTGTATTTCCTGCCCGGCTCGCAGGAGCTGACAATCTTCTGCGGTGCGCTCGCTGGCGCCGCATTGGGGTTCCTGTGGTTCAACGCCCACCCGGCGCAGGTGTTCATGGGCGACACCGGGTCGCTCGCCATCGGCGGCGCGCTCGGCGCCGTGGCCATCATGCTCAAGGCGGAGTTCCTGTTGCTCGTCGCGGGGGGCGTGTTTGCGGCGGAAGCGGTGTCGGTCATGGTGCAGGTGTGGGTGTACCGCTGGAACAAACGCCGCCACGGGAAGGAATATGCGGATGCCCATCGCGTGTTCCGCATGGCGCCGCTGCACCACCACTTCGAGAAGCTCGGCTGGGCGGAGCCGCAGGTGGTGATGCGGTTCTATATCCTGGGAGTCATGTGCGCGGCGATCGCCCTCGCGACGCTCAAAGTGAGATGATCCCTGCGGCGTGGCGGCGTGGCGTCGTGGCCGTCGTCGGGTTGGGGAAGAGCGGCTTGGCCGCTACCCAGCTCCTCGCGCGCGAGGGGGTTCCCGTGTACGCCAGCGATGCCTCGGACCACCCCTACGGCGGCGACGCGCTCGCCGCGCTGCGCCGCCTCGACGGCGTGACGCTCGACGTGGGACGGCACGATCTGGCCCGGATCCGCTCCGCGGTGGCGGTGATCGTGTCGCCGGGCGTGCCCCCTGAGGCGCAGCCCCTCGTCACGGCCCGTGAGGCTGGTGTCCCCGTGCTCTCCGAGATCGATCTCGGATTCCGCGCGCTGGCGGCGTCGGGCGTCAAGTCCATCGCGATCACCGGGACGAACGGCAAGACCACGACCACCGCGCTGGTGGCGCACCTGCTGCGGGCCGCCGGGCTCCAGGCCGAAGCGGCGGGTAATATCGGGCGCCCGCTCGCGGACATCGCGGTGAAGGGCGATCGCTATCAGTGGCTCGCGATCGAGGTCTCGTCGTTCCAGTTGCACGACAGCCCCCACTTCGCGCCCGACATGGGGATCCTCACGAACCTGGCTCCCGACCACCTTGATCGCTATCCCGCGGTCGAGGCCTACTACGCCGACAAGCAGCAGCTCTTCCGGAACTCGGCGCCCACGAGCGTGTGGGTTTTGAATGGCGACGAGTCGCCGGTGCTCGAGCTCGCGTCGGGGGCAAAAGGACGCCGCCTGCTATTCTCGCTGCGCGGGCCGGCGGACGGATGGTACGACCGCGCGGCGCGGCAGCTGCGGCTCGGCCCCGATCCGTTGTTGGCCCGCGACGAGCTCACGTTGCTGGGCGACCACAACGTGGCGAACGCGCTCGCCGCCGCGCTCGCCGTGCGCCAGGCCGGCGTCGTGCCCGACGCCCTGGCGCGGGGCCTGCGCTCGTTTCGCGCGCTGCCGCATCGCCTGGAGCCGGTGCGCGAGGTGAACGGCGTGCTGTGGATCAACGACTCGAAGGCCACGAACATCGCATCGACCTTCGTCGCGGTGGAAGCGATGGATCGGCCATTCGTGCTGTTGCTCGGCGGCCGCCACAAGGGTGAACCGTACACGCGCCTCGGGCCGCTGCTCCAGGGCAAATGCCGTCTGGTGATCGCGTACGGCGAATCGGGCCCGCTCGTGGCGCAGGACCTCGGCGGTCAGGTGGCGCTCGAGCGCGGCGGGACATTCGAAGACGTGATCGCGCGGGCGCGCCGGGCCGCCCAGCCGGGTGATGCCGTGTTGCTGTCGCCCGCGTGTTCGAGCTACGACATGTTCAAGAATTACGAGCAGCGCGGGGCGACGTTCAGACGATTAGTGGAGGCAATGTGACGCGCCATTCCCAGGCTCAGCACTGTGCTTCACCGGGCCCACCCTTCAGGGTGGGGAATCGATGGGGGCGTAATCAGTGAGAGACCCGCGCTGGGAAACGCGCCTCCTCACCCTCGTCGCCGCGATTCTCGTCGTGTTCGGGCTCGCGGCGGTGTATGGCGCGTCGAGCCTGCTCACAGTGGCGGAGGGACAGGTCGGCTCGAGCTTCGCTCTGAAGCAGGCGCTCGGCGCGGCGGTGGGCGGCGTCGTGGCCGCGCTGCTCGCCCAGTCGGATTACCGCAAATGGCGGCGCGCCGCCTGGCCGGTGCTCGGCCTGGCGACGCTGCTGCTCCTGATTCCGCTGCTGCCATTCACGCACCGCATCGCGCCGAACATCAACGGGGCGCGGCGCTGGGTGAACCTCGGCTTCGTGACGGTGCAGCCCTCCGAGCTCGCCAAGTTCGCGGTCGTGCTGTGGACCGCGATGCTCGCCGCCAAGAAGGGCGAGCTGATCCGCACGTTCAAGTACGGACTGCTGCCGTTCGTGGTGGTGCTCACCCCGGTGCTGGCGCTGATCTTCCTCGAGCCCAATCTCTCCATGGCGCTGCTCGTCGCGCTGCTCGCGGGAGTCGTGTTGTTCACCGCGGGCGCCCGCATCGGGCACTTCCTCGCCGTCGCCGTGGTGGCGACGCCGCTGCTGTTCGGCGCGGTCGCGAGCGCGCAGTACCGCCTCGCGCGGGTGATCACGTTCCTCAATCCGGGCAGCGCTCCGTCCGAGGCCACGTGGCAGGTGCACCAGTCGCTCGTCGGTATCGGGTCGGGACGGCTGTTCGGCGTCGGACTGGGCCAGGGGCAGCAGAAGCTCGGGTACCTGCCGTACGCCTACTCAGATTTCATCTTCTCGACGATCGGCGAAGAGTGGGGCTTTCTGGGCGTGCTCGCGCTGCTGCTCCTGTTCGGCACGTTCGTGTGGCTCGGCTTCCGCATCGCCCGCTCGGCGCGCGATCCGTTCGGCCAGCTGCTGGCCCTGGGGCTCACGGGACTGATCGGGATCACTGCGGCGCTGCACATGGGCGTAACCCTCGCGCTCCTGCCCGCCACCGGCATCACGCTGCCGTTCATCTCGTACGGGCGCTCGAGTCTGTTCGTCGCCCTCGTTGCCACCGGAGTGTTGATCAGTATCGGGCGCGCGCGGCGAAGCGTGGGCGTGTGAAGGTTCTCCTCGCCGGCGGCGGCACCGGCGGCCATCTCATGCCCGCCCTCGCGCTCGCGCAGGGATTCGTGGACGCGCGCGCCGACGTGGAGCCCGTGCTGGTGGGCGCGCAGCGGGGCATCGAGGCGCTCGTCCTGCCGCGCTATCCGTTTCGCTACCGCCTGCTTCCCATCGAGCCGATCTACCGGCGCACCTGGTGGAAGAACTTTCGCTGGCTGGTGATCGCGTGGCCGGTGTGGCGCGCCGTGGGACGCGCGCTGGCGGACGAGCGGCCCGCGGTCGTAATCGGGACGGGCGGGTACGCGGCGGGACCGGTCGTGTGGCGCGCGCAACGCGCCGGCATCCCCACCGTCCTCGTCGAAGAGAACGCGTCTCCCGGCCTGACCACCCGTTGGCTCGCCCGCCGCGCGCGCCAGATCCATCTCGGGTTTCCCGAAGCGCGCGCGGCTCTCACGCTCGGCCCCAGGACAGAAGTATTCACGCTGGGAAATCCCGTGCGTCCACCGGTGCCGGGGGATGGGGGTGCGCGCGTCGCCGCACTCGCGGAGCTGGGACTCGACGGCGGCCGGCCCACGTTGCTCGTGTTCGGTGGCAGCCAGGGGGCGCGGGCGATCAATTACGCGGTTGCCGGTGCGCTGGAGCGCCGCTTCCTCGACTCCGTGAACGTGCTGTGGGGCACCGGCACGCAGCACGTCAAGGAGCTCGAGCGCTACGCCGTGCCGGGCCGCGTGGTGGTACGCGGATTTTTCGACCCGATGGTGGCGCCGTACCGCGCTGCCGACCTCGTAACGGCCCGGGCGGGCGCGATGACCGTCGCGGAGCTCTGCGCCTGGGGGAAACCGAGCATCCTGGTGCCGCTCCCCACCGCCGCCGCCGACCATCAGACCCACAACGCGGAGGCGCTCGCGGCGGCCGGCGCCGCCGTTTACCTCCCCGAGCGGGACCTGAGCCCGCACACCCTCGCCCGTACCGTCACGGAACTGCTGGCCGACAGGGCCCGACTCGCGTCACTCTCCGACCGCGCGAGGGGTCGGGGGGCACCTAACGCCACCCGGGAGATCGTGTCGAAGATCTTGACAGTCGTCCGGTAAAAAGGCCGTGGTCTCTTTCGCAAGTTTCGTAAATTCTGTATATTAGCCCCCCACTAATGACCTTGTTTGCAACCGTGGATCCCCGTCCGATCCACTTCATGGGGATCGCCGGGGCGGGCATGAGTGGGCTGGCGCTTCTCGCCCGGCAGCAAGGCGCCACGATAACAGGTTGCGATAACGACCCCTCCGGCGCCGCCGATTTGGCAGCCTTGGGGGTGGAAATATGGCGGGGACACGATCCCGGGCATGCGGAAGGAGCCCGGGCGCTGGTGGTCACCGCAGCGGTGCCGGGGGATCACCCGGAGCTAGAGCGAGCACGCGCCCTTCGGGTCCCGGTGGTACGGCGGGCTGACGCCCTCGGCCAGGCCGTCGCCGGTGGAATGGTGGTCGCCGTGTCGGGAACTCACGGCAAAACGACCACCACGGTGATGGTGACGGAGGCGTTAGCGGCCGCCGGGCGGGATCCCACGGGACTCGCCGGCGGCCGCGTCGCTTGGTGGAGCGGCAACGCCCGGCTCGGTGGCCGCGACCTGTTCGTGGTCGAGGCCGACGAGTTCGACAAAGCGTTCCTGTCGCTCACGCCGGGCGTGGCAGTGGTGAACAACGTCGAGGCCGACCACCTCGAGTGCTACGGCGGCAGCGTGGCGGCGCTCGAGGATGCCTTCGTGGAGTTCGCGGGGCGGGCGCGGCGCGCCATCGTGGGCGCCGACGACGCGGGAGCAGCTCGAGTAGCGGCCCGGCTCGCGGTGCCCGTGTGGCGGGTGGGCGTCGGAGCGGACGCGGATGTGCGGATCGTCGAGCCCGCGCTGGATGAGCGCGGTTCGAGCGCGCGCATCGAGCTCCCCGGCGGACGCGCGGTGGCGTTGCGGCTGCGGGTGCCGGGACTCCACAACCTGCGCAACGCGGCGGCGGCGCTGGCGGTGCTGCAGGAGCTGGGCGCGGATCTCGAGCGCGCGCTCCCCGCGCTGGCGGAGTTCAGCGGTGTGGGTCGCCGCTTCGAGCGCGTGGGCGACGCGGGCGGCGTGACGGTCGTGGACGATTATGCGCATCACCCGACGGAGGTGCAGGCGACGCTCGCAGCGGCGCGACA
>CBFHAJ010000132.1:0-10374 GCA_965653495.1 uncultured bacterium | reverse complement strand
AGGCTCTGCGTAGTTGAAGCAGCATAGGCCCACTCCCGAAGCGAGCAAGAATGCTCTCTCGCGCTTGACGCTAGGAATCGGAGTCCGTACGTTGCGTGTGAGGCTTGCGAGACTTCTGCGGCTGCCCAGCCGCAGCAACGAGCGCCGACGGACTAGGTCCGCCGGCGCTCGGTCTTTCTGGCCGGGCCGCGTTCCCCGCTGGAACCGTTGCGACTGATGAACGACGGTGCAGTTTGGCCGGCTATGAGCCCCCCCATCCTTCCCACCGTGCGCACGGAGCGCGTCACGCGGGATCGGCGACGGTCGTCGGTCCGGTGTAACTAGTTCTTGCCAGCCCAATGTGGCGCGGTGGTCCAGGTTCGCGGGTCGAACAGTTCGGGCGCTAGATTCACGTTCGTCTGCCACCCGCTGTACGCCTCCGCCTGCAGCAGCTTACCAGCGACGTAGAATTCGCAGCGCGTGGCGAGCCAGCCGCCTCCGGTGCGTACCAGGCTGTCCAAGCGCATGTCCATCACGGGCGCCGTCGCGACTGGCGAGAAGATGCCACGCACCACGACTTTGGTTTGGACGTCCACCCAGAACTGCGGCGAGGCGGTGTCTCCCGTCGCGTTCGCGCCCACGATCCAGACGGGCCGGTTGTTCCAGATCCCCGTCACCACCGCCCGCGAGAAATCGACCCCGCTCGCCGCCATTTGCTGGGTGGTCCGATCGGTCGGCTGCAGATACACCCCCTCGATGAGCGGCAGGAGCAGGTTCCCGCCCGCCCGCGCCGCAACCTGTTTGCCGCCCCGGAATGCCCACAGGGAATCCGTGCTGTACAACACGCCGTTGCCGTCCTTGGGATCTCCGATGTCGATGCGCAGCTGGGTGCCCCCAGCGTCGGTGTACCGGAGGCTCTCATACCAGGTGGCGACACTCTCCTTGCCGGAGGAATCGCGTTTGGTGGTGGCCTGAGTGAAGGTGAGGGTCTTGAACCAGTGGCCGCCGTACGCCGCACGCATCACCTGCAGCACATCACGCCCGGTCGCGGGCGTCTGTTGCGCCTGTACGGAGGTGACGCCGAGGGTAAGCGTGATCATGGCGAGCGGACGCATAGTCGGTCTGGGATCCGTGTCAGCGATCCGCGAAATGTAATTCAGCTTGACATCGGCTTGAACGGCGGGACGTTCATTCGCCTCATGAACAGTCGCTGCTTCTTGCCGTCAATGCTGCTGTGCCTGTGCGCAACCACGGGCGCCATCGCCCAGGCTGTCGCGCTGGCGCCGCTGTGCTGGCGCGCGCGGCCCAAGGCGCAGTGTGGCGCGTTCGTGGTGACCAATGCGGGAGTCTATAGTCGAGTGGTGAAGGCCACGCCCGAGGAGGGCTCCCTCGCCGCGGTACTCGACTTCGGGCTCATGGTCAACGTGACGCCGCGTGATGCCGTGGGCGCGTCGTTCTTCGCGTCGATCGAAACCAACGCCGCCGTGGGACCTGCAGTGCGCTACCGGCGCTGGCTCGATAGCCGTGCGTCTGTAGACCTCGCTCTCGGGGTGCCGACCAACGGTCGCCAAACGGGCGTATTCGGCCTCGTGAAGGTGAGTCCCACCGATTGGCTCGGCGTGGCGCTACGGCCGAAACTGATCCGGGGGTATGACTACCCGAGCTGCACCACCGTCTCGTGTGCGCCGCCGGTGACGCGCACGAAATTCGGCGCGACCGCCGGCGTGGAGCTGAGCGGCCCGCCTGCTGTCGCGGCGAGCCTGGTTGGGCTGCTTGCGTTCGTCGTCGCCATCGCCGCCTCGGGGGCGTCGAGCCCATAGGCCCAGTGTGCCGCGCCGGGTCGGCGACGATGGTGGTGTTCGCGGTGGAGAGGGCCACAGAAACAACCAGGCGCGGCAGGTGATCAGGCTGCCGCGCCGTTACGCCGCGGGTGAGGACATTATCACGCCGCCCTGGGGGTCTGATCGACGGCCCCCCCTGCACCCGCACTGGCATCAGGCTCCGACTGCGCCTTCTGCTTGAACGGGCCCAACACATCGCGGGCACTGAACCACCCCTGCATCAACGCAGGGTCGTCCCCGAAGCGGTAGCGCACCAGCCCGTCGAGCAACCGCACCCGCTCGCTGATCTCGGCCACCACCGCTTCGAGGTCGGCGCTTGCTTCCACATGCGCGCGCCGGCCGGCCCGCGACGCCGCCAGCGACTGCTCGAACTGGCTCAGCGCTGCCGTAAGGTCGTCCAGCAGCGCCGGCGACATCCCTTCTTTCACGAGCAGATCCTTCTGCGCGGTGGCCTTTTCGAGCATCCCCCGCGCCGCCGTGACGAAGGCCTGGTGGCTCACACTGCGCGGGAGGTGGAAATGCGCCGCGAGCTCGATGTTCTCGCGCGACGCGACCAGCCCCGCCGCCACCAGGAAGCGCAGCAGCTTCGACTCGAGCACGCGTTTGATTTCCGCGCGCTGCTGCGTTGCCGACCGCCCGCTCACCAACCCGGTCCGCTGCTGCCCCGCGAGCTCCTGCGCGCGTTGCACCAGCTGCTCGAGGCGCACCAGTCCGGGCTCGTCCGGCGCACCGTCCGTCGTGTGGGCCCGCAGGAAGTCGCGGACCCGCTCGGCCATCTCTAGCCGCCTGCGCAATACCTTGTTCATACGACCCTCCAGTAAGAGACATGGCGTCGGGGTTCTGCTTGCCGTTGACTGCACCCGACGCCCGCCCTGCTAGTCATGAATCGCGCCACGGCGTTTCGTGCTGGGACGGTGATCGAAGATGGCTTTGCTCGGATCGAATGTGTCATCGCGCGAGGACACTTTTTCCGTTCCGCGCGATCGGACGCGCAAAGTCCGCGTCGTTGCTGGGATTTCTCTGGCCGGTTGTTGCGTCTCCTTTCGTGTCAGGTGTCCTCTTTTAATCGGCCGAGCGGTGATTGGGGCGGGGCAGCGCGTGGCTCGGCTCGTCGGTGGCGTGATCGAGCGCGCTGATCGCGGTATTTCGCGAGCACATCGACTGCTTGGGCTCGCTGATTGGCGTACTCGATCGATTGTTCGGGCTACTCGGCTCGTCGAGAGAGTGATCGAGCACGCTGATCGCGGTATTTTGCGAGCACATCGACTGCTTGGGCTCGCTGATCGGCGTACTCGATCGACTGTTTGGGCTACTGGGGTCGCTGTTTTGGTGTATGGGCTCGCTGTTTTGGTGTATGGGCTCGCTGTTTTGGTGTATGGGCGGGCTGTTTTGGTGTATGGGCTCACTGTTTTGGTGTATGGGCTCGCTGTTCTCGTGTATGGGCTCGCTGTTTTCGTGAGGCGGCACGCTGTTTTGGTGGGGCGGGAAGCTGTTTCGGTGAGGCAGGTCGCTGTTTTGGCCCTCTCGGAGGCCCCGGGGCATGGCCCCTGGGTCGGCCTACCCAAGGAGCCCCCGGGGCGTCGCCCCGGGGTCAGCCGCGCGTAGTTGTGCTCCGGGGCTTGGCTTGCGAGATCTCCGCGTAGCCACGTCGTTACGCCGGAGCGTCGGAGAGCGAATCACCAGCTCAGCGCTTGAAGTAGAGGCCGAGGAGGGCGAGCCCGAAGGGGAGCCACAGACCGACGCTCCACTTCACCATGTCGGTCTTGGCCGAATGGAGATCGACGCGTAGCTGGCTGATTCTGGCAGCGAGGTCGGTGGTGGTGTCGGCCAACCGCCGCTCGAGTTTCTCCTCAAACCGGCCGAATTGCGCCGCAAATAGGTCTCGCAGCTCGGCCCGGTACGAGCCCTCGATCGTATTCAGGCAGTTCACGAGCTCATCCGTGAGCTTGTCCCCAAACTTGGCGTAGAACTCCCGCGACAGCTTGGCCACCGGCATATCGGCTCCCGTGGATTTCGTGGTGGCCTAACCTCAACCTAAGCTCGGCGGGACGCATAGGCAAAGTATTGCGAAGCGGATCGCTTCGTCGCTAGGACGCTGCTGCTCACCGGGGCCTATTTCCTCACAGCTGCGCGCAGCACGCGACGCACTGCTCCTGCAGTCTGCAGCTCTGCGATGCGCTGCTCGATCGCCGGCAACCGGACGAAGCGTGTGCCGTTCCACTGGAGCACCGCGTTATGATAGAACGGCGTACCGCCCCCCTGGCCGATGCCGGTGATGTAGGTGGCGATCACAATGATGTAGGGTGCCGAGTCGCCGGGCGCTGGCTCGAACAGAACGGCCTCGACACTGTTGAAGATGGCCGAGTCCGAGAGCTCCGGTAGCGCCAGCTTCGGTGTCGCCCGAGTGGTGTCTGCCAGCGCGAAGCCGCTGAACAGGTTGCCCGAAGCCGCGAGCACCAGGATGGTGCGGGGTGAGGGCCCGAGGCGGCCGATGAAGATCGGGTCCTGCCTGCTCTGGTTCGAGTCCAAGCGCGGATCCACCCATCGCTGCACTAACGATTCGGGGAGCTGCTCGACCGGGACGGCCGCGCGCCGTGGAGCCCGCTGCTGCGCCGCGAGGGGTAGAGCCCCCAAGCACAGAAGCGTGCCCAGAACCGGAGTCGCTCGTGTCATGGGGCGCCCGCCCGCTTCGGATCGACCACGACGCGCGCCTTCACGTCTCCAAGCTTACCGGCCGTCTCGAGCATCCCGGTCCACGCGGCGGCGTGGCTGCCGAGCGCCCACTGCGCCGATACGACGCTGTTCGCTCCCATCGGAAACGTGCCCGGCAGGTCCAGCAGTTTGCGCCCCAGGTGTTTCTCGGTGATCTCGTAGACGGCCAACGTCCGAGCGCCGTTCAGCTCCCCCGCCGCCACCCCCCAGGCACCGTTGGGGGACACGAACAGGTCCTGCAGTTCCGGCATCTGGCTCTGCGCGGCGCGGAGCAACTCTTCCGAGCTGCCATCGGCCGTCGCGCTCCGCGGCATCACCCTGGCGAGTGGATAGTCGATGTCGCAGTCCGTGACCTCGATGCTGAAGTCCGCCGCGGGATGCCAGGCGCCGGCCGTGTGGGTGATCGACCAGCTCTTCAGGTCCATCTCGTCCTCGGTGGGAGGCGGACAATTCGTGCCGCCGCTCCGCAAGGCGTCGTCACCATCCTGGAGTGCCTGCCAGTAGGCGTCTTCCACGCTATCGGTCACGAAGTCAGCGACGCTGAGCGGCTGGACCTGTCCGAGCCGGCGCACGTGATCCGTCGTCGTCGCTCGCCCGCCGCGCGGCTCGCATGCTTCGGTTTGGCCTTCGCTATACTCCTCGGCGATCAGCGTCGGTGAAACGAAGCGGATCAGCGCTTTGGCGTCACCGCAGGTCCGCACGCCGCGCCGCTGCACGCAGGGCGCTCGCTGGTAGACGGTCGGGACCGTCTCGGCGGGACCCTCCCAAATCACCGCCCGATTGCCGTTACTCGTGCCGTCGAATTCACAGACCGTCGAGACTCCCACGCGCCAGAAGCCGTTGCCGTGGGGAACGACGATGCCCGTCAGCGCGACAGCCACGGGGGGGGCGCCGCTGGGGTCATGCACGATCCAATAGCTGTGGTAGCCGTCGCCGGCACGGACGCCGAGCAAGACTCCCGAGTCGACCGTCGGTGCCTGAACTCCGAGGAGCAGACTTGCGGCCGCGAGTAAGAGCGACGAGTTGCGGGTGAACATCCGGACCTCCGAGCTGGGTAGCCAGCATACAAGTCCGGCGCCAGCCTGGGTGTTAGGGAATCGTCAACGTCGAGGATGGGAAAAGCGCCGAGAGAGAAGGGGACAGGGTGCTGCTATAGCCGCAACCTGACGCGCAGACTGTGCCGGCCGCGCTGCACGACGAGGTCGTATGAGTTGCCGATGCGGTTCATCAGGCGTTCGACTCGTTCCGCCCCAAGCTCGCTGCTCAGATGTCCGTCGAGCCGATGGATAACATCGCCAGCGCGAATACCCGCCTGCGCGCCTGGCGAGCGGGGAATCACCGACGAGACGGTTGGCTCCGGTCGAAAGGACGGCGCATAGAACCACAGGCCGCTCCGCGGCCCACGATCGAAGGCCTCGCCAAAGTGCTCGTTCGGCTCGAGAAACATGCGCGCGTGAGGATAGTCCACGATACACGTGAATTGCCGCAGGGCCGCCCCACCGACGAGCCCGGGTCCGTCCCCCGCACTCGGCACGTCCCTGAGCACGAACCGTCCCAGCCGCGCGGATGCGAGCGTCCCTTCGAGCGCTCGTCCCGCGATCCCGTCATTCGACGTCACGACCTCATATCTCGGCGTCGTATGAGCACCCAACACGATGCTGTCGTTCACCCCGTCCGTTGATCCGGTGATCAAGAACGGCATGCGCACGACCTCCATCGCGCCGGAATCGCCGCGGATCGAGACGGCCACGCGAGGGTGCGTGCCGTCGAACCGCAGAGCGACCGTGTCGCCCCGGCCCGTATACCGATACACCGCAGGGTCATACAGCCGAAGCGCGTGTGCAGCATAGTCGATCTGGATGACATAGCGACGAAACAGCGCGCCTCCCAACACCCCACCGATCGGCCGCCCCAAATCGTTCGTCCAGCTCGACATGTCCTCGGGAGCCACGCCGTCGCACGGAACCGCGACCGCCGGGGCCAGATGCACTTGGAGTGCAAGCGTCCGTTGGCGGCCAGACCGAGCGACCAGTTTCGTGCTGATCTGACAAGTGCCGGTTCCGGTATTGATGAGCCACCAGCGCTCCACCCCGCCAACGCTCGCGCGTACGAACAAGAATGAGGGATCGCCGTCTTCAGCGAGGGGGATGGTCGCAACCCATCCACGTGCCCCCACCGACGTATCAACGGGCGGGTATTCCCACACGGCCTGTGCCCGGGCCTGGTTTGTCAGCACAACCGCCGACACCAATGCAACCGACACCGCTCGACGCGAGACGCTCACCGCGGCGCCGTAACCACCGACGTCGTCGGTGAGCGGAATGGCCGTAGTGCTCCGAGCGGGACTTCCATCAGCGTCAGTGCAAGCACGGCAATCAGCCATCCTCGAGAATGACGCTGCCGCTGGGTCGACGAATCCAGCAGAGCGCGAACGCGCATCTCGATCTCGAGCGGACCCTCGCCGGTGATTGCGGCGAAGGTGTGGGGCGTGGGCGGATCGCCCGCGTCGCGCAGTCGGCGCGCGATGGTCAAGAGGTGTTCCGCGTACGTCCATGGTGCGACGCCTGTGGCGAGCACCGCATCGTCACACGCGAACTCGCGCTCGAGGCGCATCCGTCCTGCAGCGAGCCACACGAGGGGATCGAACCAGAAGAGCGCGAGCGTCACTTGTGCCACGAGTTGTGCGATGGTATCGCGCCGGCGGACGTGCTCCAATTCGTGCGCGAGGACGACCGTGAGCAGGTCGGCCGACCACGACTCCGCTCCGCGCGGCAACACAATGGTCGGCCGTACCAATCCCCATGTCATCGGAGTGGTCGCGGTGGTGCCGATCCGCAGGGAGACGGGCCGCCTGACGCTGAGTCGCTCCCGAAGGAGATCGAACGCCGTCTGCAGCGAGGCGCGGGCACCTGCCGCGGGGAGCTGCGCGAACCGTGAGAGCATCAGTCGGGACGTCGCGAGGCGCCCGAGGCGGAACAGGACGCCGATCAGCCACACCACCGCGCAGGCCACCAGCACACGCGCGGCACGATCGGGTGGAATGCCACTCATGGCACGATCAAATGCAGCTGATGCCGCGAGCCACGGCGGCGCGGGCAGGAATGGCCAGTACAGTGGCGGCGCATACCACGTCAGCAGCGGCAGCATCAGGTGGCCCACGATGCCAGCGAACCAGATTGCGTACCGGTTGGCGGCCGATGTGCGCCGCAGCCCGCGCACCGCGATCGCGCACAACGCCAACACCAGCGAACCCTTGAGCGCCGTATCGACAAAACACGGAAGGCGGACCGCGAGGGCGGTGAGGAGCGGTGCGAGCACTTGGGCGATCACTTCGCCGCTCCTCGGGCGCGGCGCACCAGCTCGGTCAGTCGCGTCAGCTCGGCATCGGTGGGCGGGCGTTCGCGCGCGTTGAGCAGCGCGGCCACGCCGTCCTCGACCGAGCCGCCGAAGAACGTGCGGAGCAGCCGCCGCACCGCCGTGCGTCCAGCCTGTGCTCGCCCCATCATGGGCTTGTAGACGATGGCCCGTCCGCTGCGACCGCTGCGCGTGACGTGACCCTTCTGCTCCAGCACGCGCAGCAGGCCGCGCACCGCCGAGTATCCAGGAGCTTGGGGCAAGGCGTCGAGAATCTCGGTCGCGGTGGCGCGCCCGCGCGCGTAGAGGAAGTCCATGACCTGCCGCTCACGGCGGCTGAGATCCTCGGCGCGCATCCGGTGGCTCGACATTGTGAGCGTCGTGACGAAGTGCTACTTTTCCAGCACTTCGATCGGAAGATCGCGTCACATGCCACGGGCGTCAAGTGCAGGAATCGGCGTCGTCCTGGGTGCGTTATGCCTGGCGAGCGGCACGCGGCCTCCCGCTCCGGGGCAAGCCCCGCGCTACGATTTGGTCGTTCGCATCGTCCCCGACAGTGCAATCATGGAAGTGTCCGGTACAATCACACTGCCCCCACAGGACGCAGCGCGCGAGCACGTCGAACTGTCGTTGAGCGAGCTCATGAGCGATCTGCGCGTCGAGGTCCTGACGCCCCGCGCGATTGCTGGCGGCACCACCCTCGGGCCGCACCTCCGGCCCTCCTCCCGTCGTGGGTGGGGCACGACCACATGGATCATCCGGCCTCGGGCGCCCGTGCCTCCCGGAGCTCCGGTGACGTTGCGCGTCCATTATCGAGGCGGCGAGCGCACGAGCGAGATCTTCGCCATCAATCGCTATTGTGCCTTTGCGGGAGGGATCAAGACCGCCTGGTACCCGGAGCTGGAAGAGGGTCCCCCCCCGGTCGCGTCCTCCGGTGAGCTGCGCGGCGTGAGGGGGACCGGGAGGCTCGAGTTCCGCCTGCCCGCTGGGTTCACGGTGTACGCACCCGGGGATCGCGAGGGCGAAAGTGCGTTCGCATTCAAGCGGCCGATTTACTTCTCGTTTGCGGCCGCTCGCTACAGCGTCACCCACAGCAACGCCTCGATACCCGTACGCGCGTACCTCCTCCGCCCCCGGCCGGCAATCAGTAGCTACCTCAATGGGGCTGCCCGGGTGCTGGGTGTTCTGATCCACGAATTCGGCGGCTATCCGAATGCGCAGTTCGCCATCGCGGAGGTGCCGCCTGCCGAAGCGGACAGCGCGGGATTCGACGGCGCCAGTCTGGAAGGCCTGGTGCTCGCGAGCACGACGTATCTCGACAAGCCCTTCAACGTCGCCTACTTCGGCCACGAGTTGAGCCACCAATGGTGGCCGAACCTCGTCGCGAGCAAGAGCGTCGCCGGCGCGCGGACGATGCTGTCAGAGGGGCTGGCGCAATACGGCTCCCTGCGCGCCGTCGAGGAGCTCGTGGGACCAGCGGCGGCCGAACAATACCGCCGCACCGGATTCCCGGGGTTCTACGGGTATGGGGCCGTGGAATACCTGCGCCTCGCCGCCGCCGGAGAGGACGGCGCGTTGAGCGACCTTCCAACGGACCTCGCGCTCCAGCGGGCGCTCGTCTTGAACAAAGGGTTCTTCGTATGGGACATGCTGTCCCGCAGCGTGGGACGGGATCGATTCCGGGCGGCATTGCACGAGATCACGTCGCACTACGCCTACCAGCGGATCGCGTGGCGCGACTTTCTCGCCATCGTTCAGCGGCACGCGGGTCACGATTTGTCCCGCTTCTTCTCCGACTGGTTCGACCGGCCGGGAGCGCCCGACTACCGTCTCGCCTGGCGGCAGGATAGCGACGGAGTCATCCGTGGAGATATAACGCAAGGCGCTCCACCATACACGGCCACGCTCGAGATGGAGGCACGCGGACCAGGTCGGTCGGCTGTTCACGCGCTACCGGTCGGTGGAGAACGCACTGCTTTCGCGTGGACCCCGGGATTCCGGGGCCAGGACGTGGCACTCGACCCGCACCATCTGGTACTGCGCTGGGAGCCGAACGACCGAGTTGATGCGACCGCATTGGCGCCCTACACCCGCGTCTCGCTCCTGATGGATCAAGGACGCGGGAGTGAAGCCGAGCAAGCGCTTCGTGTTTACTTCGACGCTCACCCGATGGCCGACCGCGCCGGACTGCCGTTCATGATGCATGTTGCCTACGCCCGGTTGCTCACGTATCGCCACGAATACGGTGAGGCGTTGGCGGAATTGCGACAGGCGTTGGCCGAGCCGGTACGGCGGGCCGACGAGTTGCCGCGGGTGTTTGGCCTGCTTGCGGAGATCGGCTTCGAGACCCGCCACCTGGAATTGACGAAGTCTGCAGCGGACAGCGCGGTGACCGCGGATTCCGCGATCGGCGGCCTCACGGGCGCCGGCGAGGATGCGCGGCGACTCGTGAAGACGATGGAGGGCAACGCCAACCCATAGTCGCGTC